>JANRJB010000225.1:0-14226 GCA_033764265.1 Rhodospirillaceae bacterium | reverse complement strand
GCGCCGCCGGTGCGGGCGTCGGTGACGAACAGGAAGCGGTACACCTGGCCGCGGCCGGCGTCATAGGCCACCACGCGCAGGTCGGCCACGCCGTTGCTGGCCTGCACCCGCGCCGCGCCCGTGGCCGCGGCGATGCCGTTGACGCGGATCGACTCAAGGTTGCTTAAGCGAATGTCGGTCACCCATTCGTATTGCAGGTACTCGAGCAGGTTGCGGCTGCGCTGGACCGGCGCGGCGTCGAACACGATGGCCGATCCGTACTTGTCCTGGGCCGTCACCTGCTCGGCGCCGTTGCGGATGATGAACCCGTCGGGCACCTCGAACGCCAGCCTCAGCCCCGTGTGGATGAACTGCCGGCCGCGCACGAAGCCCTGCGCGGGGTCGTCGGCGAACAACAGGCCGTTGATGGCCGACAGGTACTCGGCCTGGCGCACCGCCGGGTTGGCCACGGCGATCGTGCCGGCCGCCGCCGCGGCCTGTTGGACGCGTTCCACCGTGCGCGGGTGCGAGGCCATGATGTTGTATTCGTCCACCTCGCCCGGCGGCAGGCCCTGCATGGTGGCCTCGACCTGCGACTGTTCGCGCATCGAGCCCAGGAACGAGGCCATCGCCGCCGGGTCGTAGCCCGACCGCGACAGGTAGCGCACGCCCAGGGAATCGGCCTCGAACTCCTGGTCACGGGAATACTTCTGCAAAAAGGTCGAGGCGACCGACGAGCCCAGTTCGACCAGCTCGCGCGAGCCGGTGGCGATACCCAGCACCGCAAGGCCCAACTGAGCGATGGTCGCGCGGCCCTGGGCCTGGGCGCCGTGGCGGGCGTTGACGTGGCCGACCTCGTGGGCCAGCACGCCGGCCAGTTCGGCCTCGGTCCCGGCCAGGGCCAACAGCCCGCGCGTGATCGCGATCTTGCCGCCGGGCAAGGCCATGGCGTTGATGATCGGACTGTTCAGCACCGTGAATTCGTAGGGCAGGTCGGGCAGCTCGGTGGTGGCGGCCACCCGCCGGCCGACATCGGTCACGTAACTCTGCAGGCTGTCCGTGCCGTAGGCGCCACCGAACGCCTTGATCAGTTCGGGATAAGCCTGCGTTCCCTGGCGCACGTCGTCCTGGACCGAACTCAAGCCCAGCATCTGGCCGCCGGTGGCGGGGTTGGTGGTGCACCCCGATACCGCCACGCAGCCGCAGGCCAACGCCGAACCGGCGGCCAGGCGCGCCAGCACGTCGCGGCGGTTCAGTCCGCGATGGGTGTCGCACGGCAAACACATCCGCATCACACGCTCCGCATTCCGCATTCGGTCCGGCGACTATAGAATCCGGCCATGAACGGATTAAGGCCCATTTGCGTTGCGCTGCTGGTTCTGATGGCCGGGCCGGGTCGCGCCGACGGCCCGAGCGACCTCAAGGCGGGCCCCGTCGGCCGCGTGACCGAGGTCATCGACGGCGACACCGTGCGCGTTCTTGGCCACGACGCCGATGTCCGCCTGATCGGGCTGCAGGCGCCCAAGCTGCCGTTGGGTCGGGCAGGATTCAAAGCCTGGCCGCTGGCCGACGAGGCCAAGGCGGCCCTGAGCGATCTGGTTGAGGGTCGCGAGGTGGCGTTGCGGCTGGGCGAAACGGCACGCGACCGCAACGGCCGAACGCTCGCCCACGTGGTGCGCGACGACGGGACGTGGGTGCAGGACGAAATGCTGCGGCGTGGCTGGGCGCGGGTTTATACGTTTCCCGACAATCGCCGGCTGGCCGCCCAACTCTACGCCGCCGAGGCCGAGGCGCGAGCTGCATCGCGCGGCATCTGGTCGCGGCCGTTCTACGCCGTGCGCGCCGCCGACCCCATGACTCTGCGCGCCGACATCGGCAGCTTTCAGATCGTCGCCGGCCGCGTGGTCGATGCCGCCCGGGTCCGCGAACGGGTGTATCTCAACTTCGGCGCCGACTTCCGCACCGACTTTACGGTGTCGCTCGATCGCGACGCGCAAGACCTGTTCGCCGCCGCCGGCCTCGATCCGCTGGCGCTCGAAGGCCGCATCGTCGAGGCGCGCGGCTGGTTGACCTCGCGCAACGGCCCGATGATCGAGGCCACCCACCCGGAACAGGTCGTGGTCCTTTCGGCCGATTAGCTCACGCGGCGTTCGTTCACCAGGGTGATCTGGAACAGCTGGCCATCCTTGTACCAGTGCCAGGTGCGACCCCGGTCGCGGTTGTTGGGCGCCAGCTGGATCATCTCGCACACGTCGATGCCCGGCTGATCGTCGAACCAGAAGTTCAGATAGATCGTGCGGTCATCCACCTCGGTCATCCAGCCGGCGATGCGGCCGTCGAAGGTGACCATGCGCCCGCCGGCGTATTGGGCCTCGAACACCAGTTCCTGAGTGCGGCCATCGGGCCAGGTGTAGAAACCTTCCTGGCGATAGGTGATGCCGCCCTTACCCTCGTCGGGGAACTTCACATTGATGCGGAAATCGTATTTGTCGTTCACCTTCATCTCGGGGGTGATGAAGGTATAGGTGCCGGTCCAGGTGCCCTCGTGCCGCGCCAGAAGCGGCATTCTGGCTTTGATGATCGAGGCCGGCTTGGCTTCGGCCGCGGTTGCGGGTGCGGCGGCGGCAACTGTCCCGGCGGCTACTGTCCCGGCAGCTAGGCCGCCGATCAATCTGCGGCGCGTGGGCGCGATGATGGTCTCGGTCATTTGGTCCTCCATGTCGGCGATGACGCGATCCTAGACGCGGACGCGCGAATTGAATAGGAAGCGCCCCATGATCCTGACGCCGCTCGATCCTGTTCAGTTACCCGGACTGCTGGAGTGCTTCGACGCTGGCCTTGCCGGCGATCCCGTGGCCCGCGCGGCGTTTCGCCGCATCGCCGGCACGTTGTCGCTGGCGCCGGGCTTACGCGCCGACCTCAATGCCGGCCGCGCCAAGGCAGTCGATCTGGCCCGCCGGCTCGGCATTCCCATCCGCGACGCCGATCCCGCCGATGGCTTCAGCTGGAACGGCGCATTCATCGCCGCCCGGTCGGAAACCAGCGTGGTGTTCCACGAAATCGCCCATTGGCAAATCGCGCCGGCCGCGCGCCGCCGGCTGTTCGACTTCGGCCTGGGCGCCGGGCCCGAGACCGGACGCATCGCGGCGGCCAATGCCGCGCGCTGCGCCGACGCCGCCACCCAGGAGGATGAGGAGAACCTCGCCTCGTTGCTCGGCATCCTGTGGGAGGCCGAGCACGGCGAGCCGGCGATCATCGCCTTCGCCGAACAGAACTGGCTGGAACTGCCCAAGCGCGCGCACACCCACCGGCACTTCGCGCACTATGTTGGGCGGCTGGCCGCGCGCGGGCTGTTGCCCGAGCTTTTCGCGCGCGCTGCTTAAGCGGCCAACGCCGGCGCCGGTGCCGCGCGTGGCGCGCGCACATTCATCTCGAACCCGGCCCAGATGAACAACAGGCCGACGAACTCGCCGACATACAGCGCCTCGACCATTCCGGCCTTGGCCATGGTGCCGCCGATACCCGGCAGCGTCGCGCCGAAAGCGATCAGCGCGTTGCCCGCTGCCCGATGGCCCGAGCCGACTTGCGTTCCGTGCCAGTATCGCCAGGCGCTATAGATCGCGCCGCCCACCAGGAAGGCGACGGCATAGAGATTGATGAACGGAGTCAGAAGCCGGATCCACGACCAGCCGAGAACGGCGCCTGACGGCCGTGTGGTTTCGAAAACCGCCAGGTTGACCGGCGAGGCGATCACCAGGATCGACGAGATGACGATGAACGGCACGGTGATGGCGGTCAGCCGGTGGGCGGTGCGCTTATCCATCAACAGATACACGCTGCCCTGCGCCAGCGGGTAGCCGCCCAACAGCGCGCCGGCGATGTACCAGCCCTTGGTCAGGGCAATGGAGTTGCCGAACAGGGTGATGGCGCTTTCAAAGGCGGTACCCAGGCCGTAAACGGCAATGCCGCAGCCCCACCACAAAAGGTGCAGACCGGTGCCCTTGGACGCGTATCGGCGCAGCAGGATGGCGCTGAAAATCGCCGACAGAACCGTCGTGACAATCGGAATGTAGTGAACCGCCTGGGTTTCGCCGCCGGTCATGCCCGCCCCCATCCAGGATGAAAGGCCGGGGTAACCGGTTAAATCGGGATAATCAACATTTAATTGTTCGAAATAATACGATTCAAGCTTATTTGATTCGTCTGGATGAACGGCCACCAAGGGGTGTGGCTCAACCCACGCGTTCCACCACGTCGGCCTGGTTTCCGGTCTGCGCTGTATCCATCGATGCGAACGTGATCGCAGCGCCAAAACGCGCCCCGCGCGCGGCCAAGGCGTCGACATCCGTCGCGCTGAGATCGCCAGGGTCGACGGCGAACGCGATCACCGGGGGCGTTGGCCCGAAGCCCGCGATTTCGTCGATCAGGCGGGCAAGGCGTGCCGCGAGCGGGCCCGCGCCGGTCGTGCTAAGGCGCACGTGGACCGCATCGGGTGTATCGCGCGCTGTACCGGCCGACACGCCGACCGCCAGCGCGGCGCCGCCGAGCGCCAGCCCGCGGCGCGAGAGTTCGGTCGCGCTCATGACTCCGGCCTCAGGTCCTGCTGCAGCTTGCGGTTCAGTTCGGTATCTAGATCGCATTGCACGCGCATCCATTCGGGGTTGATGCCGATGCGGTCGGCGCCCGGTTCGGTCCACCCATAAGCCAGCGTCTTGCCGCGCTCGTCCTTGTCCTGCACCACCACCACCAGCGTCTCGCGCTGCATGCCGTAGGACCAATTGTTGCGCAGCGTCATCACCATCGGCCGGCCGTCGGGATGCACGAACGGGTAGGTGCCGCCCTGGTCGTGCACCACGATGTATTTGTCGGTGTACTGCACGGGCGAGCCCGGCTCTTTGGGGAAGTCGATCATGCAGGCGAACAGCCGGGCCCGCTCCAGCTGGTGCCAGGAAAAATCGGCCCACTGTTCGATCACTTTGCCGGTCGCGGGATCGAGCGTCCGGTCGCGGAACCACACGCCGTCCTCGGTCACGCGCACCTGGTAGTCGCCGGCGCGCTTCTTGCCGTCGTCGCCGAACACGCACGTTGCGGGGTTCATGCCGCCCAACAGACCATCGACGTCGCGGCGGATGAGAATATCGCAGCCGGGCAGGGTGGTGGTGTCCGCTGGCGTCACGCCCGCCAATTTGCCGGGATCGAGGTGCGCGCCCAGATGCTTCTTGCCGTCCTTGAAAAAGTGCAGCGTCAAGCGGATCGCCTTGGCCTGCTCATCGGCTGCCAGCACATAAAGCCGCTGGCGGAAAAGCCTGGCCGGATCGTTGTCGCGGTACTCTTCCACGTACAGCACATGCTCGCCGAACGCCGGCAGGCTGACGCGTCGTACCGAGGAGTGAATCCGCGCATGCCCGCCGGCCTCCAGGCTTTTCTTGCCGACGTCGCTGTCGAATTGCACCTGCTCGCGGTTGTCGTACTCGCCGGGCCAGATGCGCATCAGGTAGTTCAGCTCCTGCACCATCAGCGTCTGGCGCGGCGACGGTTGCGCGGGGATCACCTGGTACAGTCCGCCACCGGCCGGCGCGGCTGTCTGTGCCGCGGCCGCGCCGATCCACGTCAACGCCGCTCCGAACGCCGCGCCCGCAACGCGATGCATGGCCGATCTCCCCCGCGCGATGAAACCGCGCAAGGCTAGATCATTCGCCGTCAGTCCGAAATCGCGTCGTTGGCCTCAGTGGGGCCGGCCGGTCGAACCGGCCGCGTCGTCCGATGCGGCCCGCACCAGCTTTTCGACGGTGCGCAACATCAGCGCCGCGGCGCCGACGATGTCCTCTGCGTAGTCGCGATACCGCTCGGCGACGCCCTGGCCCAGCGCGTCGCGTTGAATCATCTCGGCGAAGCCCATGATAGCGTTCAGCGGCGTGCGCAGGTCGTGATTCATTATGGCAAGCCGCTCGGCCTCGACAGGCGCGGCGCGGGGCGGCGTCAGGTGGACCACGATCAGCGTCCGCCGGCCCGGACGGTCGAGCCGCTGGGCGATTAATTCGATCCGCCGCAGGTCCACCAAGCCGACCATGCACGCCGCCTGCGTAAATCGGGCCTGCTGCAGCATCTGGCGTACTGTCGGCTGGTCGGCGAAGTGAAAAAGCCGGTCGAAGGCCGACCCCGGCGGCGCAACCGTGCCCGTCAGCGCGGCGAATGCCGGGTTGCGACTGACCATGCGACCCGCGGTATCGACGATCGCCACCGCGGTCGGCAGGGCCGCCAAGGCGGCCGCCAGCATGTCGTCGCCCTCGGCGTCGGCCGCGTCGCGAGCAAGCGAGGCGGTTCGTCGCCCCGTGCGCCGTTCGCCAATGCGGGTGATCGTGGACGTGGGAATCGTGGGGATAACTTCAGCCATGGCACCCTGCGAATTGTCACCACGGCATCACGCCGTGGAGGTTTTTCCCCTTCGCAGGCCGGCCGAATCGCGGGCTTTTTTCGACGCCAGGGGCGCCGCCCGTCGACGGTCGAACGCCACCGTCTCCGCGGGAGAGTTTGTGTGGATTACCGGCCGGTGCCAAGCGCGACTCGGGCACCGCGACGAAATCTTTCACCGCCCCGTCACAACCATCAGCCGCGGCACTACTTATCCGAGAATTTCGTCACGCCGTCCCACACTGCGGGAGGCGGATTCGACGCAAATCCGGCGACTCGGGTCGCGAACATGAGCGCGGGGCCGTCGTCGGGCCAGCGGCGTTGAAAATCATTCAACTGCCGTTGCGCCAATCCCCAATCGCGCGAACGGTAAGCGGCGATCACATCGGCCCAGGCGGTCATCAGCGCCGCGTCGCGCGCTTCGCCGGCCGGTCCGCGCAGTTCGAACACCTCAAGCGGCGTGGTCGCGCCCTTCGGCACGACCAGATCGATCGGCCGCACCGAGAATTGACCCGCCAGTCCGCGGACGGCCTGTTCGCTGATCAGAACCTGCGTGCCGTAGGCCTTGTTCAGCCCCTCGATGCGCGAGCCCATGTTCACGGTATCGCCGATGGCGGTGTAGTCCATCCGGTCGGACGAGCCGACGTTGCCGACCACCGCCTCGCCAGCGTGCACGCCGATGCGCGTGTACCACACCGGCTTGCCCGACGCCCGCCAGTGGCCGTTCAGGCCGTTGGAAGCGTCGCGCACCGCCAGCGCGGCGCGGGCGGCCAGGGCGACATAGTCGTCCTGACGGTTCGGCGCGTTCCAGAAGGCGAACACCGCGTCGCCGACGAATTTGTCCACCGTGCCGCCGTGGGCCAGGATCACGCGCACCAGGACATCGAAATACTCCGACATCTGCGCCATCAGCGCCTCGGGCGCCAATCCGTCGGCGATCGGGGTGAAGTCCTTCACGTCGGTAAACAGCAGTGCGATCGGTCGCCGCTCGCCGCCCACGTCGACCGACAGGCCCGAGCGCACCAGGTCCTGCACCAGCGACTTCGGCACGTACTTGGCCATCTGCGACAGGGCGCCGGACATGCGGTCGAGCGAGTTGCCGAGCGTTGCGATCTCGGCGATGCGCGTCGGCGCAGACACCGGCGCACCCAAGTCCAGCTGGGCGATGCGGTCGGTGGCCTGCGCCAAGCCCGCGAGCGGCCGGGCCAGGCGGCGGGCCACCAGCACGATCAAGGGCACGCTGGCCAGCATCACCAAGGCCGAGATCAGCGCGGCATTGCGTCCGATGGCGATGAACGCCGCGGTGAACGTGCTCTGCGGCAAAGCGAAAGCCATGTAAACGCCGCTGCCGTCGGGCCCGTCGCCGACTGCCAGGCGCGTGACCGCGGCCAGGTAGGCGGTGCCGCCCGCTTCCAGGTCGCGCAGGCTGAAACTGCCGCCCTGGGCGCGGTGCGCCGCCACGATCGCGCGCGCGGTCGGGTGGGTCAGGTCATCCACCGACGCCAGGTCGACAACCGCGCCGACCGCGGCGGGTTCCGCGGTCTTGCGGATCACCGTGTCGTAGTCGGTGTGGGCCAGCAGACGCCCGCTGCCGGTGAACAGGAACACCTGCTGGTTCTCGCTGATCGCCAGGCTCTCCAGCGGCAGCGAGTACTGCCGCAGCCCCATGTCGGCGGCGATGGCGCCGCGCTCGCCGTTGGCGGCGATGAACCCCTGGGTGGTCGACACGCCGGCGGTGGCGGTCATGCTCATGACGTAGGGCATCGTATCGACCGGCCCGCCGGCCGCATCGGCGGCGGCGAACCACGGCATGGCGCGCGGATCGCCGCCGACCGGGTCGTCGTCGCGCGCCGCGATCAAGGCCCGGTTCGCATCGTAAAGGTTCCACGACCGCGCTTCATTGCCATCGCCGCGCGCCGCGGCCGGACGCACCTGCCGCACGCCATAGCGCGCCCCGCTCAGGGCGACGATGTCGGCCACCGCGCCGCCGTAAATCTCGCGCAGGCTGACGGCCTCGAGCGCGGCGCCGGACTCGAAGCCGATGCGCATCGCGGCGATGTGCGGGTAGGCGTCGAGCAACGCGAGCAGCGGCCGTTCCATCGCCGCGGCGCCGTCGGCCGTCAGGCGCGGGTCAGTGCTGAGGGTGGCGATCGCCACTTTCAAGGGCGCCAGCAGCGCGCTCTGCTGCAGCGCCACCTCGGTCTGCAGGTTGCCAACCAGTTGCCGACCGGCGCTCAACGCCGCCTCGACGCTCCGGCTGTAGCTTTGCCAAATGATGATTGCCACCACGCCGGCCATCAGCGGCAACAGCACCACCGACAGCACGATCGACAGCGGGATCAAACGCCGATGGTCCGTCATGGTCGCGACGTCCGTGCGGTCGGGGCCGGTCACTGCGCCAGCCACACCTTGTCGAAGGCGATCATGTTGAAGGCCGAGGAGAAATCACGGACCCGCGGCGCCAGGCCGACAAATAGAGTGCCTTCGTAGAAATAAATGCCGGGCGCCTGCTCGTGATAGAACGCCATCACCTCGTGGCGCAGCGTCAGGGCTTCGGCCGGGTCCATGGCGGTCAGCGCGGCGGCGATCCTGGGCATGATCGCGGGGTCGCAATAGAACGGTTCGCGCCGCAGGCACGAATGCATGCGCATGGGTCGGATCGCGTCGATGTTGGGATCCGACGGCCAGGCCGAGGAAAACGCATCGGTCGGGAAACCGGCGCGGCTCAGGTGCTGCAAGTACTGCGCCATCGGCTCGGTCTCGATGGTCACCTTGACGCCGATGCGCGACAAATCGTCGGCGGCTTTCTGCGCCACCTCGGTATCCACGCCGACGCCGCCGGTGGTGACCATCAGCGACATCGAAAATCCATTCGGATAGCCGGCCTCGGCCAAGAGTTTCTTGGCGGCGTCGGGGTCGTAGGGCAGCGGCGCAAGCGCGGGGTTATGGCCGAAGGTGGCTTGCGTCGCCGGTTGCGTCGCCACCCGGCCGGCGCCGTCCAGCAACGCGTCGACAATCACCTGCCGGTCGATGGCCATGGTCATGGCCCGGCGCACGCGCACGTCCTGCCACGGGCCCGGATTCGGCTTGCCGTCGCGCATCAGCATGAACGACCAGCCGTTGACCAGCGAGGTGGGAATGCGCAGCGCCGTGCCGCCCGCCGCCTCGACCGAGGTCATGTCGCCGGCGCTCAAGCCCAGCGCCACGTCGATCTGGCCGGCGATCAGGCCTTGCAGTCGCGCGGTGCGGTCGGGCACGGCGACGATCTCCAGTCGCGCCACCCTGGGCTTGCGCCACGACCCCTCGAACGCGGTGAACACACCGCGGTTGGGCTCCCAGCGCTCGAGCGCGTAGGGCCCGGTGCCGACCGGCTTCTGGCCGAAGCCGTCGCGGCCCAGCGCCTGCCACTGGCCTGGCTCGGCCACGTACAAGGCCGCCGCCGAGCGCGGGAACATGGCGTCGGCTTCCGCCAGGGTGATCTCGATGGTGCGCGCATCGATCACGCGCGCCGCTTTCAAGGGCGGGATTTCGCGGATCAACCCCTCTTTCAGCGCTTCGGGGCTGGTCAGGTAGTCGACCGCGACCTTGAAGGCCTCGGCGGTCAGCTTCACGCCGTTGGAAAAATTCACGTCGTCGCGCAGCGTGAACGTCCAGGTCAGCCCGTCCGTGCTGTGCCACGCGGTGGCCAGCCAGGGCTTCAGGGTGCCGTCGGCCTCGATGCGCGTCAGCCCGTCGAACATCGCCGAGGTGGTGTACAGCGTCGGAATGGCGGCGGTGCGGTAGGGCACGCCGAACGACAGGGGCAGGGTGTCGAGCCCCAGGCGCAACAGGTCCTTGTCGGCGGCCTGAACCGGGGCCGCGCTCATCACGGCGGCGGCCAAGAGTCCGCGCGCGAGGTGTCGAATAGGGGTCATGGCGCCAGCTCGATATCTTCGAAGGCGATGTGCACGCCGTTGACGATGCCGAAACCGGATACGCCCTTTCCGAGGCCGACGAAAGTCACGTTCTCGTAGAGGAAGATCGCCGGCGCCTGGTCGCGATAGTGGCGCATGAGTTCACGGCGCAGGGTCAGCGCAGAGGCCTCATCCCATTCGGTTCGCGCCGCCACCAGCTTCGGCATGATCGCGGGGTCGCAGTACCACGGCTTCAACCGTTCGCAGGAATGGGGCAGCAACGCCCGGGTCACGTCGATGGTCGGCCACGACGGCCAGTCGATCGGGAAGGCATCGCCGGAAAACTCGGTCATGCGCAGGGCGTTGTAGAACTGGGTTGCCGGAACTGTGCGGATTTCCATCGCCACGCCGACGGCGCGCAAGTCGGCCTGGATCTGCTGGTAGACGGCCGCATCGTTGGGATCGATGCCGGTGGCCGCCTCAAGCACGAACGAAAACCCGTTGCCGTGCCCGGCCTCGGCCAACAGCCGCTTTGCGCCTTGCGGGTCGTACGGGTAGGGAGCCAGCGCGGGGTCGTGGCCCAGCACCGCGCGCGCGGCCGGCTGGCCGGCGGGCACCGTCGCTCCGGTCAACAGCACGTCGATAATGCCCTGACGGTTGACCGCCATATTGAGCGCCCGGCGCACGCGCGCGTCCTGCCAGGGGCCGGGCTTGCCGGTGATGAACGAAATGCCGAACACCGCTGGGTCGCTGGCCACATAGGTCCGCCCGCCCGACGCGACGATGGCGTCGATGGAATCCGGGTTCAGCGACATGACGATGTCCAGCCGCCCGGCCAGCAGGCCCGAAACGCGCGCCGCCGCCTCGGGCACGGCCAGGATGTGCAGGCCCGCCACCTTGGCCTTGCGCCAGGCGGCGTCGAAGGCCGACAGCCGCCAGGCGTTATCCGCCATCTCGTCCAGCTTGAATGGTCCGGTGCCGACCGGTTGGCGGGCGAAACCGTCGCGGCCCAGGGCGGCGAACGCGGCCGGTTCGCCGATCATCAGCCCGGTGGCATAGCGCGGCATCTGCGGCGCGGGTTCGGTGGTCAAGATGTCCACCGTCAGCCGATCGACCACGCGCGCGCCGGCCAGCACCGCGATTTCGCGCTTCAGCCCCTCGCGCGCCGCGGCGTCGGAGGTCACGTAGTCGACGGCGGCCTTGACCGCCGCGGCGTCGAACGGCTGGCCGTTGTGGAACGTCACGCCGTCGCGCAGCGTGAAGCGCCAGGTCAGATCGTCGATCTTTTCCCAACCCACCGCCAGCGCGGGCTGCAGTTGGTTGTTTGCGTCGAACCGGGTCAGCGCATCGAACAGGGCGTAGACCGACCACACCGTCGGCGGCAGCGAACTGCGATAGGGGTTGGCCAGCGACGGTGGCAGAATATCCACCGCCATGCGCAGGGTCGCCGCCGCGGCCGGCCAGGCCCCAACCAACACGACGATCATCGCGGCCAGCGCGCGCATCAGTCCGCCACCGTCAACCGGTCGAAGGCGATGACGCCGTTGGCGTAGGCGAATTCGCGCACGCGTGGGCCCAGGCCCACCAGCGCCGGCAGCTCATACAGGAACAGCGCCGGCGCGGCGTCGTGATAGTGCCGCCCCACCTCGCGGCGTAGCGCCAATGCCCTGGACTCGTCCCACTCGGTGCGGGCCGCCATCAATGTCGGCATGATGCCCTGGTCGCAGAACCACGGCACCGGTCGCAGGCAGGAATGCACTTGCAGCGCGCGCCATACGTCGAGCGGCGGCGCCGACGGCCAGGCCATCGGAAACGCGTCGCCCTCGAACTCCATGCGGTTGACGCGCTCCAGGTAAACCGCGTTGGGCATGGTGCGGATCTCCATCGCCACGCCGACCGCGCGCAGGTCGGCCTGAACCTGCAGCCAGACCGAGGTATCCGCCGCCGAGCCGCCGACATTGGCGTCGAGCGTGAAGGCGAACCCGCGCGGATAGCCTGCCTCGGCCAGCAGCGCGCGTGCGGCGTCGGGATCGTGGCCGTAGGGGGGAATCTCCGGGTCGTAGCCGAAGGATACGCGCGCCGCCGGCTGGTTGGCCGGCACCGTCAGCCCCGCCAGTAGCTGGGTGATGATGCGCTCGCGATCCACCGCCATGTTGAGCGCGCGGCGCACGCGCACGTCGGCCAGCGGCCCGCCGCGCGTGGTGATCAGGACCAGGCCGTAGACCGCCGGGCTCAGGTAGCTTCTCACCTGCCCGCCGCTGGCCTCGATGTCGGCGATCTGGTCGGGCGCGACGACGGTCGAGACGTCGATGCGTCCGGACTGCAACGCCTGAATGCGCGCCGCCGCGTCGGGCAGCATCAGCAGCTCCAGCCGATCGACCTGCGGCGCGCGCCACGATGACGGGTTGGCGGCCAGCGACCAGCGCGTCGCGGCGATGGTCTCGGCCTTGAACGGCCCGGTGCCCACCGGCGCGCGGGCAAAGCGCTCGCGGCCCAACGACGTCCACAAATGGGGTTCGGGAATCTGGATGGCGGTGGCGTAGCGCGGGAACAGCGGCACCGGCTCGACGGTGCGGATGTCCACGGTTAGCGCATCGACGGCGGTTGCGCCGGCCAGTGGCGGCACCTCGCGCTTGGTCAGGTCGTCGAACGTCGCCTCATTCGCCAGATAGTCGATGGCCGTGACAACTGCCGCCGCGTCCAAAGGCGTGCCGTTGGAAAAACTGACGCTGGGGCGCAACGTCAACCGCCAGGTCAGCGGATCTCGATTTTCCCAGCTGATTGCCAAGGCCGGCTGCAGCCGGCCCTCGGCGTCGAAGCGCACCAGCGGATCGAACAGCGCCGAGGTATGAAGCTGCGCGGCGCGAAACGGGCTGGCCAGAGCCGCCGGCAGGTTCTCCATGGCGACCGTGGCGACACGGTCCGCCGCCACCGCGCCGAACGAACTTGAGACCAGTGCGGCGGCAAGGATCGCCTTCATGGCGCAAGCGCGATGCGATCGTAGAAAATGCGATAGCCGACCATCGTGAAATCGCGCACCTGGGGGCTCAGGCCCACGAACACCGGCAGTTCGTACAGCAACAGTCCCGTGGCCTGATCGTGCAACGCGCGCGCCACCTGCCGGCGCAAGGCCAGCGCGCGGGCCTCGTCGCGCTCCGCCAAGGCCTGTTTCATCACCGGCACCAGCGCGGGGTCGCAGAACCACGGCACCAGCCGCAGGCACGAATGCATCTCCATCGCCCGCAACGTGTCCAGCGTCGGCCACGCCGCCCACGAAATCGGGAAGGCATCGCCCTCGAATTCGGTGCGCACGGTTTTCGACAGGAACAGCGGATAGGGCATGGTGTTGATGGTCATGGTCACGCCCACCTCGCGCAGATCGGCCTGCACTTGCTGGAACACCGACGCGTCGGCGGCGGTGGAACTGGTGGCGGCGTCGAGTGTGAACGCAAATCCGCCCGAATACCCCGCCTCGGCCAGCAGAGCCTTGGCCCGGGCAAGGTCGTAGGGGTAGGGCGCGAGTTCGGGGTCGTGGCCGAACACCCCGCGCGTGCCCGGCTGGCCCGACGGCACCGTGCGGCCGGCCAGCAGCGAAGCGACGATGCGTTCGCGGTTGATGGCGTGGTTGAGCGCCTTGCGCACTCGCACGTCGGCCAGCGGCCCGCCGGCGGTTGTGCGCAACGTGATGGCGAAGGTGGTAGCGGTGATGAACGTCTCCACCCGCGCGCCGGCCGCCTCCAACGCCTCGATGTTGTCGGGCCCGATCACCAGCGCCACGTCGACGCGGCCCGCTTCCAAGGCCTGCACCCGGCTCGAGGCGTCGGGCAACACCAGCAGTTCGAGCTTGTCGACCTGGGGCGGACGCCACGATCCGGCGTGGGCCGACAGCCGCCAGCGGTTGGCGGCCATGGCGTCCACCTTGAACGGGCCGGTGCCGACCGGC
>JANRJB010000205.1:0-2551 GCA_033764265.1 Rhodospirillaceae bacterium | reverse complement strand
GGCGCGGTGGCCTGGTTCCAGGCCCGGCTGCGCCGCGACGCCGGATATCCGGCGTGAGCGGAACGGAAAAGCAGATCGGGCCCGCCCTCGCGATGGCGATCGTGGCGGGGAACATGATCGGATCCGGCGTGTTCCTGTTGCCGGCGGTGCTGGCTTCGGTCGGCTCGGCGAGCCTGATTGCGTGGGGCGTGGCGGCGGTGATCGCGGTTGCGCTGGCGCTCGTGTTCGCCTGCCTCGGCGGCATGCGGGACGGAACGGAATCGCTGACGGAATATCCGGGTACGGCCTTTCATCCGGCGCTGGGCTTCCTGGCCTGGGCGGCTTACTGGGCGTCGTGTTTCATCGGCGTTGTCGGGATTGCGGTTGTGGCCGCCGGCTATGGCGCGGCGATCTTTGGTGTGAAGCTGGAGGCGGTGCCGCGTCTGATCGCGATCCTCGCGCTTCTCTGGGTACTTGTGGGGTGCGCGATGATGGGGCCGCGCTTCGTGGGGCGGATGTCGTCGGCGACCCTTGCCATCGGCCTCGCGCCGATCGCGGCGGCCATCGTGATCGGCTTTTCGGGATTTGACGCTGATGTCTTTGCGGCCTCCTGGAATGTTTCCGGCGAGCCGCTCGGCGTGGCGCTGCCGCCGACGCTGATTTCCATCTTCTGGGCTTTCCTCGGGCTCGAGAGTGCCAATGCGATTGCCGGAAGAGTGAGGCATCCGAAGCGCAATATTGCTATCGCGGCGGCCGGCGGGGTCGGACTGGCCGCGGTGGTGTATGCGCTCGCGACGGCGGCGCTGTTCGGCCTGATGCCGGCGGCGGCCCTTGCGGCATCGACGGCCCCGTTTGCCGATGTGATCGGGTCGGTCGCAGGATCCGCGGCCGGTGTTGCCGTGGCCTGCGCTGCGTTTGCGCGCACGGTGGGCTGCACCGCGGGCTGGATACTGGTCGGGGGCGAGACGGGGCAGGCCGGCGGCCGGCGGGGCTTCCTTCCGAAGGCGCTGTCGAGCACCACACCGGGCGCTGCGCCGGTGCGCGACCTCATCGTGATGGGTGTACTGATGAGTCTTGTGGCCCTGCTGACGGTTTCACCGGACCTCGTGAAACAGTTCAGCCTGATCTCGGACCTGACCGTTTATCTGATCCTGTCCGTCTATGTACTGTGCGCGTTGGCGCTCGTCCGGTTTTCAGGATCGATCAACGGCCAGGGTCTCAGATGGTCGACGCGGGGGCTGGGCGTGGCAGGCGCGGCAGCGGCGGCGTGGGTCGCCTGGGCTGCGGCCGCATAAGGAAAAGACGGGCGCTTTCGCGCCCGCCTTCCGTGTCTGCCTCAGTGGATGCTAGATCCAGTAAGGTTGCACCTTGTAATAGCTGTAGGCCGAATCGCGGGTCGCATGACCGTCATCACGCGTAAGCTCGTCGATGTCGTGAGCCGGGGCCGCCTGCAGTTGGTCTTTCGTGTAAGGGACGACGTAGCCGTCGCGTTCCTTGCTGTAATCGAGCGCCGACCAGGGCACCGGATGGAACTTCTCACCCATGCCGAGGAAGCCGCCGAAGCCGACGACGGCGAACAGGACCGTGTTGTCGGTCTTGTCGAGAACGACGTCTTCGACTTTGCCGATCTTGTCGCCTGCAGTGTTGTAGACGCTGGTGCCGATGGTGCGGCTGGCCCGGATGGCCGTGGTGTGTCCGGATGGAGTAGGCATGAGAACGCTCCGATGCATGTGTTTCTGATGCAGGGTGAACGCCTGCGCCGGTCAGGAGTTCCGATTAATTCGGGTTGAGGTGGCATGGCGCACGCTCTTCCAATGTCGGCGCGGCCCTGCTAACGCCCGCGCCCATGTATCAGATCACAGCCAAAGGCCCGCGCGGGCCGATCGAAGCCGCCTGGGAAACGCTTGCCTGGGTTGATCCGTCTCCGGCGGGCGCCGTCGATGCGAAGGAAGATGCGCGGGGCGCCTGGCGCCTCGATGCGTTCGCCGAGACGCTCGAGGAGGCCGAGGAATGCGTTGCCATCATCGAGGAAGCCGCGCCGGAGCTGACAGCGCGGATCGAGGAGATCGTCGAGCGCGACTGGGTGACTCTGTCGCTGGAAGGCCTGCCGCCGGTGAACGCCGGACGGTTCGTCGTGGTCGGCAGCCATGCGCTGGCCTCGACCTCGCCGGGCAAGACAGCGGTGCTGATCGAGGCCGGCCCCGCTTTCGGAACGGGGCATCACGGCACGACGCTCGGCTGCCTGCTGGCGCTGGCGGATGTGCGCCGGCGGCGCAAGGTCGGCCGGGTGCTGGACCTCGGCACGGGCTCGGGCGTGCTGGCAATCGCAGCGCTGAAGGTCGGCGCGGAGCTGGCGACGGGCAGCGACATCGACCGGGACTCGGTGTTCGTGGCGCGGGAGAACGCGCGCAAGAACAAGGTGAGCCGTTTCTTCGTTCACCATGTGCGCGGGGCGAACACACCGAACATGCGCCGGCTCGGGCCGTATGACACGGTGTTCGCGAACATCCTGATGAAGCCGCTGATCGGCCTTGCGCCGGAAATCCAGCGCCTCGCGGCGCCGGGCGCGGCG
>JANRJB010000203.1:0-8709 GCA_033764265.1 Rhodospirillaceae bacterium | reverse complement strand
CGCGCCGCGCTGGAACTGGTAGTCGAGTTCCCACGCCGCCAGCGCCACGTCGGCGGCCACGGGCCGCACGCGGATGTTGGACACCGCGAAGCTGGAGATGCTGGGCGGCGCGTTGGGCCGCGGACCAAGATACGCCGCGATCGCCGGCGCGCCGACGAACCAGTCAGGCTGCTCGCCGGCCAGATACATCACGCCGGGGTCTTCAGCGTCCCAGAAGTCGGCCACAATGGTCTGGCGCTCGCCCGCCGTCCAGCGCGCGGCCATGGCCTCGACCACCGCCGTCACTTCGCGGGTCGTCGCCGCGTCATCGGCGCGCCCGGCGCCCGACACCAGGATCAGGAACGTCAGGACCAGCGCGCGCATCGGCGCTCAATTCGACCGGCGCACGGCGGCATCGGTGATGCCGGGCGGTGCGGTGCCCTTGCGGAAGTAGTATTCGAACGCTTCGTCGAAGCGCCGGTCACCGTAGGGCACGAAGTACAGTTTCGCCATGGCCTCCAGCCCGTGGGCATTGGCCATCGGCCCCAGGTCGATCGTCTCGAAGCCCATCGCCTGGCAGATTTCGGCCACGGTTTTCTTGGCCGCCGCGTCGTCGCCGACCAGCGGCACGGTCACCGGCCCTTTCGCGAGGGCCGGGTTCTCCACGATATGGTAGCCGACGGTGTTGAAAGCCTTGACCACCTTGGCCTTGGGCGCCCAGCCCTGGATCAGTTCGCCCGCCGACGTGTCGACCGCGTTGGCGCGCACGTTGGTGCCGAATTTCAAGGGCGCGTTGGTAATGTCGAAGATCATCTTGCCGTCCAGGCGCGACCCGGCGTCCTTGATGAAGGCCTCGGTGCCGATCCACAGCAACGCCAGCGCGACGATGTCGGCCTCGGCGGCGGCGTCCAGCTGGCTTGCGGCGCGCGCGTTGGCGCCGGTGGCCGCCACCAGCGCCTTGACCTTGTCCGCCGACGGATCGCGCGAGCCGTAGATGACGGTGTAGCCCAGTTCAGCGAAGCGCTTGCCGATGGCGCCGCCCATGCGTCCGGTGCCGATCACCGCCACCTTGCCCCGGTCCTGCGCCAGGGCCGGCGCCGTCAGGGCGGCCGCGGTCGCGGCCAGCGCCGTGCGTCGCTTCAGCATGATCCCCTCCCCCGCGCGGCGATCGCTACGCCGCTTTTTTCTCGGCCGGCCGCCGCAGCCGGGTGAACGTGGCGGCGCGCTCGGCCAGGTTCAGGGCTTTGTCGAGCGCGGCCATGGTCTTGGACATGTCGGCGCTGTCGTCGGTGCGCCAGGCGCGCAAGGCCGACAGATGCACCGCCTTCAACGCATGAACGCGCGCGCAGCCGATCAGTCCGTCGCTCGACACGCCGGCGGCGGCCAGCACCGCGGCCATGCTGCGCGACAGCCGCGCCAGCGCCATCGCCGCGGCCGGCGGATCGCGCGACAGGCCGGTCAGCAGGGCGAGGAAGCCGTCGCGATGCTTTTGCAGCGCGTCGAAGCGCTTCATCAGTACGTCGAACAGCCGGTCGCGCACGCTGACCGTTGCGTCGGGAAACCCGACCCGCGCCAGCATTTGCGCATCCACCTGCGCGGCGATGTGCGCCACCAGGTGCGCCTTGGTCGGCGCGGCGGCAATGACATCACCCAGCGCCATGTCGGCGCGGCGGGCCACCGCCTCCATTGTCACGCCGCGCCAGCCCACCGCCGCGGCCTCGCGCAGGGCAGCGGCAACGATGCGCGCGCGCGGGTCGGCGGCGCCCGAAGACGACGGAGATTCTTTTCCGGCGGATTTCTTTTTCGCGGCCATCGCGCACCTCGCGGCCCTGATGTGACTGTGGACGTCAAGGAAATGCTTTCACGCCGCTGCGGCCGAATCAAGGCGGCCACATGTTGCAAAGCGCGACGGACGGCTCTCAGCCGGCCAAGTCCCGCGACCGCTTCGCGGCCGCCGCCACGGCCGCGGACATCAGCGGCTTCAAGCCGTTCTCGGCGCGCAGCACCTCGAGCGCGGCGGCGGTGGTGCCGCCGGGCGTGGTGACGTTCTCACGCAGCTTGGCGGCGCTGTCGGGCAGTTGACCCAGCATGGCGCCGGCGCCGGCGACCGTCAGGCGCGCGAGCCTTTCGGCCAGATCCGCGGGCAGCCCGGCCGCGACGCCGGCCGCGGCCAGGTCCTCCGCCAGCTGGAACACATAGGCCGGGCCGCTGCCGGACACCGCGGTGACCGCGTCCATCAGCGCTTCGTCCTGAATCCAGGTTACCTCGCCGACCGCGGACATCAGCACGTCGCAGACGCGGCGCTGGGTGGCGTCGACTTCGGCGCTAGCGACCATCACGCTGATCGCCTTGCCCACCGCCGCCGGCGTGTTGGGCATGGCCCGCACGATGGCGGCGTCGTCGCCGAGGTGTGCCTTGTAGAATGCGATCGGCTTGCCGGCGATCACGGTCAGGTACAAAGGCCGCGCGCCGGCGAAACGACGGGTGCCGCCGACCACGTCGGCGATTACGAAGGGCTTGACCGCGAAAATCACCACGTCGGGTATGAAGTCGCGCGGCACGTCGTCGACGCGCGGCAGAACGGTCAGCGCGCGATGCTTGTCGCACGCGCGGATGGACGCACGGCCGGCGGGCTCGACGATGATGACATCGACAGGATTCAGGCCGCGTTTGAACCAGCCCTCGAGCAGGGCGCCGCCCATCTTGCCGCAACCGACGAGGAGGATGGTTCCTTCCATCATGGAAGCAACCTAGCACGCCTGCGCGGACGGGTGCGAACGCCGATGCAACCGCGCGGTTAAGCTTGGCCGACGGTATCCAGGAGCGAACTGGTGATGGCGTCCTCGGCCGTGCGCCCGCCCCAGATCACGAACTGGAACGCGGGGTAATAGCGCTCGCACTCCGACACCGCCAGGTCCATCAGGTCGGCGATCGCCTCGGTGTCGACCTGGTCCTTGAAGCGCAGAGTGTGGCGGAACATCGGGATGCCTTCTTCCACCCACACCGCGAAGTGGCCCAGCCACAGCCGTTCGTTCAGCTTGGCGATCAGTTCGTAGATCTGGCCCATCAGCTTGGGTTGCACCCGCATGTCGAGCGCGCAGGAAAAGTGCAGCGCGCTCAGGTCCTCGGACCAGGCGAAGAACATGCCGTAGTCGCACCAGGTCCCGGGCGCCTCGACCGCAATTTCGGTGTCGCAGCGGCGGTCGAAAATCCAGTCTTTCTCGGCAATCAGTTCTTCAATCGCTTCGACAGGATTGGGCGCAGACACGCTTTGGCGGCGCGCGGTATCTGACTGCATGCAAACGACCCCTGAAATCCCCTCGGATTCGCAGCCGACAAATCCGATGCAGCGAGAGACTGCAGATTCAAGATATAGTAGCGGTTGCACTGCCGCAACACAAAATCCTGAGGATTTCCGCGGAGTCGCGGAGCCTGGGGATAAGTCCGGAAAAATCGAGTCGGATGAGTCGGTTGCAGGCGGCGTTCACGCCATCGGCTTGCGCTTGGATGCGGCGCGCGTGCGCGCCGGCGACGTGGCGGCGGCGGGCGACGCGGCCTCGAGCGCGGCGACGCGCGCGGCCAGACGTTCCTGCTCGGCACGTGCCGCCGAGGCCATGGCCTTCACCGCGTCGAATTCCTCGCGCCGCACGTAGTTGGCTTCCGACATCAGGCGATCGATGCGGTCGCGCACCATCGTCTCGACTTCCTGCTTGAAGGCCGCCACGGCGCTGAGCGCGCCGCCGGCCATCTTGGCGACGTCGTCGAAGATGCGATTGGGGTTGGCCATCGGCGCGCTCCTCGGAATTGCGGTCCAGTCTTGGGTGCCACGGGGTCGGTGAACTCGGCTAATATCGGCCGCGCAAGCCCGCCGCGCAACCGGCGGGACGTCATCCTCGGGATCGCGCATGTACGTGGTGACCGGCGGCACCGGCTTCATCGGCTCGAACTTGCTCGCGGTGATGGAATCGCGCGGGCTGGGGCCGCTCGCGGCCATCGACCGCTGCGAGAACGAGCACAAGCGCCGCAACATCGCCAAACGCAGCCTGGCGCATCTGGTGCCGCCCGAGCAGACGCTGGCGTTTCTGTACGATCACCTGAAGGAAATTTCGGCCGTCATCCACCTGGGCGCGCTCACCTCGACCACCGAGACCGACGTCGAGCGCCTGCACGAGACCAACGTGCTGCTCAGCCGTGCGTTGTGGCACTGGTGCGCGCGCGCCGAAGTGCCGTTCATCTATGCCTCGTCGGCGGCGACCTACGGCGACGGCGGCGCGGGCTTCGACGACGCCGGCACGCCCGAGGCGCTGGCGCGTTTCCGCCCGCTTAATCCCTACGGCCAAAGCAAGCACGACTTCGACCTGTGGGTCGCCGACCAATGGACGCGCGCGCGCGCCGTGCCGCCGCAGTGGGCGGGACTGAAGTTCTTCAACGTCTACGGCCCCAACGAATTCCACAAGGGCGCACAATCCAGTCTCGTCCCGCAGGTCTATGCCGCCGCCGCCAAAGAGCAGGCGTTCAAGCTGTTCCGGTCGCACAATCCTGCCTACCCCGATGGCGGCCAGCTGCGCGACTTCGTGTTCGTCGACGATTGTTGCGACGTGATTCTGTGGCTGCTCGAGAATCCGGCGGTGTCCGGCCTGTTCAACCTGGGCACCGGTCAGCCGCGCACGTTCCTCGACCTGGCGCAGGCGGTCTATCGCGCGGCTGGACGCGAGCCGCAGATCGCGTTTCGCGACACGCCGCCGGAGTTGCGCGCGCAATACCAGTATTTCACCCAGGCCAAGATGGACCGGCTGCGCCGCGTCGGCTACACCACCGCCTTCACACCGCTCGAGATCGGCGTGACCGAGACCGTGACCACCTACCTGTCGCAGCCCGATCCGTACCGTTGAACCGCATGAATGTCTTCGCCATCCCGTTTCCGACCATCGACCCGGTGATCTTCGAGATCGGGCCGGTCGCCGTGCGCTGGTATGCGCTGGCTTACATCGTCGGCATCCTGGGCGGCGTGGCGTACGTCAAGCGACTTGTGCGCCTGCCGCCGGCGCTGATGACCCCGGCGCAGGTCGATGACTTTTTCCTGTGGGCGCTGTTGGGGGTCGTGCTCGGCGGGCGCATCGGATACGCACTGTTCTACAAGCCAATGGAGTACCTGGTCGACCCGCTCGGCATCCTGAAAACGTGGGAAGGCGGCATGTCGTTCCACGGCGGCCTGTTGGGCGTGATCCTGGCCATCATGCTGTATGCGCGCCGCGCCAAGGTCGACCAATGGTATCTGGCCGACGGGGTGGGATGCGCGGTGCCGATCGGGCTCGGCCTCGGCCGGCTGGCCAATTTCGTCAACGGCGAACTGTGGGGCCGCGTCGCGCCCGACGTGCCGTGGGCCATGGTGTTTCCGGGCGCCGGCGACCTGCCGCGTCATCCCAGCCAGTTGTATCAGGCCACGCTGGAAGGCGTGGTGCTGTTCGCGGTCATGTTCGCGCTGAGCCGCAACGAAACCGTCCGCCGCCGGCCCGGCACGCTGACCGGCTGTTTTCTGATCGGCTACGGCCTCGCGCGCATCGTCGGCGAGGTCTTCCGCGAGCCGGACGCCCACATCGGCTTTCTGGCGATGGGCGCGACCATGGGCCAATTGCTCTCGGTGCCGATGGTGCTGTTCGGCCTGTTCTGCGTGTGGCGGGCCAGGCGCGCGGCCGCCGCCAAGTCCTGAGCGCCCGCGCATGGCTGCGCTGATCGACACGCTGCGCGCCCGCATCGCCGAATCCGGGCCGCTGCCGGTGTCCACGTACATGGCCGCCGCCAACGCCGCGTACTACGCCAAGGGCACCGCGTTCGGGGCGGCGGGCGACTTCATCACCGCGCCCGACATCAGCCAGACCTTTGGCGAGATGATCGGGCTATGGTGCGCGGCGACCTGGGCGGCGATGGGTGCGCCATATCCGGTGCTGCTGGTGGAATGCGGGCCCGGCCGCGGCACCCTGATGCAAGACCTGCTGCGCGCCACCGCCGGCATCGAAGGTTTCAACGCCGCCGTGCGCGTGCATCTGGTGGAGCAAAGCCCCGCCTTGCGGGCGAGCCAGGCCTACGCGCTTTCGGAGATCGAGCCCCACTGGCACGACACGCTGTCGACCGTGCCGCCCGGGCCGATGCTGCTGGTGGCCAACGAATTCCTCGACGCCCTGCCGATCCGTCAGTACGAGCGCACAGCGCAGGGATGGCGCGAGCGCGCGATCACGGTCGATAGCGCCGGCGCGCTGAGTTTCACCGCCATCGACAGCGGTCCCGCGCCGGTGCCGATCCCGCTGGCGGCCGGCGCCGACCTGGGCGCGGTGTTCGAACACTGCGAAACGGCGCACGAGGCCGTGCGCGCGGCCGCCCAACGGGTCTGCGCCCACGGCGGCGCCGCGCTGTTCATCGACTACGGCCACAAGGCCTCGGCCCTGGGCGAAACGCTGCAGGCGGTGCGCCGCCACGGCTATCACTCGGTGTTGAGCGATCCCGGCGAGGCGGACCTGACCGCTCATGTCGATTTCGCCGCGTTGGCGGCGACTGCCCGCAGTCGCGGCGCGCGGGTGCATGGGCCGATCGAGCAGGGTCTGTGGCTGCGCGCGCTCGGCATCCTGATGCGACTGGCGACGCTGGCCCGGGGCAAGCCGGCGGCGGTCGGGCGCGACGTACACGCCGGCGTGCGCCGGCTGATCGAACCCGACGCCATGGGCGCGTTGTTCAAGGTGATGGCCGTCAGCCATCCGTCACTGGCAACCCTCGACGGTTTCGCGCAAGCTGGCGACAATGATCACCGTTGACGACCTGAATGCCCTGCCCGCCGTGCGTCACGGCTTCTTCACCCGCACCGGCGGCGGATCGGCCGGCCTTTACGCCGCCAACAATTGCGCCTTCAGCGCCAACGACGACCCGGGGCGGGTAGCCGCCAACCGTGCCGCGTGTGCTGAACGCCTGGGCGTCGAACCGGACTCGCTCGTCACCGTCAAGCAGCGCCATACCGCGGACGTGGTCACCGTCACGCACGCGTGGACGTGGTCCGACGCACCGGTCGCCGACGCCATGGTGACGGCCGTGCCCGACCTCGCGCTGGGAATTCTCACGGCCGACTGCGCGCCGGTGCTGCTGGCCGACCCGGTCGCGGGCGTGATCGGCGCCGCCCATGCCGGCTGGAAAGGCGCATTCGACGGTGTGCTGGCCAACACGGTCGCGGCGATGACGGCGCTGGGGGCGCAGTCATCGCGCCTGATCGCGGCCATCGGGCCGTGCATCGGCCAGGCCTCGTACGAAGTCGGTCCCGAGTTCGTGGCCCGGTTCCGCGATCGCGACGCCGGTTTGTTGCGGTTTTTCGCATCGCCCAAGCCCAACGGCCACAGCCATTTCGATCTGCCGGGGTTCGTTCGCGCCCAGCTGACGGAGGCGGGCGTCGGCCGCGTGGTCGGCGGCGGATGGGACACCTGCGCCCACGAGACGCAGTTTTTCAGCTATCGCCGCGCGGTGCTGAGAAAGGAACCTGACTACGGCCGTCAGCTCTCGGCCATCGCGCTCGTGGAGGCGGCATGATCGCGCGTGCGATCGCCCTGTTCGCCGCCGCGCTGCTGATCGCGGCCTGCGGATCGGTACCGCAGCCGTTCAAGGGCACGCAGAAAGTAACCTCGGACCTGGCGGTGCTCGACGTACCGTCGGCGGTCGGCATCGCCGTGCTGTCGCCGGCAGGCGTGCCGGAGCCTCTGGCCGGTGAGATCGCCCGCGCCGTCGCCAAAGGCCTTGAGACCTACGACATCCCTGCCGAGGCTGTAGCCACCAACGGCGGCCTGGGTTTCACCTTGTCGGGTCGTGCCGCGCCGGTTGCCGCCGGCGGTGACCCCGTCGCGCTTGCCATCGACTGGTCGCTGGTCTCGCGCCGGGGCGAAACCGCCGGCCGCTACGCTCAAAGCGCGCAAGTGCCCCGCGTCGTATGGCAATCCGGTGGTGGGTCGGCGCAAGCGCTCGGCCAAGAGGTCGCGCAGGCCGTTGCGCGCATGATCGACGCGGCCACGCCGATCCCGGCATCGGCCGGGGTCGCGCCGCCGGTCGGCGAACCGGCGCCGAACCTGCCACGGGTCTCGGTCAAGCCGGTCGAAGGCGCGCCCGGCGACGGCCGCGAGGCCCTGCAGCTGGCGATGATCCAGGTGCTGGCCGAGAACGGCGTGAAGCGCGACGACGTGTCGCCCGATGTCGTGGTCATCGGCCGCGTCGACGTGCGCCCCGCCGTCGGCGGCGAGGATTTCGTCGAAATCTTCTGGCGGGCCATCGGCCAGGACGGCCAGGACCTGGGCGAGGCCAAACTGTCCAACACCATTCCGCGCGGCGCGCTCGACGGCGCCTGGGGCGCGACCGCCTTCGCCATCGCCGAGGCCGCCGCGCCCGACCTGATGACCCTGTTGGCGCTGGTGCCGCCGCGCTGACCTCGACACCGCGGAAATGCCCGTTTTTGAAGCGTTTCTGGCCGGTTTACAGCCCTGAGACAGGTTGATAGGTTGCGCCCCGCCGACGGCCCGCGGGGGCGGCGCCGGGGGAGCGCGGGGCCGATTCGATGAAGATCATCGCCGGAAACAGCAACCGACCGCTGGCCGAAGCCATCGCCGCGTGGCTCAAGACGCCGCTGACCAACTGCAGCATCAAGCGCTTTTCCGACCTCGAGATTTTCGTCGAAATCCACGAGAACGTGCGCGGCGAGGACGTGTT
>JANRJB010000187.1:0-1616 GCA_033764265.1 Rhodospirillaceae bacterium | reverse complement strand
CCCGCCTGGACAATTACCGGGCTTTCCGCGACCGCCTGGGCGTTCCGCTCGTTGCCGTCGAACTGGCGTTCGACGGCGCTTTTTCCCTCAAGCCCGGCGACGCCGACATTCTGGTCCAGCTCAACCGCGGCGACGTGATGTGGCAGAAGGAACGGCTGCTCAACATCGGCATCGCGCGTCTTCCGGCGGCGTGTTCGGCCGTCGCGGTGTTCGACGCCGACATCATCTTGGCCGATCCCGACTGGGCCGATCAGACCCTGCGCGCCCTGTCGCGCGCGCCGGCGGTCCAGCTGTTCTCGCAGCTATACCTGCTGGCCCACGGTGTCGTGCCGCGCACCGATGCGCCGATGCGCCACCTCGGGCGGCGCACGGCGGTCGCCGCGGCCTTGCATCAAGGCATGACCCCTGACACCGTCTTCGGCGATCCGCGGGCGGCGGACCCGGCCTTGCTCCACCGGCCATTGCTGTCGTGGGGCGCGGCGTGGGCCTATCCCAAGGCCCTGCTGGA
Source organism: Rhodospirillaceae bacterium (assembly GCA_033764265.1). GTDB lineage: Bacteria > Pseudomonadota > Alphaproteobacteria > Rhodospirillales > Rhodospirillaceae > VGEM01. The sequence goes on along the minus strand of JANRJB010000187.1, from coordinate 1,108 downwards.
TCGCCATGGCTTGTACGACGCGCATATTCTGTTCGGCGGCGACACCGCCATCGCCGCCGCCTGCGCCGGCGACGCGGCCATGACCGCGCTGGAGGACCGCCACGCCATGACGGCCGCGCATCGCCGGCACTATCGGGCCTGGGCGGCCGGCTGGGCCGCCGACGCCGGCGGGCGCATGGCGGCATTGCCGGGGATGGCGTTCCACCTGTGGCACGGCAGCACGACCGACCGCTACACCCGCGACCATCATCGCGGCCTGGCGGCGCTGGGCTTCGACCCTGCCGCCGATCTGCGCGCGGCGCCGGGCGAAGCCTGGCGCTGGTCGGGCGCCAAGCCCGCGCTGGAGAAATATCTGGCCGACTATTTCGACGCACGCCAGGACGACGCGTCTTCGGAGCAGCCGGCATGAGCGACATTCTCATCCTGCGCCATGCGTCCTATCAGACCGGCTTTTACGATGTGGTGCTGAACTGGATGCGGCGCTTCACCCCCGAGATCGTCTCGTCGGTCCGCGTGTCGCTTTATCCGCTGCCCGACCAGCTCGACGCCCAGCGCGCGGACTGGCCTCCCGACCTGACCGGCGTGCGCGTGGTCGTGCCGTGGCTGCAGGATCCGGTCCAGGCCTGGTCGCCGCGCACCTACGCCATCGCCCGCGACTTCGCGCGTCACTGCGATAAGCTGGGCCTCGTCACGCTCAATCGCGTCGAGCATCTGACCAACGCCGCCAAGTCGGTCGCGCCCGGCCTGATCGCCGCGGCCGGCCTGCGTGTGCCCCGCACGGTGGCGATCACCGATCCGGCCGCCTTTCGCCGCGACTTCGGCGGGCTCGCACCGCCTTTGCTGGTGCGCGAGGATTGGGGCCACGGCAAGGGCTTCGCGGTGGCCGACACCGCGGCCGAGGCCCGCGCCATTCCGCTCGAGCGATTTGCGCGCCCCGTCGCCTGCGAGCGCATCGACGCCCGCAATGCCGCCGACGGCCTGTTCCACAAGTACCGCTACTTCGCCGCCGGCGCGGTGGGCGTCAGCCAGCACCTTCAGGTCTCGGCGGATTGGATCACGCGCGGCAGCAATCGCGTCCTCACCGACGCCACCCGCGCCGCCGAACTGG
>JANRJB010000185.1:0-8209 GCA_033764265.1 Rhodospirillaceae bacterium | reverse complement strand
GTTCGGAAGCAGCGCCGCCGTGCGCCTGGTTCTTGACACCAACGTCCTTGTTTCCGGAATTCTCTGGTCTGGACCGCCCTACGACATTCTTCGCAGCGTCCAAACAGGCCCCCACGTTTGGGTCACCAGCGCCGAGTTGTTGACCGAGTTACGGCGCGTGCTGTCTCGACAGAAGTTTGCGGCCCTGGTCGCGGCCCGCAGCGACGCAAGGCGGCGTCTTATCGATTCAATATTGCAGAACGCCATTCTCGTGGTTCCGCGACCGTTACCATTTCCGAAAAGCCGCGACCCTGCCGACGACGCCGTCCTGGCCGTCGCTGTGGCCGGTAACGCCGATGCCGTTGTTTCCGGCGACGCCGATCTGCTGGACTTGAACGCGTTCGACGGCATCCCAATCGTCACGCCGGTCCGGGCTCTGGCGCTAATGGCTGCCTCGCGCCGGTGATTGAACGCCCCCTCAACCGCGGGTCCGCACGCCGATTTCTCGCCGTCCCGCCGCGAATCCGCCGTTTTCACCGCCTATTAACCGCCCTGCCCGCAAAATGGTTGATCAGCGGCCTGGAAAAAGACTAGGAACAGCCTAATATAAGCCGCTGAAAAGTGGGCATAAAACGCGGCACGGAAAAGGATCAGCGCAAGTGGCCTCGGCCTCTTCCCGCACTGCAACACACGCCCGCCCGGCAACCGCCGCGGCGGCGATGGCGTTTGCACGCAAGGTTGAAGCGGGGAACTTGCGTCTCGACATCCTGGGTCTGCGACTTCACCGCCCCTGAGCGCCGCTCACGGCCGAGCGGCCGGCGTTCAGGGGTGAGAGTCACAGTCGCTCAAAGCGGCACGTCCATCGGCGATGGCGGGCCAATCTTTGAACCCCAGGATAAGTCGAGCACACCATCATGAATACCCAACGCGTCATCATCTTCGACACCACCTTGCGCGACGGCGAGCAGTCGCCGGGGGCGTCGATGAACAAGCAAGAGAAAATCCGCATCGCCAAGGTGCTGGAGGAAATGCGGGTCGACGTCATCGAGGCCGGCTTCCCGATCGCGAGTCAGGGCGATTTCGAGGCGGTCGAGGCGGTCGCCCGCGAGGTCACCGAGTCCGTGGTCTGCGGTCTGGCCCGCGCCGCCAAGGGCGACATCGACCGCTGCGCCGAAGCCATCAAGCCGGCCAGGCGCGGGCGCATCCACACCTTCATCTCCACCTCGCCGCTGCACATGAAGTACAAGCTGCAGATGGCGCCCGAGGCCGTGCTCCAGGCCGTCACCGACAGCGTGACCCGCGCGCGCAAGTACACCGACGACGTGGAATGGTCGGCCGAGGACGGCTCGCGCACCGAGCACGACTTCCTGTGCCGCTGCGTCGAGTCCGCCATCGCCGCCGGGGCGCGCACCATCAACATTCCCGATACGGTCGGCTACGCCATCCCCGACGAGTACGGCGCGCTGATCCGCATGCTGTTCAACCGCGTGCCGAACATCGACCAGGCGGTCATCTCGGTGCACTGCCACAACGACCTGGGCCTGGCGGTGGCCAACTCGCTGGCCGCGGTGCAGGCCGGCGCGCGCCAGGTGGAATGCACGGTCAACGGGCTGGGCGAACGGGCCGGCAACGCGGCGATGGAAGAGATCGTCATGGCGCTGCGCACCCGGCGCAACCACCTGCCGTTCGACACCGGTGTCCGGACCGAGCTGATCACCCGGGCCTCGCACCTGGTGTCCACCGTCACCGGCTTCCCGGTGCAGCCCAACAAGGCGATCGTCGGCGCCAATGCCTTCGCCCATGAATCCGGCATCCACCAGGACGGCGTTCTCAAACACGCCGAAACCTACGAGATCATGACGCCGGAATCGGTCGGCCTGAAGAAGTCGAACCTGGTGATGGGCAAGCATTCGGGCCGGCACGCCTTCCGCGCCAAGCTGAAGGAGCTGGGCTACGAGTTCGGCGACAACGCCATCAACGAGGCGTTCAAGCGCTTCAAGGATCTGGCCGACAAGAAGAAAGAGATCTTCGACGACGACATCGTCGCGCTGGTGGACGACGAAGTGCTGCGCGAGAACGACCGCATCAGGCTGGTCTCGCTCGAGGTCGTGGCCGGCACCAAGGTGGCGCGCCAGTCGTGCGACCTGGAACTGGAGATCGACGGCGAGGTCAAGCACACCTCGGCCACCGGCGACGGGCCGGTGGACGCCATTTTCAACGCCATCAAGCAGCTGACCACCGCCACCCAGCACCTGCAGATTTACCAGGTGCACGCGGTCACCGGCGGCACCGACGCCCAGGCCGAGGTGACAGTCCGCCTCGAGGAAAACGGCAAGACGGTCCAGGGCCAGGGCGCGGACACCGACACGCTGGTGGCCTCGGCCAAGGCCTACCTGAACGCGCTCAATAAGCTGCTCGTCAAGCGCCAGAAAACGGCGCCGGCGGCCATGTCGGCAACGGCCTGACGGTGGCGCGCGACGATGTGAACGACGTGGTGTGACGATGCCGCCCGGGCCGCAACGGCCCGGGCGGTTGCTTAAGAAGCCCGATGAAAAAAGGAAGAACAACGGGATGTTCGCAAGATTGACCGGTTGGTTGTCCAACGACATGGCCATCGACCTCGGCACGGCCAATACGCTGGTGTACGTCAAGGGCAAGGGCATCGTGCTGAACGAGCCCTCGGTCGTGGCGCTGGCCGAGGTGAAGGGCCGCAAACAGGTGCTGGCCGTGGGCAACGAGGCCAAGCAGATGCTGGGCCGAACGCCCGGCAACATCCAGGCGATCCGTCCGTTGCGGGACGGCGTCATCGCCGACTTCGAGGTGGCGGAGGAAATGATCAAGCATTTCATCCGCAAGGTTCACAACCGCCGCAGTTTCGCAGCGCCCCTGGTGATCGTCTGCGTGCCGTCGGGCTCGACCGCGGTCGAGCGCCGCGCCATCCAGGACTCGGCCGAGGCGGCGGGCGCGCGAAAGGTCTATCTGATCGAAGAACCCATGGCCGCGGCCATCGGCGCCGGCCTGCCGGTGACCGAGCCGACCGGCAGCATGGTGGTCGACATCGGTGGCGGCACCACCGAAGTGGCCGTGCTGTCGCTGGGCGGCATCGTCTACGCCCGCTCGGTGCGAGTCGGCGGCGACATGATGGACGAAGCGATCATCAACTACATCCGCCGGCACCATAATCTGCTGGTCGGCGAAGGCTCGGCCGAGCGCATCAAGAAGGAAATCGGCTGCGCCTGCCCGCCCGAGCATGGCGACGGCGAGACCATGGTGATCAAGGGCCGCGACCTGATGAACGGCGTGCCGAAAGAGATCGTCATCAGCCAGCGCCAGATCGCCGAGGCGTTGGCCGAGCCGGTCACCGCCATCATCGACGCGGTCAAGGTGGCGCTGGAGCACACCGCGCCCGAGCTGGCCGCCGACATCGTCGACAAAGGCATTGTTCTGACCGGCGGCGGGGCCATGCTGCACAACCTGGATTTTGTGCTGCGCCATGCCACCGGACTGCCGGTCTCGATCGCCGACGACCCGCTCAGTTGCGTCGCGCTGGGCACCGGCAAGGCGCTGGAAGAAATGAAGAAGCTGCGTAACGTGCTGACCACGATGTACTGATGACGATGGCTTGACGCGGCGGCCGGCGCGGATGCGCCGGCGGTCGCCAGGGGATTGCCCGTGCGGCAGACGACCGGACAGATCACGCGGCTCGGCACGCTCAAGACGCTGATTCAGCGCTTCGCCTTCCTGTCGCTCGTCGGCCTGACCTTCGTGCTGATGCTGATCGGCAAGGCCGATTCCGTGCTGGTGGAGCGCGCGCGCATCGCCATCACCGACGCGGTGGTGCCGATCCTGCGCGTCTTGTCGCAGCCGGCCGCGGCGGTGGCCGACGTCGTCGGCAACGTGCGCGAGCTGGCCGCCATCCGCGCCGAAAACGCGTCGTTGCGCGAAGCCAACGACCGGCTGTTGCAGTGGCAGTCGGTCGCCCAGAAGCTCGAGGCCGAGAACCGCTCGCTGAAATCGCTGCTGTCGGTGGTGCCCGAGCCGACGGCGCAATCGGTGGTCGCGCGGGTGGTGGCCGACACCGGCGGCTCGTTCGCCCAAAGCGTGCTGATCACCGCGGGCACGGCCGACGGCGCGAAAAAGGGCGACGTGGTGCTGACCGGCGAGGGGCTGGTGGGCCGGGTCACCCAGGCGGGGTTGAAATCGTCCCGCGTCCTGCTCATCACCGACATCAACTCGCGTATTCCGGTGCTGGTGGGCGATGCCGGCGTGCGCGCCATCCTGGCCGGCGACAACAGCCTGCGGCCGAAGCTTCTGTACCTCAGCGGCCGGCGCTCGGTGATGCCGGGCGACCGCATCGTCACCTCGGGCGACGGCGACGCGTTCCCCAACGGCCTGCCGGTGGGCCGCGTGGTGCGCGTCGGCGAGGGCGCGATCGAGGTCGAGCCGTTCGTGGCGCGCGACCAGTTGCAGCATGTGCGCGTGGTCGACTTCGGGCTGACCGGCATTCTGGCCGAAATGACCCAGAAGCCGGCCAAGCGCTAGGGGCGGGCGATGCACCAGACCGCCTGGCAGAAGATGGACGGCGTGGCCCGGCGCAGCGTGCCGTTCGGCCTGACCATATTCCTTTTGCTGTTCGGCCTGACGCCGTCGCACATTCCGGCGTTCTCGTCGGTCGGGCCGATGCTGACGCTGATGGCGGTGTACTTCTGGGCGGTCTACCGGCCCGACGCGTTCGGGTACGGCTTCGCCTTCGCCGTCGGCGTGATCGAGGACCTGTTGGCAGGCACGCCCCTGGGGTCGACCGCGCTGGTGCTGATGCTGTGCCAGTGGATCGTGTTCAATCAGCAGAAGTTCTTTAACGGCCGGCCGTTTTACGTGGTGTGGATGGCGTTCTGCCTGGTGGCGCTGGCCGCCGCCGCGCTGAAGTGGTTCGCGGTCGGGCTGTTCTCGCCGTCGGGCTTCGTCGGGCCCGGGCCGGCGTTGATGTCCGCCGTGCTGACCATGGCGCTGTATCCCCTGGTCGGCTGGCTGCTCGCCAAAACGCAGTTCAAGCTGATGGCCCAGCCATGAGTGTCAGAACATGATGATCACCCGCGACAGCGACTGGGTGCGCATGTTCAACCGCCGCGCGGCGCTGCTCGGCGGCGGCCAGGCGCTGCTGGTCGGCGCGCTGGCCGCGCGCCTGTACTACCTGCAGGTGATCGAGGCCGAACGCTACCGCATGCTGGCCGAGGACAACCGCATCAACATCCGCCTGCTGCCGCCGCCGCGCGGGCGCATCCTCGATCGCTTCGGCCAGGCCCTGGCCGTCAACCAGCAGAACTTCCGCGTGCTGATCGTGCCCGAACAGGGCGGCGACTTGAAAGCGACGCTGGCCGCGCTGTCCAACATCGTGCCGCTGACCGACCACGACCGCGAGCGGGTGCGCAAAGAGGCCGCGCGCAGCCGCGGTTTCCTGCCCATCACCATCCGCGAGAACCTGACCTGGGAGGAAATGGCGCGCGTGCAGGTCAACGCGCCCGACCTGCCGGGCGTGGTGATCGACGAGGGCCTGACCCGCCACTATCCGCAGTTCGAGAACGCCGCGCACGTGCTGGGTTACGTCGCCGCGGTCGACGAAGACGACCTGACCGGCGATCCGCTGCTGCAGCTGCCCGGCTTCCGCATCGGCAAGGCGGGCATCGAGCGCATCTACGACCCCGCGCTGCGCGGCCGCGGCGGCACCAGCCAGGTCGAGGTCAACGCCTACGGCCGCATCATCCGCGAACTGTCGCGCCAGGAAGGCGAACCCGGCGCCGACGTGACGCTGACGCTGGATGCCCGCCTGCAGCGCTTCGCCGCCGACCGGCTGGGGGCGGAAAGCGCCTCGGTCATGGTGATGGACATCCACACCGGCGAGATCCTGGTGATGGCCTCCACCCCCAGCTTCGACGCCAACGCCTTCAGCCGCGGGCTGACCCAGGCCGAATGGAAAGAGCTGTCGACCGATCCGCGCTCGCCGCTCACCAACAAAAGCATCGCCGGGCAGTACTCGCCGGGCTCGACCTTCAAGATCGCGGTGGCGCTGGCCGCGCTGGAACACGGCGTGATCGCGCCCGACCAGCACGTGTACTGCAACGGCCATCTCAGCCTGGGGTCGCGCCGCTTCCATTGCTGGAAAGAGGGCGGCCACGGCGGCATGGACATGGTCCAGGCGCTGTCGCAGTCGTGCGATGTGTACTTCTACGATGTCGCGCGCCGGCTGGGCGTCGACCGCATCGCCGCCATGTCGCGCAAGTTGGGGCTGGGCGAGGTGTCGAGCCTGGGCCTGCCCGGCGAGCAGAAGGGCCTGATCCCGACCGAGGCCTGGAAGAAGGCCGCGACCGGCGAATCCTGGCAGCAGGGCGACACCTTCAACGTCGGCATCGGCCAGGGCTACGTGCTGACCACGCCGGTGCAGCTGCTCACCATGGTCGCCCGTCTCGCCAACGGCGGCATCGCGGTGACGCCGCGGCTGACCAAGGCCGCCCAGCCCCCGACCGGCGCCCTCGACGGTGCGAATGCGGCGACCGGCGATACGGCCGCGCCCGCGTCGTTCGCCGCGCTCGGCCTGCCGGCCGAACACGTGGCCATCGTGCGCCGCGGCATCTGGGAGGTGGTGAACGGCCCGCGCGGCACCGCGCGCGCCTCGCACCTGCGCTTCAAGAAAGACCCGCTGCGCAAGGACTGGCAGATGAGCGGCAAGACCGGCACCACCCAGGTGCGCCGCTTCACGCTGGCCGAGCGCGAGGCGGGCCTGCGGTCAAACGACGAGCTGCCGTGGGAGCTGCGCAACCACGCGTTGTTCGTGGCCTACGCGCCCGAGCACCAGCCGCGCTACGCCATGTCGGTGTTGGTCGAACACGGCGGCGGCGGCGCGGCGGTGGCCGCGCCCATCGCCCGCGACGTGATGGAGGAAGTGTTGCGGCTCGACCCGGTCGGCGCCCTGGGCGTGACGGCCGAGCAGGCCACCGCGACGCCCCCGCCCGCCCCGGCCGCGCCGGAGCAGCCGACATGAGCGATATGGGTTTCCTGTCGGCGCGCCTGCGCCGCGGCGACATGAACATCGGCGAGAAGCTGATGCAGGTCAGCTGGTCGTTCGTGTTTCTGCTGTGCTGCATCGCCGCGTTCGGCTTCGTCATGCTGTACTCGGCGGCCAACGGCAGCGTCGAGCCGTGGGCGATGCCGCAGATGGTGCGCTTCGGCGTCGGGCTGGTGCTGCTGATCGGCGTGGCGATGATCGACGTGCGCCTGATCATGCGCTACGCCTACCTGTTCTACGGCGTGGTCATTGTGCTGCTGGTGATCGTCGAGGTGCGCGGCGCCATCGGTGGCGGCGCGCAGCGCTGGATCGACCTGGGCGTCATCAACCTGCAGCCCTCCGAGCTGATGAAACCGGCCATCGTGCTGGCGCTGGCGCGCTACTTCCAGGGCGTTGGCCTCGACGACATCGGCCACCCCGCCATCCTGCTGGTGCCGCTGGCGCTGATCGGCGCGCCGATCGGCCTGGTCGCCATCCAGCCCGACCTGGGCACCGCCACCGTGATCGGCATGGGCGCGGCGGCCATGCTGTTCCTGGCCGGCGTTCGGCTGTGGAAGTTCCTGTCGGTCGGCGCCATCGGCCTGGCGGCGCTGCCGATCGGCTGGTCGATGCTGCGCGAATACCAGCAGAACCGCATCCTCACCTTTCTCGACCCCGAGCGCGACCCGCTGGGCGCCGGCTATCACATCATGCAGTCCAAGATCGCGCTGGGGTCCGGCGGGCTGTTCGGCAAGGGGTTCATGGAAGGCACGCAAAGCCACCTCAACTTCCTGCCCGAACGCCAGACCGACTTCATCTTCACCATGCTGGCCGAGGAACTGGGCCTGGTCGGCGCGCTGGTGCTGATCGGCCTGTACGTGCTGGTGCTGGTCTACGGCTACGCGATCGCCTTCCGCTGCCGGCACCAGTTCGGCCGGCTGGTGGCGCTGGGCATCACCACCACCTTCTTCCTGTATTTCTTCATCAACATGGCGATGGTGATGGGGCTGATCCCGGTGGTCGGCGTGCCCTTGCCGCTCATCAGCTACGGCGGCACCGCGCTGTTCACCCTGATGATGTCGGCCGGGCTGTTGATGAACGTCTGGGTCCACCGCGACGTGCAGATGGGCGTGCGCGGCGGCTTCGGCGACCTTTAGCGTAAACCGCTGATTCGCAAGCCCGATCCGCCTG
>JANRJB010000006.1:0-8001 GCA_033764265.1 Rhodospirillaceae bacterium | reverse complement strand
GCGTCCCGCTCGGCGGCGGCGCGTTCGGCGGCGTTGGGCAGGCGGATGCGGGCGGGATCGACGCCGCGGGCCACCTGGCCGGCGACGAAGCGGCGCAGCAGATCGGGCGTGTGGACCCAGGCGGGCACGACCACGTCGGGGCCGACATCAGACCGGTCGGCGGTGAACGACGGGTCCAGTTCGGCCATGCGGGCGCGAAGCGCGCGAGCCAATTCGGGATGACGGGCCGCATCGAAGCGCGCGAGTTCGGCCCGGGCTTCCTGCAAAGCAGAGGTTCGAGTTTCGGCATCGCGCGCGTTGGCGGCGCGGGCGATCAGCGAGGCCAGATCGCGGACCTCGTCGCCCGCCTCGCCGGCCAGTTCGGGGTCAATGCCGGCGCGCTGCGCGGCCATCATCGCGAGACCCTCGCGGAACGAATAGCCGTGACGGTGCCTGTCTTTCTGGGGGCGGTCTTTGCGGGGATGGGCGGCGGGAGTAGCGGTCGGCATGGGACACCTGTGGGGTTAGTGCGCATCATCGGCAGCCTGCCATGAAATGGAAAAATCACCAAGCGGGAAATAGATTTTTCAATATGCGGCCTGCGCCGCGCGCCGATCGGCCGGCCCCAAAGCCCATTCGCCCGCGGCCCGCCCGTCCCCGGCCTTGCCCGGATTGGCGCTTCCCGCTATAAGCGCGGCCTTCCGTGGGCCGATCGGCCCCCGGGGGAGCGGCGTAAACCCTTGTTCGCATTGGTTTATGCCCGGCGGTGGCCAGGCGAGGGCGCGCGTGAACGCCCCGGGCATGCCCATCCACCGCGTTCGTCCACTTTGACGCACAAGGAAACACAAATGCCCAAGATGAAGACCAAGAGTTCGGTCAAGAAGCGCTTTCGCTTGACCGCCTCCGGCAAGGTGCGGGCCAACAAGGCCTACAAGCGCCACAACCTCGGCTCCAAACCGCAGAAGATGAAGCGCACCGCGCGCGGCACCTACGTGCTGGATGCGTGCGATACGCACACCATCAAGCGGCACATGCCGTACGGCTGAGACAGGAACGGAGGACCCGACCCATGGCACGCGTCAAACGGGGCGTCACCAAGCGCGCCCGCCACAAGAAAGTTCTGGAGGCCGCGAAGGGCTACCGCGGCCGCCATTCGAAGACCTACAAGACCGCGCGGCACCGGCTGGAGCATGGCTTGCAGTTCGCCTATCGCGACCGCCGCCGCAAGAAGCGCGACTATCGCGGCCTGTGGATCCAGCGCATCAACGCCGGCGTGCGCGCGTTGGGCCTGACCTACTCGCGATTTATCAGCGGGCTGCGCAAGGCCGGCATCGACCTGGACCGCAAGGTCCTGGCCGACCTGGCGATGCGCGAGCCCGACAGCTTCGCGCGTCTGGTGGACCAGGCCAAGGCGGCGCAATAAGCGCGCCGCGACGGATCGGGACGACGGGCGCTGGTTCAACCCACCGCTCGGCGGGCCCGTGACCAAGGAAGGGGCCGCCACCGGGCAGGCCCCTTTTTTGCTGAACACCGGGCCTGACCGACGGCGAGCGGACCGACGGACACATGACGATGGACGAGATCGAACAGTTGCGCGGCGAGCTGACGGCGGCCATCGCCGGCGCGGCCGATGCCGGGGCGCTCGAGGCCTTGCGCGTCGATGCGCTGGGCAAGAAGGGCCGCGTCACCGCGCTGATGAAGAACCTGGGCGCCATGGACGCCGAAGCCCGTCGCGGCTTCGGCGCGCGGCTGAACGCGCTGAAGGACGAGGTTGCCGCCGCGCTGGACGCGCGCAAGGCGACGCTGGAGGCCGCGGCGCTTGACGCGCGGCTGGCCGGCGAGACCATCGACGTGACGCTACCGCCGCGCCCCGAGGCCCACGGCACGCTGCACCCCATCACCCAGACGATTGATGAAATTGTCGCCATCCTGGGGCCGATGGGCTTTTCCGTCGCCGAGGGGCCCGACGTCGAGGACGATTTCCACAATTTCACCGCGCTCAACTTCCCGCCCGGGCATCCGGCGCGCGAGATGCACGATACCTTCTTCCTGCCGCCCGATGCCGACGGCCACCGCTATCTGCTGCGCACGCACACCTCGCCGGTGCAGATCCGCACCATGATGAGCCAGGCCCCGCCGATCCGCGTCATCACGCCGGGTCGCACCTATCGCTGCGACTACGACATGACGCACACGCCCATGTTCCACCAGGTCGAGATTCTGGTGATCGACCGTGAAACGCATATGGGCCACCTGAAGGGCTGCCTGCAGGAGTTCCTGCGCGCCTTCTTCGGCATCGACGACCTGCCCTTGCGCTTCCGCCCGTCGTTCTTCCCGTTCACCGAACCGTCGGCCGAGGTGGACATCGGCTGTTCGCGCGCCGGCGGCGAATTGAAGATCGGCAACCATGGCGACTGGCTGGAAATCCTGGGCTGCGGCATGGTCCACCCCAACGTGATCGCGGCCTGCGGCCTCGATCCCGCCGTCTACCAGGGCTTCGCCGCCGGCATGGGCGTCGAACGCCTGGCCATGCTGAAATACGGCATCCCCGACCTGCGCACGTTCTTCGAGTCCGACTTGCGCTGGCTGCGCCATTACGGCTTCGCCGCGCTGGATGTGCCCTCGCTCACCATGGGGCTGACGCGATGAAGTTCACCCTGTCCTGGCTGAAAGACCACCTCGACACCGATGCCACCGTCGAGGCGATCGCCGCCAAGCTGACGGCCATCGGCCTCGAGGTCGAGGCGGTCGATGACCTCGGCCGCGCGCTGGACGGATTCACCGTCGCCCACGTGGTCGAGGCCGCCAAGCACGCCAACGCCGACCGGCTGAAGGTGTGCACGGTGGACACCGGCAGCGTGCGCATCCAGGTGGTGTGCGGCGCGCCCAACGCCCACACCGGCATGAAGGCGGTGCTGGCGCTGCCGGGCACGGTGATTCCCGCCACCGGCGAAGTTCTGAAAAAGGGCAGCATCCGCGGCGTCGAAAGCCAGGGCATGCTGTGCTCGGCGCGTGAGCTGAAGCTGGGCGAGGACCACGACGGCATCATCGTGCTGCCGGCCGACGCGCCGGTGGGGGCCAAGGCCGCATCAGTGCTGAAGATCGATCCGGTGTTCGAGATCGCGCTGACGCCGAACCGGGTGGATGCTTTGGGCGTGCGCGGCGTGGCCCGTGACCTGGCCGCCGCCGGCCTGGGCAGGCTGAAGCCGCTCGCGGACGGCGCGGTGGCCGGCGCGTTCGACTCCCCGCGCCGGGTGGCGATGACCCTGCCGGCCGAACGCGCCCACCTGTGCCCGCAGTTCATCGGCCGCAGTTTCACTGGCCTCAGGAACGGGCCCAGCCCCGCCTGGCTGCAGGACCGCTTGAAGGCCGTGGGCCTGCGCCCGGTGTCGGCGCTGGTCGACATCACCCAATACGTCACCATCGACCTGGGCCGGCCGCTGCATGTGTTCGACGCCGCCAAGCTGACCGGCGATGTCGGTCCGCGCCTGGCCAAGGCCGGCGAGACGCTGGCGGCCCTGAACGGCAAGACCTACACCCTGGATGACAGCATGGTCGTGATCACCGATCACGCGGGCGTGGTCGGCCTGGGCGGCGTCATGGGCGGCGAGCCGTCGAGCGTGACCGAAACCACCACCGAGGTGTTCCTGGAATCGGCGCTGTTCGACCCGCTCAACATCGCCGCCACGGGGCGCAAGCTGCAGATCAATTCCGACGCACGCTACTGCTTCGAGCGCGGCGTCGATCCGGACTCCGCGATCGCGGGCGCGGAGATCGCCACCCGCATGATTCTCGCCCTGTGCGGCGGCACCGCCTCGCACATCGTCACCGGCGGCGCGGCGCCGGCGTGGCGGCGCACCATCGCGTTCGATCCGGCCAAGGTGGCGGCCCTTGGCGGCGTGCGCCTGCCCGAGGCCGAGATCAAGGCGGCGCTGGAACGCCTGGGCTTTGAAGTGCAAACCGGATCGCCATGGCAGGTGAGCCCGCCGTCGTGGCGCGGCGATGTGACCATCTGGCAGGACCTGGTGGAAGAGGCGATCCGCATCACCGGCTACGACCGCATCCCCGCCACGCCCCTGCCGCGCGAGGGTTTGCCGAAGCCGGCGCTGACCGCGGCGCAGCGCACCTTGGGCCTGGTCAAGCGCGCGCTGGCGGCGCGCGGCTTGAACGAGACCGTGACCTGGTCGTTCATGGCCGGGCCGCACGCCGCGCTGTTCCGGGGCGACGGCGCGACCGTCGCGCTCGACAACCCGATCAGCGCCGATCTTGACGTGCTGCGCCCGTCGCCGGTGCCCAACCTGATCGCCGCCGCGGGGCGAAACGCCGCGCGCGGATTGGCCGACGCGGCCCTGTTCGAGGTCGGCCCGCGCTTCGAGGCCGCCCGGCCGGGCGCGCAAGATACGGTGGCCGCCGGCGTGCGCGCCGGCGCGACCGCCGCGCGCCACTGGGCCGGCACGCGCCGGCCGGTCGATGCCTTCGACGCCAAGGCCGACGCGCTGGCGGCGCTGGCGGTGGCGGGCGTCAACGCCGCTTCGCTGCAAACCGGCGCCAACCCGGCAGGCGGTACACCGGGCTGGTACCATCCGGGGCGCAGCGGCACGCTGCGCCTGGGCAACCAGGTGCTGGCCAGTTTCGGCGAGGTGCATCCGCGCGTGCTCGCCGCGCTCGACGTCAAAGGCCCGGTGGTGGCCTTCGAGGTGATGATCGAGCGCGTGCCGCCGCCCAAGAAAGCCAAGACCGGCGCGGCGCGGCCGTTGTTGAAGGCTTCACCCTATCAGCCGGTCGACCGCGACTTCGCCTTCGTGGTGGACGCGGGCGTGACCGCCGAGGCGATTCTGCGCGCGGTCCGCAATGCCGAGCGCGAGCTGATCGTGGATGCCGGCATATTCGATGTCTATCAGGGCGCCAACGTGGCGGCCGGCAAGAAGTCGGTGGCGGTGACCGTGCGGCTGCAAAGCCAGGCCGCCACCCTGACCGACGCCGAGATCGAAGCGGCCGCGGCACGCATTGTCGCCGCGGTTACCAAGGCCACCGGGGCGGGCTTGCGCGCATGACCGACCTTGGCCACATCCGCAACTTCGCGATCATCGCCCACATCGACCACGGCAAGTCGACGCTGGCCGACCGGCTGATTCAGCGCTGCGGCGGCATCAGCGACCGCGAGATGCGCGACCAGATCCTCGACTCGATGGACATCGAGCGCGAGCGCGGCATCACCATCAAGGCGCAGACCGTGCGGTTGAGCTACACCGCCAAGGACGGCCGCACCTACCAGCTCAACCTGCTCGACACGCCGGGCCATGTCGACTTCGCCTACGAGGTCAGCCGCTCGCTGGCCGCCTGCGAGGGCTCGCTCTTGGTGGTCGATGCCAGCCAGGGCGTCGAGGCCCAGACGCTGGCCAACGTCTACCAGGCGATCGAGGCCAATCACGAGGTCGTGCCGGTCCTGAACAAGATCGACTTGCCGGCGGCGGAACCCGACAAGGTCAGGCAGCAGATCGAGGACGTGATCGGCATCGGCGCCTCGGACGCGGTGATGTGCTCGGCCAAGACGGGCGTGGGCATCGACGACGTGCTCGAGGCCCTGGTCAAGAAGCTGCCGCCGCCCAAAGGCGACGCCACCGCGCCCCTGAAGGCGCTGCTGGTCGACAGCTGGTACGACAGCTATCTCGGCGTGGTGATCCTGGTGCGGGTGCGCGACGGAGTGCTGCGCAAGGGCGCCAAGATCACCTTCATGTCCAACGGCTCCAGCTATCAGGTCGACCGCGCAGGTTATTTCACGCCGAAGATGGTCAACGTCACCGAGCTGAAGCCGGGCGAACTGGGCTTTATCACCGCCAGCATCAAGTCGGTGGCCGACTGCTCGGTCGGCGACACCATCACCGACGAGGCCAACCCGACGCCCGAGCCCCTGCCCGGCTTCAAGCCCAGCGTGCCGGTGGTGTTCTGCGGCCTGTTCCCGACCGACAGTTCACAGTTCGAGGTGCTGCGCGAAAGCCTGGCCAAACTGCGCCTGAACGATTCCAGCTTCCATTATCAGACCGAGAGCAGCGCCGCGCTGGGCTTCGGCTTCCGCTGCGGGTTTCTGGGCCTCTTGCACATGGAGATCATCCAGGAGCGGCTGGAGCGCGAGTTCAATCTGGATCTGATCACCACCGCGCCCAGCGTGGTCTATCGCGTGCACTTCACCAACGGCGAGATGGCCGAGCTGCACAACCCGGCCGACATGCCCGAGGTGACGCGGATCGCGCGGATCGACGAGCCGTGGGTCAAGGCCACCATCCTCACACCCGACGAATACCTGGGCTCGATCCTCAAGCTGTGCAACGACCGCCGCGGCCAGCAGATCGACCTGACCTACGTCGGCAACCGGGCGATGGTGGTCTATCGCATTCCGCTGAACGAAATCGTGTTCGACTTCTACGACCGGCTGAAGTCGATCTCGCGCGGCTACGCCAGCTTCGATTACGAACTGAGCGACTACGAGGAAAGCGACCTGGTCAAGGTGTCGATCCTGGTCAACGGCGAGCCGGTCGACGCGCTGTCGTTCATGTGCCACCGCATCCAGGCGGAAAATCGCGGCCGGCAAATCTGCGAACGGCTGAAAGACCTGATCCCCAAGCACCTGTTCAAGATTCCGATCCAGGCGGCGATCGGCGGCAAGGTGATCGCGCGCGAGACCATCAGCGCGCTGCGCAAGGACGTGCTGGCCAAATGCTACGGCGGCGACGTGACGCGCAAACGCAAACTTCTGGATAAGCAGAAAGAGGGCAAGAAGCGCATGCGCCAGTTCGGCAGCGTCGACATTCCGCAGTCGGCGTTCATCGAGGCGCTGCGGATGCCCGAACCTTGATCGGGCGGGCGATCAGAGCCGGGTGAAGCGGCGGCGGCGCGCGCGGCGCGGGCGGAACATCTGGATCAGCACGAGGCCCGAGACGCCGACCGCCAACCACGCCGGCGTGTCGAACACTACGGCACCCACCGCTTCGAGCAGCGACGGCGCGAACGCCAACGAGTGCTCGGGATTTTCACCCACCAGCAGTGTGACAATCTCGCCGGTGGCGAGGCCGGGATAGCCGGAGGCGCCGAGCGCCATGACCGCGTCGCCCGAGGCCAGCACCACGGCCACGAACAGCATCGCCCAGCCGATGAAGCGCCCCAGAACCACGGAAAATTGAGCCCCTACCCCTCAGGATCGTACCCCTCAACTTGAGGTATATGGGTTAACATACTCTAATTCAAGCGTTATTTTAGGTCGTTTCGAGGGAAAATTAATATTCTGGATGAGGTGCCGCGACTCGCTGAATCCCCAGGTTTTCCACAGCTTTATCCCACCGCGCGGCGCCCGACGGACGGGTTGCGAGGGGGTAAGGGCTCGGATAGGTATGGCCGCGTTTCGCGCGCCGGAGGGATGGCCGAGTGGTTGAAGGCGCACGCCTGGAAAGTGTGTATACGCCAAAAGCGTATCGAGGGTTCGAATCCCTCTCCCTCCGCCACCCTACGCCGCCAGAGCGGCTTCGGGTGGCAGGCCATCCGTGAGGCCTGCCGCACGAAGCCAACGAAAGAGCGTAGGGTGTCCCCCGAAGCTCCGACAGGAGCGAAGGGGGACCGGTCGATGCGGACACCGCGCCATGGCGCAACAGGACGGGCCGCATGTGGTACGTCTATTTTCTGCGGTTAAGCAACGGCGACATCTACGTTGGCTCAACCAACGATCTTCGCCGTCGGGTCACCGCTCACCAGTCCGGAAACGTGCCATCGACGCGAACTCACCGACCGCTGACATTATCGGCGTACGTCGCCGTGACGTCCGAACCTCAAGCCCGCGCACTTGAGCGCTATTTCAAGACAGGATCCGGCAAAGCTTTCGCGCGCAAACGCTTCATCGAAGTCACGAGTTGACCTTAGACTGCGGTCTTCGCATTTGCGTCGGCAACTTGAAGCGCGAGCACCGGCCTATGGTCCATTACCTCGCCAAGTTCACCTTCCTCACCCTCGCCTTCGCCGTGCCGGCGCCGGCGG
>JANRJB010000147.1:0-20107 GCA_033764265.1 Rhodospirillaceae bacterium | reverse complement strand
TTGCGCGGCAAGCCCGCGACCAGGAAGGTGTTGACGACCGCGACCGCATTGCGCGCGGCGCGGGCCGCGGCGGTGGCGGGATCGTTCCAGAACGCGGTGGCGGCGGCCTGGCTGGGGAACGCGGCGATTTCCACGTCGATGCCGTTCACGTCGCCTTCCAGGCGTTCCATATCGCGGTAGGCCGCGTCGGCCAGGATGTCGGCGCCGCGCGCGGCCAGCCGCGCCTGCCAGTCCTTGCGGAGCGGCACGAGCTTGTCGGATTCGATCGGCCGGACGACGGAAATCAGGAACGACGGCTGGCCGAGCGGCGCCTCGCGGCCGTTGCCCTTGACGGCGAAGACGTTGAAGGTGCCGGCCCCGGCACGCAGCTTCTTGGCCTCGACGTATTCGGGCGAGTGCCAGAATTTCACCACGTCGCCATCGGCGGCGAAGCGCGCCAGCACCAGGGAATGGTCGATCCAGTTGCCTTCCAGCAATTCGACACCGCGGCCCGGCCCGCCGATGCCGATGTAGAACCCGCCGTACTTCTTGTAGATCGGCGGCAGGGCAGCGGAATACGCCACCATCTTGGCGCCTTCGATCGAATGACCGAACACGAGAAGATAACCGGGGCTGGCCATGGCGATGGCTCCGTCGTCGAAAAGACCGTGCTGGGACCGCGGTAAGGTGTCGGACAAAGCCCCGGCGCTGTCAACGCGGGTCGCGCGTTTCCCGACGTTGAAAAGCCGCCGGTTCGGCCCGATAGTCGGCCCGACCCACCGATGACGAGGCCGTGATGCTGTTCGTTCTTCTGTCGCCTGCGAAGAAGCTGGAGTTCGGCCCGATCGCGCCCGCGGTCAAGCAGAGCCAACCCGCCCTGCTGAAGGACACCGCCGTCCTGGCCGCCCGCGCCAAGACGCTCACCGCCCGCGATATCGCCAGGCTGATGGACGTGAGCCCCAAGCTGGCCGAACTGAACGCGGCGCGCTTCCAGGCGTTCGACCCGGCCAACCGGGGCGAGACCAGGCCGGCCGTGTTCGCTTTCGCCGGCGAGGTCTACCAGGGGCTGGCCGCCAAGACCCTCAGCGCCGACGACCTGGCTTTCGCGCAGGACCACGTCGGCATCCTGTCGGGGCTCTATGGGTTGCTGCGGCCGCTCGACGCCATTCAACCTTACCGGCTGGAGATGGGCTCGGCCCTGAAAACCGAGCGCGGCAAGGATCTGCACGCCTTCTGGCGCGAGACGTTGACCGCGCACCTGAACAAGCGCCTGGCGAAGATGAAATCGCCCACGGTCGTCAACCTGGCCTCGGACGAGTATTTCGGCGCGCTGGACGCCGGCAAAATCGCCGCCACCGTCATCGCGCCCGCGTTCAAGGAGATCAAGAACGGCAAACCGATGGCGCTGAGTTTCTTTTTCAAGAGGGCGCGCGGCCTGATGGCCCGCTACATCGTCCAGAACCGGCTGACCGATCCCGCGCAGATCAAGACCTTCAACCTCGACGGCTATGCCTTCGACACCACGCTGTCGGCGCGCGACAACTGGGTGTTCAGCCGCAAGGCGAAGTAGCCGCCCGCGTACGCACGGACACCCCCCTCACCCAACTTTCGTTAAGCGCGCGGTAGACGCGCGCTAACCTCAAGTATCCCTCTCCCCCCATTTTTCATGGGGGGAGAGGGAAGGGTGAGGGGGAGTTCGGACCGTCGCCGGACAGCCCCTTATGGTCGCGCGATCTTGACCCAGCGGGCGATGTTGATGCCGCGCGGGTTGTCGTCGAAGCCGGCGATGAACGGCTTCACCAGGCGCTTCGAGACATAGTAGTTGATCGGCGTGATCGGCACGTCGCGCAGAACGATTGCCTCGGCCTCGCGCATCAGGGCGTTGCGCTTGACCGGGTCCAGCTCGGCGTACACCTGTCGCATCAGCGCGTCGTAGGCCGGGTTGCCGTATTTGGAGTGGTTGTCGCCGACCGCGTCGGACTCAAGCAGATACAAGAACGAGGTCGGGTCGCGGTACTCGGCGAACCACTGGTAGCGCGCCACCTGGTAATCGCCGTTGCGCAGCGTGGCGTTGAGATTGTTCAGGTCGGTGTTGAGCAGTTCGGCCTCGGCGCCGATCTGCTTCCAGGCCGCGGCGGCGGCCAGCGCCACGCGTTTCTGAATTTCGTCGGTGTTGTAGCGGAACTCGAACCTGAGCGGATTTTCAGGTCCGAAACCCGCTTCGGCCAGCAGCGCCTTGGCCCGGGCGACGCGGTCGGCCATGGACATGCCGGCCCACGGCGACGGCGCCGGTGCGTACCCCTGGCGGGCGAGCGGCGGGACCAGGCTGTCGGCCGGCATCTCGCCGCCGCGCATGATGCGATCGGTCATCAACTGGCGATCGAGCACCATGGCAAGCGCGTTGCGGACCCGCGGATCGTCGAACGGCGGCCGGCGCGTGTTGAAGGTGTAATAGAGCAGGCCCAGATTCTGCGACAGGCGCAGGTCCTGCGGCAGGTTTTCGCGAATCCAGTCGAGCTGCGCGGGTGGGAAGTTGGCGATGGTGTCGAGTTCATCGGCGCGGTAGCGCTTGAAGGCCGAGCCCTGGTCCTCGGCGACGTAATACTCGACACGGTCGAGGGCGACGTTGCCGGCGTCGTAAAAGGCCGGGTTCTTGGTCAGCACGATGCGGCTGTTGGGGCTCCATTCGGCCAGCTTGAAGGCGCCGTTGACGACGATGTTCTCGGGCTTGGTCCAGTTCCGGCCGTGGGCCTCCACGGCCCATCGGGGCACCGGAAAGCAGCGGTGCACGATCAGCTCGAGGAAATAGGGCGTGGGATGGTTCAGGCGCACCTCGAAGGTGGCGGCATCCACCGCACGCACGCCCAGCTGATCCACCGGCAACGCGCCGACATTCACCTCGCGCGCATTCGCGATCATGTAGAGTAGAGGCGCGGCCCGGCTGGCGGTGGCCGGGTCCATGGTGCGGCGGAAGGCGTAGGCGAAGTCGTCCGCCGTCACCGGCCGGCCGTCGGACCAGGTCATGCCGGGGCGGATCTTGAAGGTGTAGGTCTTGCCGTCGGGCGAGATGGCCCAGCTTTCGGCCGCGCCGGGAATCACGTTGACCTGCGGGTCGACGGTGGTCAGCCCGACGAACATCTCGAAGATCACGTTGCCGGCATAGCCGGACGTGGTCATGTGCGGGTCGAGACTGTCGGGCTCGCCGATGTTGCCGCGGCGGAACACCTGCTCGGCCGATGCCGCGTTTGAGAGTGCCAGCCACGCCGCCAGAAACAACCCGATCCTCGCCATGGCCGTCTCCCCTGCCCGGTTTCGGCCTCGCGCCTACGGCCCGAAACCGGTTATGTCATCGCCGATCACTTCCCCTGCGGCAAGGCCATCCCGCAATGTCGAGCACCGCCACAGTCCATCGCCACCTGCGGATTCTGAAGCGGCGCGATCCGCACATCGCGCGCGGCACCGCCGAGGCGGGCCTGCCCCGGGCCCGGCGCTGGGAACCGGGTTACGGCACGCTGGTGCGCATCATCATCGACCAGCAGGTCTCCACCGCCGCGGGCCGGGCGATCTGGGCCAAGCTCGAGCGCGCGGCGGGCGGCGCGGTCACTTCGGCGGCGGTCGCCGCGCTGACCGAGCCCGCGCTGCGGGCCGCGGGCCTGAGTTCGCAGAAGGCGCGCTACATCCAGGGCCTGACCGACGCGGTCGAGACCGGCACGCTCGACCTCGCCGCCGTGAACCGGGCCGACGACGACACGGTGCGCGAGCGGTTGACGGCGTTGAAGGGCATCGGGCCGTGGAGCGCCGATATCTACCTGATGTTCGGCCTGGGCCGGCCCGACATCTGGCCGGTGGGCGACCTTGGCCTGCAGCACGGCGCGCGCCTACTGCTCAATCTACGCACGCGTCCCAACCCGAAGCGGCTGGACCGGCTTGGCGAGAGCTGGCGGCCGTACCGTTCGAGCGCGGCGCTTTTCCTGTGGCATTACTACGGCTTCCGCACCGCGCGATGATCCGGTTTTCTCGAAATCTTCACGGGCTGGGATGAGCCGTGGTCGCTAGCTAGAGCCCTGAACAGGACGGCAATTTCCGTGACCGAACATCGATCCAGCATGGCCCGCGACGATACCGACCTGACGCGCCGCACGGCCGTGGCGACGGCCGTCATCGGCGGCGTCTTGGCGTCCGCCCCGGCAAAGTCGACCAAGCCTCAAAGCGACAACCCCACATCGCTATCGTTTCCCAGCCTGCCGCGCGGCGTGGATACCACCCATCGCGTTGCCGCCGGGCACACGGCGCAGGTGCTGTTGCGCTGGGGCGACCCAGTGTTCGCCGATGCGCCCGCGCTCGCGCCCGGCGCCATGACCGCCGCCGCGCAAGGCCGGCAGTTCGGCACCGACTGCGACTTCATTCATTTCGCACCGCTGCCGATGGGGTCGGACAATTCCGATCACGGCCTATTGTGCGTGAACCATGAGTCGGCCTTCGCGCAGTTGATGTTCGCCGGCGCCGAGCGGCGGTTGAACCTGGACCTGCCGCCCGCGGCGGTCGACGTGCAGATGGCCGCTCACGGCCATACCGTCGTCGAGATCAGGCGCGACGGCGAACAATGGTCGGTCGTGCGCGACAGCCGCTACAACCGCCGCATCACCGCGCTGGACACGGCGATGACACTGACCGGCCCGGCGGCCGGACACGATCGGTTGAAGACATCGGCCGACCCGACGGGGCGCACCGTGATCGGCACGATCAGCAACTGCGCCGGCGGCGCCACGCCGTGGGGCACGGTGCTGATCGCCGAGGAAAACTTCCACCAGTACTTCGGCGGTGACCCCACCGGTACGCCGGAAGAGCGCAACCATCGCGACCTCTACGGCATCACCAGCGAGCTCTACTACAACTGGTTCCTGCACCACCCGCGCTTCAACGTTGAAGCCGAGCCGCACGAACCCAACCGCTTCGGCTGGATGGTGGAGATCGACCCGTACGACCCCGCCTCCACGCCCAAAAAGCGCACCGCGCTGGGCCGCATCAAGCACGAAGGCGCGGGCCTGACCGTCAACCGCGACGGCCGGCTGGTCGCCTACATGGGCGACGACGAGGCGTTCCAGTTCATCTATCGCTTCGTCAGCACAGGCCGCGTGAAAACAGCAGATCGCTCCGCCAACGATGCGCTGTTGGACGAGGGCACGCTGTCGGTGGCGCGCTTCGACGACGGCGGCCGGCTGACCTGGCTGCCGCTGGTGTGGGGCCAAGGCCCGCTGACGGCGGCCAACGGGTTCGGCAGCCAGGCCGACGTGCTGATCGAACCCCGCCGCGCCGCGGCCCTGCTGGGCGCCACGCCGATGGACCGGCCCGAGGAGATCGAACCCAATCCGGTGACGGGCTCGGTATTCGTGTGCCTGACCAAGAACGGCGACCGCGACGCCGGTCAGGTCGATGCCGCCAATCCGCGCGCCCGCAACGTCCATGGGCATGTGCTGGAACTGATTCCCCCCGCCGGCGCGGACGGACCCGATCATGCGGCGGCCGCTTTCGAC
The DNA here is from genome assembly GCA_033764265.1 of Rhodospirillaceae bacterium. GTDB lineage: Bacteria > Pseudomonadota > Alphaproteobacteria > Rhodospirillales > Rhodospirillaceae > VGEM01. The sequence continues at coordinate 14,594 of JANRJB010000147.1, read as the reverse complement.
TGGCGGCCGTTCCTGATGGGCGGCGACCCCGCCGACCCGACCTCGGGCGCCATGGCCCATGCCGAATCGGGCCCCGACGACTGGCTGTCGTGCCCCGACAACATCGCCTTCGACCCGCGCGGGCGCGCCTGGTTATCCACAGACGGCGCCGAGGATTTCGCCACCGCCGACGGGCTGTGGGCGGCCGACGTCACGGGCCCCGGCCGGGCGCTGGCCCGGAAAATCTTCAGTTGTCCACAGGGCGCGGAGTTGACCGGGCCCTGCTTCACGCCCGATGGACGCAATTTATTCGTTTCCGTTCAACACCCGGCGGAGGGATCCACGTACGCGCGTCCGTCGACCCGCTGGCCCGACTTCCAGGACGACCTGCCGCCCCGGTCGAGCGTGGTGGTGATCCGGAAATCCGATGGTTCGCCTGTCGGATGACCGGGCCGGGGCGCGCCATCGATCGATTGAAACAATTGCGACGCCATGCTTTCACCGGGCTTTGCGAAAACTGTCACATTGGTGCAAGACCCGCCGACTAGGATCGCGCCGACTTTCCGCCCCAAGCACCCCAAACCAGCAAATGGATTCGATGCCATGACCTCTGCTGCGCCCAAGACCTTGCGTTTGGCCCTGCTGCTGTCGGCCGCCCTGTTCGTCACGCCGGCCATGGCCCAGGAAACCGCCGGGCAGCTCAACGGGTTCATCACGAACGCCGATGGCGCGCCCTTGGGCAACGCTCAGGTGCGCATCGTCCATACGCCGACCGGCGCCGTGCAGAATGTGACCACGAATGCCGAAGGCCGTTTCATCGGCCGCGGATTGCGTCTGGGCGGCCCCTACGAAGTCACCGTCACCGCGCCCGGCGGGTCAGCCGAGCAGGTGAAGGAAAACGTGTTCCTGACCCTGGGCCAGCCCTACGTGCTCGACTACCGGATCGGCGGCTCCGGCCCGATCGAGGAGCTGGTGGTGGTGGCCGCGCGCCGCCTGACCGAGCAGGCCGCGGGGCCGACGCGCGAGTTCGACAGCGATCGCATCTCCAGCGCGCCGACGCTGAGCCGCGACCTGAAAGACGTGATCCGCGGCGACTCCAAGGTGTTCATCGACCGCTCGAACTCCGACGCCATTCAGATCGCCGGCACGAGCAATCGCTTTAACCTGCTCACCATCGACGGCGTGCGCCAGAACGACGATTTCGGTTTGAACAACGGCGGCTATCCGTCACTGCGGCCGCCGCTTTCGGTCGATTTCATCGAACAGCTGTCGGTGAACTCGGCGCCTTATGGTGTGACCTACTCGGGTTTCCAGGGCGGCAACATCAACGTCGTCACCAAGTCGGGCACCAACGACTGGAGCGGTTCGGCCTATTACTACTACACCGACGACAGCCTGATCGGCGACAAGAGCAAGTCCACGCCGGTGACCGGCCTGTCGTTCAAGGACAAGTACTACGGCGGCACCCTGGGCGGGCCGATCATCGAAGACAAGCTGTTCTTCTTCGCCGGCTACGAGCGCTTCACCACCTCGACGCCGGTGACGCGCGGCCCGACCGGCGGCGGCTTCACCAACGAAGCCCGCGGCGTGACGCAGGCCGACTACAACCAGATCAAGTCGATCGCACAGTCGGTCTACGGCTACGACATCCTCGACCTGCCGACCGGCCTGCCGGAAAAGGACGAGAAGATTTTCGGCAAGCTGAACTGGAACATCAGCGACTTCCACCGCGCGGTGGTGTCGTACAACCGCAGTTCGGGCAGCGTCGGCATCACCAACAGCCCAGCCGTAATCAGCGGCGCCACGTCTATTGGCACCCTGTCCGCGGGCTCGAACTGGTATCAGAACAAGTTCAGCGTCGACGCGGTGTCGGCGCAGGTGTTCTCCGACTGGACCGACGAGTTCAAGACCGAGTTCAAGGTCGGTTACAAACTGCAGAAGGCCTCGCCCACGCCGCTGGGAGCGATTCCGTTCTCCGAAATGCAGATCCAGACTCCGGGAGGCGGCTTGCTGGTGGTCGGCCCAGACGAATTCCGCCACTTCAACGTGCTCGACAACAAACTGTGGCAGCTGAAGGCCAAGGGCGACTACCTGCTCGGCGACCACACCATCACCGCCGGTTATGAACGCGAGATGCTCGATATCTTCAACGCGTTCCTGCCCACTTCGTACGGCCAGTATTTCTTCGCTTCGATCGCCGACTTCCAGGCACGCCGGGCCTCGATCTTCCGCTACACCAACGCGGTCACGAATGTGCAGGCCGACGGCGCGGCCAACCTGGATTCCGACATCGACTCCTTCTACATCCAGGACGCCTGGAACGTGCTGCCAGACCTGACGTTGACCGCGGGCCTACGCTACGAAACGTATTCGAGCACGGCGCGACCGCGGCTGAACACCAACTTCCAGACTCGCTACGGCTTCGCCAACACCTTCACCTATGACGGCCGCGACCTCTGGCTGCCGCGCTTCTCGTTCAACTACACGCCGTTCGACACCACCGTGATCCGCGGCGGCGTCGGCCTGTTCGGCGGCGGCAACCCCAACGTCTGGCTCGCCAACAGCTTCAGCAACGATGGCGTCGGCGTCTCCAACACCACCATCAACCGTTCGTCCGCCGCCGCGCTGGTAAGTGCGGTGCTTGACAACGTGGTCGGCAACGCGATTCCGGCGGCGGCCCAGGCGCAGTTGCGCTCGGGCGATGGCTCGGTCAACGCAATCGACCCGAACTTCAAGATTCCCTCGGTTTGGAAGTACTCGGTCGGCTTCGACCAGCAGCTTGATCTCGGCCAATTCGGCAGAGACTGGCTGGTCACCGGCGACCTGATCTACAGCAACACCAAGAACGGCGTGCTATGGGTGGAAAACCGCGTCATTCAGTCGGGCACGTTGCCCGACGGCCGCCCGCGCTACATCCGCCGGCCGGGCGTGCCAGCCTCGGGTAACGACCTGATCCTGACCAACACCAAGGGCGGTGAGACCTGGGTGGCCTCGCTCAACATCGCCAACACCTGGGACACCAGCGTCGGCACGTTCGATTTCGAGATCGGGTACACCTTCACCGATTCGAAGGACGTCAACCCCGCCACCAGCTCGACCGCCCAGTCGAACTGGGACAACCTGGCCACCTCGGACATCAACAATCCGACCATTGCGACGTCGAATTACGAGCTCAAGCGCAACATCGTCACGGCGGCGAAGTGGACCAAGGCGTTCTGGGGCGAATACGAAACCTCGGTCTCGCTGTTCGGCCAGAACCGCTCGGGCCGCGGCTACAGCTACACCTTCGCCGGCGCCAGCCCGGTGTTCGGCGACCCGCGCCAGAGCTCGCGCCAGCGCCAGTTGTTCTATGTGCCGCGCGACGCCAACGACGTGATCCTGGCAGGCGGGCTGACCTTCGCCCAGCTCGACGCCTACATCGTCGCCAACGGGCTCGACAAGTATCGCGGCCAGATCGTGCCGCGCAACGCGTTCACCAGCCCCAGCGTCACCCAGGTCGACTTCCGCTTCGAGCAGGAAATTCCCGGCATCTTCGAGGACAACAAGGGCGTGTTCGTCTTCGACATCCGCAACCTGACCAACCTGATCGACAGCGGCTGGGGCCAGGAACGCGTGCCGCGGTTCCCGTACGTGGTGCCCGTGGTGCAGGCCACCGGCATCGACGCCGCCACCGGCAAGTACATCTACAGCGGCGCGATCCAGAACCGCGACAGCTTCTTCGACGTGCTCGCCCGCCAGTCGGTGTGGCAGATTCAGTTCGGCGTGCGCTACGAGTTCTGATCGCGTTTTGCGAGCCACCGCCGGCGTCGGACCCCCGACGCCGGCGTTTTCGTTTTCAGGTGGACGCCGGCTGAATCCCGGGCTTGCCGTTTTCCACCGCGAATGCCGCCAGCGTGCGGAACGCCCCGTCGCGGGTGTGGACGGTGTCGATCACCCGCAGGGTCGACAGCCAGCGCGTGCGATCCAGGTCGCACAGCACGTAGCCGCGGAAACGGTCGTTGACGAACGAGATGTTCGGGTTCTCGGCCATCAGGGATTCGAACAGCGCGGTGTTGTAGCTTTCCGAGGTGATCGAGGTGCAGACGAACTCGCTGATCAGCGAGGCCGATGCCGGGTCGGCGTCGTCGTCCTTCACTTCGCCCACGAAATAGCTGTGGATGTCGCCGCCGATGGCGACCACGTTGGCCGGCTTGCGCGCCTTGATCTGATCGAGAATCTTGCGCTTGGCGGCCGGGTAGGCGCCCCAGTTGTCGGTGTAGGCGCCGCGCGCCGGGCCCGGAATCTGGTCGAAGCCCATCATCATCAGGCTGTGGGCGATCACCGTCCAGATCGATCCGGTGCGCGCGAAGTTCAGCTGGAACCAGCGTTCCTGGTACGGCCCCAGCATGGTGCGCGCGGGGTCGTTGATGTCGGGGCAGGCGCTGATGTCGACGACGCGGCCCGAACGCCAGTCGGGCGTTTCGCAGGCCTGGTTGGAGCGGTATTGGCGCAAGTCGAGCACGTTGAATTCGGCCAGATTGCCGAAGTTGAAGCGCTGGAACAGGATCATGGCGCCGTTGTCCTGCGGCGCGGCCACGGCGCGCAGCGGCAGGTGTTCGTAATACGCCCGGTAGGCGGCGATGCGGCGCTGGGCGAACACCGCCGGATCGTCGCCGGCCTCGGACAGGTCGCCGGCATAGTCGTTGTCGACCTCGTGGTCGTCCCAGGTGAATACCCACGGACAATGGGCGTGCGCGGCCTGCAGGTCGGGGTCCATCTTGTAGACGGCGTGGATCAGCCGGTACTCGTCGAGGGTGCGGGCCTCGCCCACGGGGGCGTTGCGAATGCGCAGGCCCCAGTCCACTTCGTAGATGTAGTCGCCCAGGTGGGCGATCAGCCGCGGGTCCTGCGCGATCATGTCGCGGAACGGCGTGAAATAGCCCTGGCCGTAGTTCTGGCACGACGCGAAGGCAAACCGCAGGCGATCGGGCGATGATCGGGGCGGCGGCAACGTGCTGGCCCGGCCAATGCGGCTGACCACGTCGGCGCAGCGGAAGCGGTAGAAGTACGCCCGGTCGGCGTTCAACCCGCGCACGTCGACATGCACGCTGTGGGCGCGCTCGGGCCGGGCGAAGACGTTGCCCGAGACGGCAACTTTCCGGAACTTCTCGTCCTCGGCCACTTCCCACGTCACCTCGATGGCTTCGTCGGGCAGTGCGCGCGGGTCGTAAGGATCGGGCGCCAGCCGCGTCCAGATCACGAACCCGTCGGGCACCGGATCGCCCGACGCCACGCCCAGCTGGAACGGGTCGTTGATGAACCGGGGCGCCGCCCACACCCGGCGCAGGGGCATGGCCGCGGCGGCGGCGAGCCCGGCAACGGCCGCTGCGCGGTACAGGAGCGCCCGACGGGTCGTGGGCAGGATCAACGGCATCGGGGCATGTCCTCGCAGGAAAACGGCGCGTGCAGTCTAGTCGGACCAATGTTGATTTTGCATGACAACGGTCGACACTTGAAGCGTCGGCGCGACCGATCAGGCCCAGCCGCCGGCCACCGGGAGGACGTGGCCGGTGATGAAATCGCTGCCGGGCGAGACCAGAAAGCCGATGGCGGCGGCGACTTCATCGGGCGTCCCCAGCCGCTTGAGCGGCACCTTTTCGGCGAATTTCTTCATGGCCTCGGGCTGGGCGGTCAGTTCGGGCGGGAAATAGCTGGGGCTGGCGACGTAGTTGGGCGCCACCGCGTTGACCTGGATGTTGAACGGCGCGAGTTCCTGGGCCAGCGACAGCATCAGCGCATTCGCCGCGCCGCGCGCTGTGGCGTACATGCTGTAGTTGGGCAGGCCGCGCAGCGGCGCGGCCGAGGTGACGAACACGATCTTGCCGCGCCGACGGGTCTTCATGCGCGCGGCCGCGGCGGCGGCGAAGCGGAACGGCGCCACCGCCAAGGCCTCGAAACCGCGGCGCAGTTCGGCCGGGTCGGCGTCCTCGATTGGCGCGCGCACCGCCGGGTGGAAATCGTTGTTGACCAGTATCTCAAGCGGACCGGCCTCGGCCTCCAGCGCCCCGATCAGGGCATCGGGGCCTTGCTCGGCGCGGGGCCAGGTTCCCGGCGCCGTGGCCGCGAAAGCATCGCGGGCGGCGGCCGCGTCGAACGCCAAATCGTGGCAGAACACCCGGCCCCCCAGGCGCACCAGTTCGCGCGCGGCGGCCGCGCCGACGAAGTGGCGGACGTTGGTGACCAGCGCGTTGCGGCCGTCGATCATGCCCCTGCCCCCGTTGCGACCATGCGCGGAAAAGCCGATGACCCGCGGGTCCGTTCGGCCTTGCCTTTGGCGCTTGGGGCCCTATTCTGCCGCGCGAATTTCCCCGCCCCGAGCAAGGATTCGGCGCCGTGAGCGACCAGACTGCCGCCAACACCAATACCGACAACCGCCAGCCGCCGCCGATGTTCTACTGGCGTCCGGTGCCGCTGGCCGCCTCGACCCACGGCTGGATGAAAATCCGCCCCGAGGCCGATTTCACCTTCGCCGCCCGCACCAACGCTGTGCCGCTGACCGCGCCGGAGTTCGTGCTGGCCGCGCGCCATTATCCCATCATCTTCGTCGGCGACAACCTGGTGCCGTCGATCGCGCTGGGCTTCCGGCCCGACGAGAACCTGTTCGTCGACGGCAAGGGCCAGTGGGAGCGGCTGATGTACGTGCCGGCCTACGTGCGGCGCTACCCGTTCATCCTGCTCGGCAACCAGGGCGACACGCGCCTGCAGCTCGGCATCGACGATTCGGCCGGCACCGCCGCCGACGGCGCGCGGCCGCTGTTCGAGGGCGAGAAGGAAACCCAGGTGGTGCGCGACGCGCTCAACCTGTGCGAACAGTTTCACCAGGCGTACTTGTTCACCCAGCAGTTCTCCGACGCCTTGAAAGAGAAAAAGCTGGTCGAGGAACGCAGCCTCGACATCCAGGGCCAGAACCAGGAGAAGATCAACGTCGGCAGCTTCTTCGCCGTCAGCGAGGAAAAGTTCCGCGACCTGGACGACGCCACCGCCAACGACTGGCGCAAGCGCGGCTTCCTGCACGTGATCTACTTCCATCTGCAATCGCTGAACAACTGGGAAACCCTGTTCGACCGCGCCGGACGCCGCGGCCAGGTGCCGGCGGCGAGCTGACCGTCACGCTTTCGCGCCCGGCCATTCGTACCTGTACTGAAGCGACGGCCGCCGGCAGACGGCATCGTACCACGCGGCCAGGGCCGGCCGCCCGGACCGCCAATCGAACGCCTTGTCGCCCGGCTCCATGTCGTGTTCCTGGATCGGGTTGCGCAGCTCCAGGTAGCTGATCCCGCCGGCCATGCAGATGTGTCCGATATGGAACTCGGCGTCGGCGAACTCCGGCGCTTCGCGCTCCATGCGGTCGAGCGCGTTGATGACCTTGCGCCGTTCGCGCAGCATGTAATCGGCGTGGCGTTCCCCGGGCGGCCGCCAGCCTTCGACGCGCATGTTGGTGGTGGCGTCGAACATGCCTTCCCCCAGCATCGCCTGGCGCAGCGCCGGCCAGCGGCCCGAACCGACCGGGAACACCGACACGCCGGTGACCGACAGCGAATTCAGGTAGTCGCAGATCACCAGCCCGCCGAACAAGGGCGCACCGTCGTCCAGGATCAGGCACGGCACCTTGCCCAACGGGTTGTACCCCCAGATCGTGGTATCGGTGTCGAACGGCACCGAGCGTTCGAACGTCAGCCGGTCGAGCACGCCGGCCTCGTGGGCGACCACCAGCGCCTTGTGGATGTACTTGGGGTTGGGCGTGAACACGAGCTTCACAAAAGTGCCCTCCGAGCCGACCGATGCAACGTTGGGGCGATGCTGGCGGTTCCGCGGGCGCGGCGCAAGCCACCCGGCGAACGGTGTGTGAACTTGCGACGAAGCCCTGTTTTCCGGGCCTTGTCCCTGCCATACAGTCACCCGGCTTGACCGCCCACACGACCCAATTTCCGGCTTCGCTGCCGCGCATGGCGCACGACACGAACTACGAAATCTATGAAATCCGCGCCGGCCAGTGGCGTCTGGTCGCGCGCTTCTCCACGCTCGACGAGGCCGCGGCGCGCGAACGGGCCGCCGCGCACTTCGCCGCGGAGAACGCGCCCTGCCTGCTGATCGAGGAAACCGCCCAGATCGGCGCGGAACCCAAGATCAGGGTGATCTGGGGCAGCGCCGGGTCGTCAGCGCAGGCGCGCGCGCCGGACGCGGGCTCGGACCTGATCGCGCGCGGGTTCATGGTGGCCGGCGGCGGCGTGGCGGTAGGCGCCATCGGCGCGGTGCTGTCGGCGGTGCTGATGACCGCCGCGCGCGGCAGCGTGCTGGGCCCGGTGGTGGCGATCGCGTTCTTGGCCGCGGCGCTGGCAGGCATGCTGGTGTTGTTCCGCGTCGTCGTGCCGATCGAGTTCCTGTTGTGGCGCAACAAGTCCGAGGCGACACGGCGCAAGGTGGCGCAGGTCTTGCTGCATGGCGGCGGCACCGATGACGCCGAGGCCGAACCATCGGCGGCGACAGCGCGACCGCGGACCGACATGGCCGACCGTTACGCCCGGCCCGCCCGCACCGCGCCGGCGCCGCCGCCGACCGCGCCCCCCGAGAACCACGCCGGCGACATTCTGACCCCGGCGGGCGATGTCGGTGCGGCCGAGGCAACGCCGGGCACGCCGGCCGCGGCCGCGAGCATCCTGGAGGACTTCATCGCCGCCGAGCGCGACAAGCTGTTGCAGTTCGCGGCGGCCGCGTTGACGGAACTGGCGCCCTACTTCCCCACCCTGCCGTCGTTCGCCCGCTTCGGCTTCAACCTGTACCTGGCCGGCGCCAACCAGACGCTGATCGAGCGCGATACGCTGACGCCCGCCACCGCCCGCGAGGTGCTGTCGGGCGTGCTGGCCGCCACCGGCGTCGACGCGACCAGCGCCGCGGCCTTTTGCGACCGGGTCGACAGCTACGCCGGCCGCCCGCGCTACAAGCACATGCTCGAGGCCGGCCGGGCCGCTATGGCCGCGCGGCTCGACGGCCAGCCAACGCCCGTCGACGCGGCGGTGGTCGACGCCATGCGCTTCTGGACCATGCCCAACGATAAGGCGGCGGCCGCGCAGCAGTTGACCGTGCTGTTGACCGATATGGTCGGCTCGACCGCGGTCACCGGCCAGATCGGCAATTCGGGCGCGCAGCGGCTGGTGCGCACGCATAACAGCGTGGTACGCGCGGCGATCAAAGCCGGCCGGGGCGCCGAACTGAAGCACACCGGCGACGGCATTCTGGCCACGTTCGCCGATCCGATCGCGGCGGTCGCGGCGGCCACCGAGATCCAGCAGGAGATCGCCGGCTGGGTGCGCGACAACCCCGACATGCCGCTGGCCCTGCGCATCGGCGTGCATCGCGGCGACGTGGTCGTGGACGACGGCGAGCCGTTCGGCGACGCGCTCGCCGTCATCGACGACATCTGCGCGCGCGGCGCGGCCGGTGAGATCGTGTGCAGCCGCGCGGTGCACGACAAGACCGCCGGCGGCATTTACAAGTACGCTGTCCTGGCCGCCGCCGACGGCGCTGAGCCGCTTTACCGGCTGTTGTGGGAACCCAAACGCGTCTACGGCAAAGGCGCGGTGGAATACCGCCACATCGGCGCCAAGCCCAAGGCCGGCGACGGCGACGCCGCATGAGCCCGGTCATGTTCCCCAGGACCTACCGCAAATTCGTGCTGGAGCGTTTCGGCGAGGACTTCCGCGCCTGCACGCGCATCGTCGAGACGCCGTGGCAGGACCCGGGCGACGGCGAGATGGTGGTGCGCAACGTGCTGGCCGGCGTCAATGGCGTGTACGACTACAACATGATGCGCAACGCGGTGGCCTACATGACCTTCACCACGCCCACCGACATGGGCATCGAGGTGGTGGGCCGCGTCGCCGCTGTCGGGCGCGGCGTCACCGGCTTCAAAGAGGGCGATGCGGTCGCCACCTGGAAGGTTGGCACCGGCTATCGCGACTATCAGGTCGCCGAGGCAGGCCGGCTGCACAAGATCGACGCGCCGACCGCGGAGATGCTGACCTTGTTCCCGACCGGCGTGTCGGGGCTGATCGGCCTGACGCGCGCCGGCGAGCTTTCGACCGGCGAGGTGGTGGCGGTGTCGGCGGCGGCGGGCGGCCTGGGCCACATCGTCGTGCAGGTCGCCAAACTGGCCGGCAACCATGTCATCGGCATCGCCGGCGGCGCGGAGAAGTGCGCGCTGTTGCGCACCATCGGCTGCGACCGGTCGATCGACTACCGCACCGAAGATGTCGCCGAGGCGCTGAAACGCGAATATCCTGCCGGCGTAAACCTTGCCTACGATTCCGTGGGCGGGACGATCTATGACGCTCTGGTCGACAATCTGGCGGTGCGCGGACGGTTGGTCATCAGCGGCTATACGTCGGAAGTTGGAAAGCCGTTGCAGACCGTGACCCAGGGCCGCGCCTGGACAAAACTGTATTTCAAGTCGGCCAGCATTCGCGGATTCATCAACCCCCATTATCAGGAATTCTGGCCCGAGGCGGCGGCGCGCCTGCTCGACCTCTATGACAAAAATCAAATCCGGGTGTTCGTCGATCCGCGGCGCTTTGAAGGGCTTGAAGCGGTGCCCGAGGCCGTGGACTATCTGCTCTCCGGTCGCAACATCGGCAAGATCGTCGTGCGTCTGGCGCCCGGCGCCTGACGCGAAGCGGCCGCGCGCACTATCGTCACAACGGAGGGACCCTGATGATCGCTCGTTACCTGACACTCGGCCTCGTCGCCGCCGCGCTGGCCGCGCCGGCGCAGGCCGAAACGCTCGACCTGAACACCGCCGAGGGCGTGGCCAAGGTCATGCGCAAATTGCAGTGCTCGCTGATCGACGACAAGCCGGTCACCTATTACTGGCACGGCACCGCTTTCGGCCGCGTGCGCGGCATGGCGGACAAGGTGCTGTTCAACGTCGACGGCATGAACACCCGCCGCTGCGGCACGGTGCGCGACGACAAGGGCAACTACGGCTACCGCCTGGTCTCGCGCGAGCTCCTGCTGTATCGCGACCCCAAGACCGGCGAGTACCTGCGCACCTGGGACAACCCCTACACCGGCCAGTCGGTGACCGTGCTGCACGTGGCCAACGACCCGGTCAACAGCCGGCCGAGCTACGGCATGGACCGCGAGGGCAAGCCGATGAAGTTCCCCGGCACCATCCTGGGCGAACAGGTTTGGATGACCTCGACCATCCCGCTGTTCTACGTCAATCCGCTGGCCGGCGAGTACCAGAAGAACATCGGCGGCTACTACCACGCCACCGAGATGTTCAACTTCTTCGCCGACAGGGCCGACCTGCTCGACGGCAAGAAGGACCAGGCCAACGTGCGCGTGGCCTGGCAGCGCATGTCGGAGTGGCTGCCGTGGATGGAGATGAGCGGGCGCGACGGCCTGTTCTACGTCAGCACCGCCGGCCGCATGCTCGACAAGTTCGAGGACATCCCGAAGCACATGCGCGACGAGATCGCCAAGAACTATCCCGAGTACGTGACGCCGCCGCCCTTGACCGACACCCGCCCGAACGAGACCAGCTGGACGTACTTCCGCAAGAAGGTCCAGCCGACCACGCCGCCGCGGGCCGAGTGAGAAAAACCGTTCAATGGGGTCAGAGTAAATCGAAAATTCAATTTACTCTGACCCCATTGCTTCTTTATCCACCGATCTGCTCGAACAGCTCGAGCCAGGCGCCGTCGGGCGCGGTGATCACCATGTAGCGCACGCGGCCGTAGGGCGCGATCGTGTGGGTCGCGAGCGGCACCCGCGGCGCAACACCCTTGCCCGCCAACCCACGCGCATAGGCCTCAAGCCCGGGCACATGGACGCGGTAGCTCATCACGCCGAAATTCGGCGGCATGACCCGGTCGGAGAAGTCCTTCCCGGTGATGCCGTCGAAATGGAAAATCTCGATGGTGCCGCCGTCGGCATCGTCGCCGAACCTGAAACTTGCCGCGCGCTCCTTCACCTGGCCGGCGACGAGCAGGCTGTTGGGCAGGCTCATGTTGTTGGAACCGTCCGGCGGCCAGTTGGGCGAGGCCTCCCAGCGCACCGTCCAGCCGAGCGTTTCGGTGAAGAATTTGAAGCTCTGGTCGTAGTTCTTCACCATCTGGGTGGCGTTGATGATGTGACTCATGGAGTCGAATGCCGGCACGTCGTCGTAGGGCTGGTCGACGCGCTGGAGCAGATTGATCACCACCCCGTCGTGGCCACGCAGCATCGCGCCCGCGTATTTTTTCCCGAAGATGGTGTAACTGTTGGGATCGGCGAAGCCCTGGAAGCCGTGGTCGCGCAGGGCCTCGAACACGCCGTCCATGTCGCGAACCAGCGCGTTGAAATTGAAGATGCCGCCGGTATCGAACGGCCGGGCGCTCGAGCGCATCTGCACCTGGGGCACGCCGTCGATCCTGATCAGGCGCAACAGGCCCTTGTCGGTCGACGGCACGCCCATCACCCGCTCGACCGCCGTGGCCTGGGCCGGCAGGCCCCAGGCCGCGAGCAGCGCCGTCGGCACCGCGCCCTCGGACTTGACGACGAACTTGCCGACCTCGCGGTAGACGGTGGTTGCCTTGTCCAGGTCCTTGACGATCAGCACGATCTCCTGGACGCCCTTGCGGTCGGCCAGCGCGATGGACTGCGCGAGCGCGGGGCCGGCGGCCAATCCTGCGATCAGTGTGGCGAGCAGGCCGATAACAGTTCTCATATGACCCCCTTGTCGATCAGCGACTGAATGGTGCGGCGTTGCGCCTCGGCGAAGTGGCTGCGCGGCACGGACCTCACCTCGCCGTTGGCGTCCAGCAGCCCGTTGGCCGGCTGATGCACGTGGGCGGCGTAGGCGTGGACGAACACCTCGTTGCGCTGGCGCGACAGGTAGTTGCTCATGCCCGGCTTGCGTCGCTCGCGGCGCAGCACGTTGATATCAAGCTGGGCGCTGGCGTTGGCGGTCTCGCCCCAGCCGGCGATGCGCATCACGTTGCCCTGGTAGTCGATGACGCGCGAACAGCCGTTGGCGCTGTCTTCGGTCAGGTCGATATCGTCGAGTCCGCCGGTGTTGGCCGAGACCACGTAGGCCATGTTCTCGATGGCGCGCGCCCGCTTGGCGATGTCCTTCGGCGTCGGCTCGATGCTGCCGTTCTCGCTGCTGGAGTGCAGGAACACCTCGGCGCCGCGCATGGCGAAGCAGCGGGCGATCTCGGGATACAAAATCTCCTCCGACGCGATCGGCGCGAGCCGGCCGATCGGCGTGTCGGCCACCGGAAACACCGCGTCGAGGCCATAAATGTCGAGGTACTTATCCCACACGTCGTGCGGCGTGGGCGCGAACATCGAATTGAGCCGGCGGTAGCGCAGGATCACCGTGCCGTCGGGCGCGACGACGAAGCAGGTCTGGAAATAGAGGCCGGGGAAGTGGCGGTCGAGCTCGTAGGCATTGCCGGCGAGGTAGACGTCGTTGTCCTGGGCGATGCGGCCCATGGCTTCGTACTCGGGCCCGTCGGGCGCGAGTGCGGCCTTATCGGCCCAGGCGGCGATCGGTTCGTCCTGCGGAAACGAGGTGAGAAAGTATTCCGGCAGCACGACCAGCCGGCAATTGGGGCCCATCCAGCGCTTGACCCCGCGCACCTTCTCGGCGACGTGGGCCAGCGTCTGCATCATCCGCGCCCGCGCCGACGCGCGGTCCGGGCAGCGGTTGACGCATTTGACGCGCACCTGCAGCGCGGTCGCGGTGTAGACCGGCACCGTCGGCGCCTCGGTTCTTTCGTCCACGAAACGGCCCCTCCCCCTGCTGTGGCCCGAGGCTACGCCGCAACGGCGTTCCGGGCAAATCGCCGCGTCAGAACGCGAGCCTCACGCCGCCGGCGAACTGTCGCCGCTGGCCGACCGAGATCAGGCCGTCGGCGCTGCGACCGGTTTCGATGGTGCGGTCGAACAGGTTCTCGGCGGCCAGGAACAATTCGGCCCGCTCGATCAGCGCGAAGCCGAGCGACAGGTCCGAGACAACGTAGCCGCGCAAGGTCCGGAGATTCTGGTCGTCGTCGAATTGGCGCGAGGTGGCGCGCAGCTGCGCGTCGATCGTCAGGCGCGCGGCCGGCTGCCACGACACCGCCAGCGTGCCCTGGTGGCGCGCGACCTGGGCGAGCCTTTTGCCGACCAGGTCGGGCTGGTCGGGACTGCGGCGAACGGTGGGATCGGTGAATAGGTAGCGCGCCGTCAGGGCGAGCGCATCGGACACGCGCCAGGTCGCCTCGGCCTCGATCCCATCGGCGGCGATGCGGCCGAGATTGCGGCGCTGGCGCAGCACTCCGCCCACCGGCACGAATACACCCAGCACGGGGTCGAGCCCCGGGGCGGTCCGCACCGTGATGTTGGCGACCGCGTCGGTCAGCCGGGCATGAAAGTATGTCACGCCGACCGTAAGGTCCGAACCAAGCCGCCCGTCGACGCCGAGATCGCCGCCGTACAGACGCTCGGGCGTCAACGCCGGGTTGGCCTCGGTGATGTCGTTGCCGACGCGGAACGGCCGGTACAACTCGTTCAAGGTCGGCACGCGGAAGCCGCTGTAGGCCACGGCCCTG
>JANRJB010000115.1:0-13427 GCA_033764265.1 Rhodospirillaceae bacterium | reverse complement strand
CACCCACAACAACGGGGTCTCCGGATCCACATCGACCGACTTGTCCGCGCCGTTGACCTTGAACGAAATCGCCATTTCGAGTTCTCCTCAACCCTGCGCGCCGCATGTGGCCCGCGTGACCGTGTGTGGCGCATATTATACTGCGCGAGTCTCGACACAAGCACAGCCGGTTCGCGTTCACCGCCGTGAATCAACGGCGCAGACCGGCACGACAATGTGCTCGCGTGAAGCGAACCGCGAACCCGCGTCGCGGGGACCCATATCGGCCATTCACATCGACGACGCAAGTTTTAAATAGCAGACAATGCACAAGCGATTGTGGGTGTCAGAAACCGTTCACACAAAATCGGGTGACATTGCGGGGCAATTCTGAGAGGATGTTGATAACAGGGGCTAATGTCCATCGTCGATGTCTGTGGCATTCGATCACTCCCGCCGGTTCGTCCCGGCCGCCCGGCGGTTCGCGCCCGGCGCCGGTTTCTGCGACACCGAAGTGCCCCAATTCATGCGATCGCCGTCTGCGACATCCGGCGCGCGGTCCACTCCGAATCAACAACAACACCATCAACACGAGGAGCGGAGCGACGGCTATCCCGGCGCCGCGGGTCATGCGGCCTGGGCCACATCAATGTCCATGGAAGGGCGAGCAACCGAAATGGGAAAGCGTTCAGCGCGTCGGCACAAGTACCAGGACGAAACCGCGTCAGCTCAACTCCACGCATTGCCGCAAGGCCATAGCTCCGGCGGATGGGATCCGCTCGGCGATCGGCAAGACCACCGCGACCAAAGCTACATCCGCCACGTCAAACCCCGCAGCGAGAACCAACAGACCTTGATGGCGGCGATCGAGTCCCAGCCGTTGACCCTGGCGTTGGGGCCGGCGGGCACCGGCAAAACCTATCTGGCCATCGCCTGTGCGGTAAAGGCGTTGGAGGACGGCCGCATCGACCGTATCGTCCTGTCGCGCCCGGCGATCGAGGCGGGCGAGGCGTTGGGTTATCTGCCCGGCACCATGGAAGAAAAGATGTCCCCGTATTTGCGGCCCTTATACGACGCCTTGAGCGATCGCATGGGCGGCAAGCGGCTGCGTCAATACCTGTCTGAGGGCACCATCGAGATTGCGCCAATCGCCTACATGCGCGGGCGCACGCTCAACAACTCGTTCGTGGTGATCGACGAGGCGCAGAACTGCACCTACGGTCAGATCAAGATGCTGTTGACCCGGTTGGGCTGGCACTCGACCATGGTGATTACCGGCGACCCCGATCAGTCGGACTTGTTGCCGGGCGTGTCGGGGTTGGCCGACATCGCCAACCGACTTGAGTCGCTGAAGGATATCGAGATTGTGCGGCTAGGCCCGCAGGATGTTGTCCGCCATCCGTTGGTGGCCTGCATGCTGGCTGCACTTTAGAGGTGCGTCCCTGAAACTTGGGGCGGTGCGCAAGCACCGCCCTTTTTTTTGTGGCGGCGGCAGGAAAACCAAAGCGCGGTCGGTGAGACGGGGCCCGGCGGCTGCGACACCGGCCCGTCGTCACGCGTCCCGCGCTTGGCCGGTGCGTCCCCGAAACTTGAGGCGGTTCGCTGCGCCTTTTTTGGTTCGTGCCGTGATCGTCACCGGAGAGGAATCTCAGCACACCGGGCTGGGTTACGCCAAGCCCGCGGCGATGAATTTTTAACGGCAGTTGAACGGCGGACACCGTGCGATCCGCGGGTCCAAATCATTGAAATATTTTATAAAATGCTGGATCGTCCAATTCAATAGTCGACTATTCTGCGGCTGGCCGCGCCTGCTGACCAACCAACGCGATCTCAACCCGGTTCCGGCCCGATCGCTTGGCCGCGTACAGCGCTTCGTCGGCGCGCTTGACCGCGTCTTCAAGCGACTTGTCCTGCGGCAGGTAGGCGGCCAGGCCCAAACTCGCCGTCACCACGACCGGCCCCTTGTGGCTGAAGATTGGCTGTAGTCCGACGGCTTGTCGCAGGCGCTCGGCCAGAATCATGCCGGCTTTGAGGTCGGTTTCGGGCAACAGCGCGATGAATTCCTCGCCACCGAATCGGGCGAAGATGTCGGTGCCACGCAGCTGCGCGGCGCAGACTTTGGCCACTTCCTTCAGCACCACGTCGCCGACATCGTGGCCGTAGGTGTCGTTGACCCTTTTGAAATGATCGATGTCGATGACGATGATGGAGAACGGCTTGGCATATCGCCGGGCGCGTTCGACTTCACGCCGGCCCGAAGCTTCGAACGTGCGCCGGTTGGGCACTCCGGTCAACGGATCGGTCAGCGCCAGGGCCCGCAGATCTTCTTCCAGGCGCTTTCGCTCGGTGATGTCGAGAATGACGCCGAAATCCCGGATCCGACGGCCAGCCGCGTCGACGGTGCGATGAATCCGGGTGAACATGTGGCGCACGTCATTGGCGGGCGTCACGATGCGGAAATCGAACTCGGTGCGCAGCCACTTGTCGTCGGCGATGATGCTGGCGTACCGGTCGCGGTCGTCGGGATGGATGGCGGCGCGGAACTGCTCGACATAAGCCGCGGCCGCGGCGCCGCGGACCAATCCGCTCGGCACCAGCGGGAAACCCAAGTGTGCTGCGAACTCGGGTGTCAGGTGCAGTGTGCCGGCGACGATGTCGTAATCGTACCAGCCGAGGTGGGCGATCTCCTCGGCGCGGCGCATCCGCTCGATCGTCGATTGGGCATCCGGACGCGCGAGCGACCCTTTCGGCGCGGGTGCGCGGCGCGATCGGGCGCGCGCTCGATTGCTCGGCTTGGCTTTGGTGCGGTGCTTGGCCCGCTTTGACGTGCGGCGCGACGCAGCCACCGACGGTTCCCCCAACCGGAGTGTCTCTCCGTTGTCATTTAGACCAGATGTGCCGCACTGCCGCCACGGAATTGACGGCGATGGTTTTGGCTCGGAACGAATTCTACTCGGCCGGCGCCACGGCCGGATCGGCGACGACCGCGCGGGGCGCGCGCGAGGCGCGTTTGCGCCACCAGATGTAAACGCCAGTCGGAAACAGTGATGCCAGAACGAGTCCGGCAAACACGTTCAATGCCTTGCCGGCAGTGCCCAGCATGCCGCCATTGTGGAACCAGATCAGCCAGACTCCGAACAGCGAGTCGGTCCATGGTTGGCGGTCCGGGTCGAACCGACCGACGATGTCGCCGGTGCCGGCGTTGACGTACACCTGCCGCGTGTAGATCGAAACTGGCTGGTCGTCCGGATATAGCCTGAACACCAGTCGGGCATCGGGTGTCTTGGCCATGCGGATCAGCACCACGTCCGAGTTCGGATATTCGGCAAGGGCGATGTCGCGCGCACGGTTCATCGACAGAAAATCGGTGGCCGGGGCGACCTTGACCGGAGCGGCCGGTTCGCGGCCCATTAGCCAGTTGGACAGTTCGCGCAAGGGCGTCTCGTAGCAGATCAACGCAGCCGTCAGCGACAACCAGCCAATCACCAGCGACGCGTAGATGCCAAAAACGGTGTGGGTGTCGCGGATCAGGCGTGGCATCGGCGCGCCGGCGCGCACGGTCAGCGCGCGCTTCAGCCGTTTGCGGCCGTCGCGCCACCACAGCACCGCGCCGGCGATGGAGCTGACGAACAGCACCACGCCCATCGCACCCATGAACTTGCGGCCCTTGGCGGGCATGAGCAGCTCGCGGTGAAACAGCCGGGCCAGCTTGATCCAGGTCCAGTAATCCCGCTCGCCGACGATCTTGGCGGTGGCGGGATCAACGAACACCTCAAGCTCGGCCGCGTCGTCGTAATTGGCGATTCTGGACACATCGAGCCGCCCGTCGATCACCGGCAGACGAGCCGACAATACGAACGGGTAGGTCTCATCGCGGCTGAGGGCATAACGGTCCAAGTAAAGAATGAACCGGTCCGGGTGCGCGACGCGGACCGCGCCGATCATGCGATCAAGGTCCGGATGGCGGGGACTGTCTTGGGCGGCGAACAGTTCGGGATTCAGGAGCACGTCGATCTCCTGGTAGTAGGCCATGATCGCGCCCGTGGCCCCGACGGCGCACAGCCAAACTCCAAGGATCAGGCCGACGTACCGATGGACGAACATCCACAGGTCGAAGCCCTTGGTCCGTTGCGGCCGGCCCGCCTGACGAGCGACCGATTGATTGACCACCGCCCCCATCTCGCGCTCGGCCCCGGCTATGCTAGGTTCAGGCACCAAGATTATGCGCGAATGCGGCCGACCGCCAAGGCCGGTTACGCCCGGAAACAAGGGGAAGACCATGGCACAACAGATCGAACGGCGCGCGGCGATCGGGACTGGCGCCGCGGCCGGACTAGCGCTACTCGGCGCGAATGGGTCCGCACGCGCACAGACGGGAGCATCGGGCATGAACGGGCCCTGGACGGAACAAGGCGACGTGAAGGTCGCGGGCGGCGTGATGCATTGGGCGTCGGTCGGCAGCGGCCCGCCGCTGGTCCTGATGCCCAAGCTGGGCGGCTGGATTGCCGATTGGCGCCACGTCGCGCCGGCGCTGGCGAAGTCCTATCGCGTCATCGCCATTGACAATCCGGGCCACGGCGGTTCGGCGATGAACGGCCCGCCGCCGTTCCTGGTGACGCTGCCGGAGTCCGCGGCCATGGTCCTGGCCACGCTGGACGAGTTGGGCGTTCAGAAATTCCGCGCCATCGGCAACTCGCTCGGCGGCTGCATCCTGGCGGTTGCCGCGGCATTGTTTCCCGACCGGTTCGAGAAACTGGTTCTGCTCAGCGTCGCGCTCGGCGGCGTGACGGCGCGCGATGCCCTCTTGAAAAACTTCCAGGAGCGCGTCGGAAAAGTATTCGACGCCGAAGGGCGGCCTTTGCCCAGGCCGTTTGAAGAGTCGAAAAAAGCGTTCGGGTTCACGGACCAGTCTGTCCACGATGAACAGAACGCGAGCCGCGCCAAGGCCGGGGTTTGGGTGGCACCCTCAGAGCGCGGCGTCGGAAATGCCGGCGTCAAGAACTACCTGCCGCGCATCACCGCGCCCACCCTGCTGATCTACGGTGCGCGTGGCGGCTACAAGGAATTCGAGGCGGTCGGCAAGGCTGGGCTCAAGTCGGTCAGCTCGGTGCATATCCCCGATGCAGGCTCGTTTACCCACCAGGACAATCCCGCCGCAACCGCGGACGTGGCGCTGAAGTTTCTGGCTTGAAGCTCGGTCTCGACGGGTTGTTGCCCGACGGCAACACCGCGCGAGAATTTTCGCGTCTGTCCCGATTAGACTGCGCAGCACTGGTGCTGACCGGCATGCGCCTATGGGCGTCGATTCCTCAATCGAATAGCCCCTTGCTGCGGCGATGACCCCGCGTGCCGTACCAGCTGCCATCAGTGTTCTGCTCTGATCCATTCCAAATTCTCAAGTTCGCCGGGCGAACCGCTGGCGTAGGGGTATTCCGGGCGGCAGGAATCATGGCTTAAATGACCACCTGCCCAAGGGGTCGAGGTATAGACGGGGAGATTGACCGATGACGATGCGTTCGCTCAAGACCGCGCTGCTCATGACCAGCGTGCTGGGGTTTGCCGCCACCGAAGCTGCGGCACAGATCGAGGAAATTACCGTCACGGCGCGTAAACGCGAGGAAAGCCTGCAGCAGGTACCGCTGACGGTGACCGCCTTCACCGCCGACATGATCCAGCGCCAGGGCATCCGCACGATCGCCGAGGTGGCGAAGTTCACCCCCGGCCTCAGCTACGATAAGGGCTTCGCCCCGCAGGACACACGCCCCAACATCCGCGGTCTGCCCACCACCCGTGGTCGTCCGCCGATCGGCATCTTGCTCGATGGCGTGGATATCTCATCGGAATCGATTTCCACCGCTGGCGGCTCCAGCTTGATGAATCTGAAACTTGTGGACGTGGAGCGCATCGAGGTGGTCAAGGGGCCACAGAGCGCGTTGTACGGCCGCGTCGCCTTCGGCGGCGCCATCAACTACATCTCGAAGAAACCCTCGACCGAGGGCGTGGAAACCTCGGTCAATGCCGACGTCGCTACCGACGGCCTCTATGAATTCCGCGGTGCGACGAACGTGCCGATCAACGAAAAAGCCGCAATCCGCGTCAACGGACTGTACAGCTATTTCAACGGTTTTTATCGCAACGACGTGAGCGGCAAGAAGATCGGCGGTTGGGATTCTTGGGGGTTGTCGGGTGCCTTGCGCATGATGCCGTCGGATAACATCGACTTCACGTTGCGAGTGACTTATTCCGACGACAAGTCCGAGCCAAGACCTTCGTATTATTTCGGCCAAGCGGTGCCGGGCCGGAACACCACGCTGCCGTTGCCGTCCAATGCGGTCGGGCTGCGCTTGGGCGCCCCTCCGGGTGGCGCACCGCTACCGGCGTCGATCCCCTACCCCGCACTCGGCGAAGAACGCCGCGGCGACCGCGTGTTACTCAGCGTCGATCCGTTGACCGGCGAGGATTACGAAGGCGGGCGGGTCAAGCCGTTCGTGGTCAACTTGGTCGGCGAAGTCGACCTTGGAGACGTCACGCTGTCGAGCTGGACCGGATACTTGGACGCCAGCGCGCTTAGCCGGGCCGACGCCGACTTCTTCGGCGCGCCGGCGCGCGCGGTCACTCTGCCTACTCCGGGCAACGCCGAGCCGTTGCCGGCATCGCAGGTGTCGGACCTGGACACGGATGCCTCGCAATTCAGCCAGGAAATCCGCATCGGCAATCTTGAAGCGGATCGCTTCCGCTGGGCCATCGGCGGCCTGTACTGGCAAGAGGACTACGACAGCATCAACAGCTCGGTCTTCATCAGCGGCTTCGTGCGCAACCCGCCACTGGCGCCGGCCGGCTGGTCTGCCGCCCGCGAATTGCAGATTCGTGGGAGAATCACTGGCGACCTGAACCGCCGCGACACCAAGCACTACTCGGGTTACGCGATCGCCGAGTACAGCTTCAACGAACAGTTCGAGATCAGCGCCGAGGGCCGCTATAGTCGCGAGGAGTTCGACTATATTTTCGGGCGGGCCCTCAACCTGCCGATCACACCAGCCGGCGCGCTGCTGCCGGTCGCGTTCGCCGGAACCGTGTTCCGTCCGTCGTCGGACAGCAACTTCTTTGCACCGCGGGTGACCGTCAATTACACGCCGAACGACGACATGCTGTTTTACGCCAGCGTGTCCAAGGGCGTGAAGCCGGCGGGCTTCCTGAACGTTGCCGTGGTGTTCGACGCCAATGACGCCTTCTACCGGCCGGAGAAGTTGTGGAACTACGAGGCGGGCTTCAAGACCTCGTGGGCCGGGGACACCGTGCGCTTCAACGGCGCCTACTTCCACATGGTGTACTCGAACCGCATCAACCAACTACTGGTGCCCGACACCCGCAGCCCGCAAGGCGTAAGCAACATCGTCGTCAACCAGGGCCAGGCCAAGGTCGACGGCGTCGAGCTGGAGTTGACCGTTGCACCGGTGGAGGGCTTGACCCTTTCCACCGCCTACACCTACCTCGATCCACGCTTTACCGATTCGGAAGTTCCCTCGACTTCGGCGCTCGGCATCGCCGGATCGGGCAACTGCCGCGTAGGGAACGTCGGCAACCAAGTGGTGTGCTTCACCAACACCAACGGCAAGCAGATGGAACAATCCGCGAAACATTCCTTCTCCGGGGTCATCAACTACACGGCACCGCTGCAGGGCGACTGGAACCTGATCACCGAGCTCAGCGCCCAGTACCGCAGCAAGCGCTACCAGTCGCCGGACAACCGGATCTGGCTGGCAGCGGTGTGGAACGTCGACGCCCAGATCGGCGCCCAGAACGACACCTATTCGGTGCTGGCTTACGTGACCAACCTGCTCGACAACAAGAAGCCGACCTCGGCGCAGACCTACGGCGACCCGTTCATCGCCCTGCCGGTCGCGCCGCCGGTGCTGGCGTACACCACCTACGCCGCGGACAAGCAGCAGTTCGGCTTGCGCCTGGGGGCGAAGTTCTGATTCGGCCGCACCGCTTTGGAGGAAACGGCGGCTCCTGCGGGCGCCGCCGTTTTCGTTTCAATTGATGGGCGCGGTGTGAAACCGCTCGATGTAGCTGCGCTCGAAGGCTTTCTCGTCGGACTTGACGGCATCGCGAATACGTTCGGCGCCGGTGCCGGCGAAAATGTCCTCGACCCCGGCCGCTACGGCATCGAGAACCTGCCGGGCGTGGTCGATCGGCGACATCTTTTCGTAAACGTTCTTGGCCGCCATGCGCGTGTCCACGCCGCCGGTGAAGACGCCGGCGACAAACACCCCCGAACGCGCCAGCTCGGCGCGCACGCCCTTGGTCATGATGGCCGCCGCCGACTTTGCGGCGCAGTAGGTGGAATACTCCGGCAAGCAAAACAGCGCGCCGATCGACAGAATGTTGACGATGGCCGCGGGCCGGTTAGCCACAAGCGTGGGCGCGAAGGCGCGGCACATCTCGGCCTGGGCGAAAAAATCGACTTCCATCACCAGCCGTGCATCCGCGAGGGTCGTAGCTGAGAGGAACCGGCGCTCCCGTGGCTCGTCACTGCCGGGAATGCCGGCATTGTTGATCAGCAGCGTGACGTCGGAGGCCACTTTCGCCGCCGCCTGTCGCTGGGCGTCATTCACGACGTCGAGTTCCAGCGGTATGACGCGGGCGCGATCAAGCGCGGCCAGGCCGTCGAGCGTGTCGGAGCGGCGCGCGGTGGCGTAAACCCGCGCGCAGCCGCGTTCGAGCAACGCTTCGACGAACCCCCTGCCGATGCCCTGGTTGGCGCCTGTCACCAGGGCGGTGCAACCCGGAGCGGAGAACCCATTGATCATGTCCCGGAATCCCTGATCTTGTCGTAACGAATGAACAGCCCCTCGGCCTCGAACCCGGTCAGGCCACGGCGCAAACCGTAAAACTCGACCGTGTTGAACAGATAGAGCGCGTACGCCTGGTCGCGGTACCGTCGCATGAGCTGCCGCGACAGGTTCAAGCGGCGCTCGATGTCGAATTCCTGCGCGATCTCCTCGATCAAGGCCTGGTCTTCGGCAACGCACAGGTACGGGGTTTTCCACCAGCAGCTGTGCAGCTTCATGGCGCGCAGCACGTCCATGGTCGGCGCCGACGGAAAATCCATCATGAACCCTTGGCCGGAGAACTCGCCGAAGTGCAGTGCACGCAGATACTGCTGAATGGTGAATGGCCGCAGTTCGACGCGCACGCCGACCTTGGCAAGATCCTCCGCCACCTTCTGGTAGATCGCCTCGCCGTTGGGAATCGATCCGCCCGGCACGATCTCAACCACCATGGCGAAACCGTCCGGGTAGCCCGCTTCGGCCAGCAGGGCGCGGGCCTTTTCCGGATCGAAAGGATACGGCGCCAGCGCGGGATCGTAGCCGAACGCAATCGGAGGTGCGGGTTGCGACGCCGCGCCGGTCTTGCCGCCCAGCAAGGCGGTCAGAAACGCGTTCTTATCAACAGCGTAGTTCAGAGCCTGCCGCACGCGTACGTCCGTCAGCGGCGCGTTCGCTGGTCCAAAAGCCGGATGCGACGGATTGAGGATGAAGGAAAAAGCGAAGGTCCCCGAACCGGGCACCACGACGACCTGATCGCCGTTGTCGGCCAAGGCGTCCATCAGATCGGGCGACGCGCCTAGGATCATGTCGAGCTGTCGAGACATCATGGCCTGAACCCGCGCCGGGCCTTCGGGCACGGCACGAACCTCAAGCCGGTCGAAAGCGGGTGGGCGCCATGAGTTGTCGAAGCGCCGCATCACCACGCGCGCCGGCTCGAACCGCTCGACCTGGAATGGCCCGGTGCCATGCGGCGCGTTGCCGAAGCCCTGCGGTCCCAGCCGGCGCCACGCCTCGGGCGCGACGATCCGCAAGGTCGACACTTCGCGCGGCAGCACCGGATTGGGCGTTCGGGTTGTGATCTCCACCGTCAACGCGTCCAAGGCGCGCGCCCCGACGACGGTGTTGAACATGCTGGCGACCACATCACCGGCGGCAGCCGGGCTGATCAGGTAGTCGACCGCGTTCACCACGGCATCGGCATTGAACGGCTCGCCGTTGGAAAAGGTCACGCCCGGCCGCAAATCAAAACGCCAGGTCAACGGGTCGACGTTCTCCCACGACAGCGCCAGCCATGGGCGAATCGCGCCGTCATGGCCCACAAACGTCAGGGAATCGAAGATGGCCGCCCATGTATAGATGGTGGGCGCGTTCATCGAGGCGTACGGCTGGCCTTTGGTCACCGGGATGCCCAGCACTCCCATGCGCAGGGTGGACTCCGCGGCTGCGCCGCTCAACCCGATGAACACGCCGACGCAAATGCCGCAAATGAAACGTTTCAACGTGTTCCCCATGCCTACCGCCGCGCGTATCATGCGGGCAGGCGCGCACTGACGCAACGCCGCTCACTCGGCTTGTCGCCGGCAGACAATGTGCTAATGCTGCCCGGTCCCGTGCCGAAACGTCACCCCTCGCCGCCCCATGTCCGCCGCGCATCCTGTTTATCCACACCTGTTCTCGCCCCTGAAGCTGGGGCCGTTCACGCTGAAGAACCGTATCGTGCATGCCGCCATGTCCACGCGTTACGTGGAGCGTGGCGAGGTGCCCGAGGACATCATCACCTACCACGCCAATCGCGCGCGCGGCGGCGCGGCGATCTCGGTCACCGAACCGATGAACCTGCTGCGGCGCCAGACCGGCCCGAAAAAGGTGACGGTCTATCGACCGGAGAACTTCGACGGTTTGCGCCGCTGGGCCGACGCGGTCGAGGCCCACGACTGCCGCCTGCTCGCGCAAATCCAGGACGGCGGGCGCGGCCGACACGAGGTTGGGCGCAATCCGGGCGCCATCGGCGCCTCGCCGCTGCCCGACGATATCAGCTGGACCGTGCCGCACGAATTGACAACGGCCGAGGTCGGCTTGCTTGTCGAGGAATGGGCCGAAGCGGCATTCACGCTGAAGCGAGCCGGATTCGGCGGCGTCGAAATCTCCGCCGGACACGGACACATCTTCCATCAGTTTTTCTCCGCCTGGTCGAACCGGCGCACGGACAAGTACGGCGGCACGGCCGAAAACCGCAGCCGCTTCGTGACCGAGCTGATCGCGGCCGTGCGCGCGGCCTGCGGTCGTGATTTCATTTTGGGCATCAAGTTGCCGGGCGAAGACGGCGTGCCCGGTAGCATCGGCATGCCCGAAGCGGCCGAGATCACACGCATCGTTGCAGCCACCAAGGAAATCGACTACCTGACCTATTGCTGGGGCTCGCACGCGGATTCGCTCTACCAGCATCTGCCCGACATGCACGGCATCCGCGCGCCGTATGTCGAGAAGATCAAGGAACTCGCCGCCCACGCGCCCGGCGTGCCGGTCGGCGCGCTCGGCCTGATCACAGACCCCAACGAGGGCGAGCGCTTCATTCGCGACGGCCTCGCCGACCTGGTGATGCTGGGCCGGCCGCTGGTGACCGACCCGGCCTGGGGCAAAAAGTCGTTCGAGGGCCGCGAGCGGCAGATCCGTTACTGCGTGTCGTGCAATACCTGCTGGCACATCATCATCGATGGCGGTCGGTTGCAATGCGACAACAACCCGCGTGTCGGCGCGAAAGACGAAGCCGACTGGTGGCCTAAACCCGCCGCGACCAAAAAGACTGTGGTGGTGGTCGGCAGCGGCATCGCCGGCATGGAAGCGGCCTGGGTGGCGGCCGCGCGCGGGCATCGTGTGACGGTCCTGGCGCGCGCCGGTGAAGTCGGCGGCAAGACCCGGCTGCACGCCGCCCTGCCCGGCGGCGAGAACCTGAGCAGCATCTACGATTTCCAGTTTCAGATGGCGCAACGCTTCGGCGCGCACTTCGAGTACGGCCTCGATGCCGGCCTTGACGACGTGTTGGCACTGAAGCCCGATGCGGTGGTGCTGGCCACCGGCGCGGACATGACCGTGCCGTCGTTCGTGCCCGCGGAGTACGCCGAGGCGGGATTCGTGCAGGACATCCGCACCGTCGCACATGAATTCCTGCGCCGGCCCCAGCACCAGGACGGTACGGCGGTGGTGTACGACCACGATCACACCGCCATGACCTATGCCGCCGCCGAACTCTTGAAGAAGCGGTTTGATGATGTGGTGATCGTCACCCCGCGCGAGCGCATTGCCGGCGACGAATCCCTCGTTAACCGTCAGAGCATTTACGACCGTTTGCCGCGGCTGGGCATCCGGATCATCACAACCGCCGAGCCGCGCCCGCTCGACCGTCTTGAGGACGGCGAGGTGCTGATCCGCGACGTGAAAAGCGGTGCGGGATCGACCATCGCGAATGTCGCGCTGCTCACCTACGCGACCTCGCGCCGGCCGAACGACGCATTGGCCGCACCGCTGCGCGCCCGCGGTATTGCCGTGCACTTGGTTGGTGACGCATATGCGCCGCGGTTCGTGGTCAACGCCACCGCCGAAGGCCACCGTGCCGGGAATCTGGTGTAGGCGCCACGTCGCTCAGAATGGCTTGGTGACGCCCAGAAAGCCCATGATGGCGACCAGGGCCCAGATCGACAACACCGGGGGCTCGACGGTCTTGCGGTTGGCCTTGAGCAGTTTCTCGCCCTCGATGCGCTTGTCGCCGCCGGCGCGGATCAATTCGAACGCCGCATTCCAGTTGCCGGCGATCTTCCGCAAGACAATCCCGTTATAGATGATCAGCCCGAACAACGTGATTTTGGCCGCAAGCCACTTCTCGGCCACCGGCCCACCGGTGATCAGGCAATAGGCGCCGAACGCCAGGATCGCCGTGCCGAGGATGTAGCGCAGCCCGAGGTCGATGGACTGCAGGGTCTTGCCGATCGGCTCGTTCTTGCGCCAGTGCACTTCCCACACCAGCCACAGCCACACCAGGCCGAACACCCAGAGTTCGATCAGCACGGCGCCGGTCAACGGCGAGCCCCAGTTCGAGGCGAGCGTGAAGCCGGCCGGCACCATCAGCACCAGGCAGGTGCGCGGCGCCATGTCGATCAGCGCCCCGACCTGTCGGATGCGCAACCGCTCGTCCAGCGACAAGTCGTCGCGGATCATCTGCTTGCCGGTCATCCAGACACCGAGATCACCGCCCAGCCAATACACGAACAACAGCACGTGCAGGTACTTCACGACGTCGAACAAGAATGGATCCACGAGCCCCTCCGCATTCCCCGGGCCGGCTCACCCCTCCGGCGCGGCGCCGATCATACCCATCGCCTTGTGCCATGCCAGGGGGCCGGCGAGTCGCGGTGGCGCGGGACAATTTCACATTTCTGCATTCCGATTGCAGCCAAATGCCGTGTTTCCGGGCGCTTATTGTGTGCGTTGCGCGACGGCAGTTGCCTGCTTAGGGTTTTGCTTGGATGGGGCAGCGAAGGGAAATGAGGTCGCCGTGGCACGGGAGCATGTGGAATTTCTCCGCGCGCATGAACTGCCGCGCGGCTCGCGCACCGCCGA
>JANRJB010000114.1:0-47437 GCA_033764265.1 Rhodospirillaceae bacterium | reverse complement strand
CCCGCCGAACCCATCGCCAGCTCGCGCAGCGTGGTGCCGGCGCGCAGGAACCGCGGCGCGTTGTCGAACGACGGATAGATCGCCGCCAGCGCCGAGAACAGGGGGCCGCGGATGGCCGACGGCACCAGCGACCGCACCTGTTGTTCGCGCACGTGCCACAAGTAGCGCCGGTACCCGGCGAACGCCTCGTCGCCGCCGTCGCCGGACAGGGCGACCGTGACTTTCTTGCGGGCCTCGGCGCACACGCGCAAGGTGGGCAGGGCCGAGTTGTCGCCGAACGGCTCGTCGTAAATGCCGACCAGCCGGTCGATCATATCATGCGACGCGGCGAAGGATTGCGGGTCGATGAACGCCTCGACGTGATCGGTGCCGTATTTTTCCGCGATCAGGCGCGCGTAGCCGGTTTCGTCGTGATCGGCCACGCCGAAGCCGATGGTGAAGGTCTTGACCGGCGCCGATGCCAGCCCGGCCATGGTGCTGACGACCGCGCTTGAATCGACGCCGCCCGACAGGAACGCGCCCAACGGCACGTCGGAGATCAGCCGCGCGGCCACGGCGGCCTTCAGCCGCGCCCGCAGTTCGTCCACCGCCTCGGCGCGCGACCGCACCGGCGTTTCGGTCAGGTCCAGCGCCCAGTAGCGGCGAATCTCGGGTTGTGCGCCCCGTCGCCACACCAGCGTGTGCGCGGGCGGCAGCTTCCTGACCGCGGCGTAAATCGTGCGCGGGTCCGGCACGTAACCCAGGCCCAGAAAATCCTCAATGGCGGCAGGATCAAGCCGGCGGTCGAACGCCGGATCGACGCGCAGGGCCTTGATCTCCGAGGCGAACGCGATGCGGCGGTCGGCCTCGATGCGGTAGTACAGGGGCTTCTTGCCGATGCGGTCGCGCGCCAGCATCAGCGTCTGCGATGTCGCGTCCCACAGCGCGAAGGCGAACATGCCCGACAGCCGCGTAACGCACGATGGCCCCCAGACGCGATAGGCCTCGAGGATCACCTCGGTATCGCTACGCGTGCGGAAGACGCAGCCATGCGCGGCCAACTCGGCGGCAACCTCGCGGAAATTGTAGATCTCGCCGTTGAACACCACGACCGTCTGGCCGTCCGCGGTGGCCATCGGCTGCGCGCCGCCCGACAGGTCGATGATCGCCAGCCGCCGATGGCCCAGGCCGATGCCTGGCGCGATATGGAAGCCGTCGCCGTCAGGACCGCGGTGCGCGATCGCGTCGGCCATGCGCCTGATCAACGCCGGGTCGATCTGCGAACCCGCCACGCCATCAAAAACGCCGACAATGCCGCACATGCGTCGCTGGCCGGGTCAATTCGCCGGGGCGGACGCAGTCACCAGCGCGTCGAGGTCGTCGAACGCCGGGGCAAGCGCCGCCGCCACCGACGCGGTGTCGGCCTGGTCTGCGCCGACCGGCACCGACACCATCACCACCGCGCCGGCCGACGGCTGCCCGCGCAGCCGATCCTTCAGGGTGCACACCTTGGCGATCAGCCGCTGGTGGGTGACGCAGCCGGAGCTGACGTACCAGAAATACGTGGTGCGCTGGCCGGACGGGCCGCGCAGGTCGGCGCGGACCGCTGTGCGACCGGCGGACCCGTCGCCGAGCGTGACGACGCGGCGCCCGATTTCCTCCCAACGGTCGGCTTGTCCGGGGCGATTGTCGGCGGCCGCGGCCTCGGCGCCGTCGGACTGAGCCGGGAAATAGCCCACCGCGACGTCGGCGGTGCGCCCGGCGCGGGCGTAACTCATCACCGCGGTCGAGCCGCCCGACACGATCGTCGGACGCCATTCCAGCGTCATGCCGGACCGCATCCAGCCGCCGATGTCGGCCGGCAGGGTGACCGCGATGTCTTCGGCGTCGACCGGCAGCGTCGAGGCGCCGGCCAGGCCGGCCGCGCCAACGGCGATCGCGAGGCAGCCGGCGGCCGCGGCGGCCAAGGGCTTTGCCGAGGCCGACACGCGCGGCGAGGGGCGTTCTGCGGCCGGGTCCTTGACGTCATCGGTATCGCGGTAGCGCATGCCGAACCACATCATGGCCAGCATGATGATGCCGAAGAACACCCAGCCGTAGAACAGGTGGTCGTCGGTGATGTCGATGCGGCGGTCGGTCCATTCGGTGATCGCGACGATGAGGTACACGCGCAGGAAGTTCGCCAAAATCGAGGCGACCACGGCGACGGCCAGACACACCAGGCGGGTCGACCACCGCTTGTAAGTCAATTTGCCGTAAAGCAACGCCAACGCGATCGACGCCAGTAGAAAATTCAATCCGGCGCATCCCGGCTCGACCAGGAAATTGCCGCTCGGCACCTGGATCAGGATGCCCTCGCCGTACACCGGCATGCCGCTCAGCTTCAGCATCCAGACCGCGACCCAGTGAGTCAGCTTCTGCAGGGGTTCCAGCAGGAATTCGCCGGTCGGAACCTGAAGCCACAGGTACTGCAGCGCGAACGCCACGCGCCGGTACAGCGGCCAGCCCAGAACCGCAAGGAACAGCCCCTGCAGCATGCCGACAAAGGCGATATGGCGGCCCTCGTCGATGCCTATGATGTCGGCCACCAGCCAAGCCGCGGCAAAGGCCGTCATGACGGCAATGCCCCATGGCGACGCACGCGGTCGCCACACCGACAACACGGCGCGCTCGGACCAGATCAGGTACAGCGAGATCGGCGCGATCAGGAAGCCGTAGTTATACGCCGACGAGGTGTTCCACTGATGGACGGCCGAGGCCACGGTCGGCCAGAACACCGCAACCAGCACGCCAATGCCCGCGGCGATTATGGCGATCGTCTTGGGCCAAGCGATCAAGCCGACCGGTAGCGTCGAAGAGCCTTCGGTCATGGGGCTTGTGATTGCGGGATTTGCGGTTAGGGGCCTCGAAACGTCGTGCACGGGCGGTGCCTCGGGATCCCGCCGCTGCGGGCTTGCCATGTCCATGAAATGATGCGATGCCGCTGGCCCAACCGGTGTCCGGCCCGAACCGTACAAGACAGCTTCCTTATGCCCGATTTGCTGTTCCTTTGCCACCGTATACCTTACCCCCCGAACAAAGGGGAAAAAATCCGGGCATATCAGTTCATCAGGCATTTGGCCCCTCATTACACCGTTCACCTCGGCTGTTTCATCGACGACGTCGACGATCACGCGCATGAGGCGACCCTGGCCGGAATGGTGGGCAGCCTGGCCTGCATTCGCCTCGGATCGTGGGGGCGGCGCTTGAACGCTCTGGCCGGTCTGGCCGGCGGCGCGCCGCTATCGGTCGCGGCGTTTCGCAATCGCGTCATGTCGGATTGGGTACGCCGGACGGTGTCGCGCATCCGGCCGGCGGCGGCCTTCGTCTATTCCTCGGCCATGGCGGACTACCTGTTGGAGCCGGCGTATCGCGAAATGCCGATCGTGATGGATTTCGTCGACGTCGATTCCGACAAGTGGCGTCAATACGCCCAGACGGCGGCATGGCCGGCATCGTGGCTCTACGCCCGCGAGGCTCGAGCGCTGCTGGCCTATGACGGCAGGGTCGCGCGGCGCGCGGCGGCCAGTCTGTTTGTGTCCCGCGACGAGGCCGAGCTGTTTAAGCGCCTATGCCCCGATGTCGCAGGCAAGGTCCATGCCGTCAGCAACGGTATCGATTGCGACTACTTCGATCCGGCCCGCGGCGGCGCGTCGCCATATCCGCCGGGGGCGGGACCGGTCATCGTTTTCACCGGAACGATGGACTACCGCCCCAACGTCGACGCGGTCGCTTGGTTTGCGCGCGACTGCCTGCCCGCGATCCGAAAGCGGCATCCTAACGCGACGTTCGCGGTGGTCGGCGCGAAACCATCGCCGGAAGTCACCGCACTCGCTTCGCTGGCCGGCGTCATGGTGACCGGACGGGTCGACGATGTGCGACCGTACATCGCCCATGCCAATGTGGTCGTGGCGCCGCTGCGTTTGGCGCGCGGAATCCAGAACAAGGTTCTCGAAGGCATGGCGATGGCCAAGCCGGTGGTGACCACGCCTCAAGGTTTGGAAGGAATCGAAGCTATCGCCGGTCGCGACCTCTGGGTCGCCGACACGGCTGAAGCCATCGTGCGTTCAGTTCTCTCGGTTCTGGCCGACCCGATCATCGCCGCGCGCGCCGCCGGCGCCCGGCGGCTTATGGTGGAGCGATATTCGTGGGCCGGTCAGCTCGCCGGCCTGTCCGGGATCGTCGCTGCAGCCGCCAAAAAGTCCTGATGACTGAAAATGACGAGGCTGCTCAGCCGGCCTTGACCGCTTGCGGCTGCGCGTGGGCGAGCGCCGG
This sequence comes from Rhodospirillaceae bacterium, assembly GCA_033764265.1. Classification (GTDB taxonomy): domain Bacteria; phylum Pseudomonadota; class Alphaproteobacteria; order Rhodospirillales; family Rhodospirillaceae; genus VGEM01. Next base: position 43,144 of record JANRJB010000114.1, on the reverse strand, counting down.
GCTACGGAACCTGGCCGACCGCGGGCGAACTTTGGCGTCGTCGCTGGCGTAAGCCAACGCCAATCGCGGCAGCAAGGCCGCGATGCCGACCAATATCAGGAATCCGTCATAGTACGACATCGAGAGCGCCGCGCCGCCGATTAAGAAACCGAAAAAACTCACTTGGATCATTGAGCTCAGGGTATAAGCCCAAGCCAACTCCGGTCGGCCCCGCGCCTGCTTACGAACCGCATCGCACGATCGCCACGCCGTCCAGCACAACAGGAGATAGATGAACAGGCCGGTAAAACCCTGTTCGCCCAGCACCATCATGTAAATGCTGTGCGCGGCATGGCGCGTAGTTCCCGGGCTATACCGGTTCCATACGTTTTCCTGGATCGGACCTTCGAAGCCCGCGCCCAATGGCATGTCGACTGCGACGTTCACCGCCACCGCCCAGGCGAGAAGTCGTTGCTGGAACGATGTGTCTTCTTGCGCGTCGGAGATGGTCGACAATCGCTCCCTGTACTCGGTCGGCATGAAGCTAACGACACCGAGCGCGACCACGATGCCGATGGCGGCAATCGCCATCTTCGAATGGGATCGGATCCACAACAATCCCAACATCGCCGACGCGGCGACGAACCCGCCGCGGGAGTACGAGCCCATGACGCCGATCATCGACAGAAACATTCCGGCCAACAGCCCTATACGGACCAGTCGATGTTTGCTGTGCAAAAACAGATAATTCATCAGCGGTAACGAGATCACGATGGCCAACGCTAGGTGATTGTTGTCGTGAATCATGGAATTGGGAGGTCCCGCCAGTTTTGAGGCGCCGCCAGAAACGATTGTCTTGGCGCCATTGAGAGCGCCGTAAAAGCCAATTGAAATCACGAATACCCAGATGGTTGCATGCAAGCGTTCTCGCGTCGTCGCGAGCGCAGTGATCGCAAATACAAGGATGATGGTCTTAACGTTGCGGTCCCAGAGTTCATACGCACTCGGAGAGGTCGCCACGGTAAACGTCGTCAGCGTGAACCAAAGCCCGAAAACGATCATGAGAATCATGACCGCGTTGATCGGAATTTTCTTCAGCGCGCCCTGCGAAAGCAGTGCGATCAACGTCAGACCGGCCACGATCTGGTTCAGTGAGGCTCCGGCGACGATGCCATAGACCATCTGGTGAGGATTCATCAGCGACAGCCAGATCCAGACGAACAGCCCGATGATCGGCGCCCTGAACATCAACGCGATGGAGAACGCAAGGAACAGGATCAACGCGATGTCGCGCATGGTGCAAAGCCAGCAATGGCTGGTGTCGACGGTGTGGCGCGCCGCAGCGCGCCACTCTGGGCCACGATTGTTGAAACATTGATCCTGGCGGTCAATGGCTAATTCCCCGCCCCGGTCCGCGCCAGGATCGCATTGAACAGGGCGATTTGGCCTTGCGAAGTCGAAGACCACGTGAATTGGCGGGCATAGTTTACGGTTGCGGCTCGGTCCGGCGGATCCGCCAAGAGCGCTCGGACGCTGGCCGAAATATGGTCAGGCGTGATCGCGGGCAGCAGCACGCCCGCCGTGGGGGACTGCACAACCTCTGGCGTACCCCAAATGTTGCTGGCGACCACAGGGGTGCCGCAGGCCATCGATTCAAGTAGAACGTTCGCCCATCCCTCGCGACTCGAAGCTAGCACCAGAACGTCAACTGCTTCGTAAAGATCGCGAAGCTCCGCGTGGGCGATTGCCCCGAGGAACCTAACGCGGTCGGATACGTTGAGTTGCGAACTCAGCGCAGCCAGCGCCGGTCGGTTTGGTCCATTGCCGGCGATGAACAGTGTGAATTCGGGCAGGGTCGGCATCGCGGCGATGATATGATGATGCCCTTTGCGTTCGATCAGACCGCCGACGGATGCGATTGCGGGGCCGGTGATGCCGAACCGCTGCCGCGCGGCATGCCTGTCGAGCGGCTTGAATACGTCGGTATCGACGCCATTGCGCAGCACGGCGACCCGATCGGGCGCAACGCCAAGTTCGATCAGCGAGTCCTTGAGCGCGTCGCATACCGTGATCATTCCGGCTGCATGCCGGGCTGCCCACTGGATTTGCGCCCGCGGCACCCGGTAATTCGGAATCAGGTTCAAGTCGGTCCCCCGACCTGTGATTACGACCGGCACGTTCAGCATGCGCCCCAAAATCACCGCTGCGACGCCGTCAGGATAGAAGTAGTGAGCATCGATGAGGTCGAACCCTTGACCGCCGCGGATGAGCTTGCGCACCGTTCCCAAGGTTCCGGCCGCCATCAAACTGGGAGAAGCGCTCATGCCGACGCGCGGGATCAAGGCGAAACGCGGGTGATGAATATCGATACCGTGCCGGACTTCGTGGCTGGGAATGCGAGCGTATTTGGCGTATTCGCCGAACATGGCGTGGTGCAACGGAAACCAAGGAACCGGGGCGACCACCTCCGAAGAAACGCCCGGTTGTTTCAAGAGATGCCGAAGTCGATTTTCGACGAAGACGCCATGGATCGGCTGTTCCCGGTTCGGGTAAAGCGAGGAAAACGTAAGGATCCGCATCAATGACTTTCCTGTAACACGCCGACGCGGTTCTGCGCCTCCGGGACGCTGCCCGTCCAGCCGAGCGCTGGTCACCGCAAGAGTTCGCGGCGACTGTCCTTAATCGCTATTTTGGACCACGAGCCGATCTATCGCGCAGTCGGCTCGACGCAGGGCGGATCGAGCGGTCGGCCGGTTGCGGCCCTGGTGGTTGAGAGCGCGCTGGCGGGACGACTGAACGTGCGGGCGGCGCACCGTGCAGCTTCGGCCGTGCCTTGGCCACATGCGCGGCCCCTTGATCTGGCGCGGTGTTTGCCGCGCTCGCGGCTTCACCGTAGTGGCGCATCGCCAACATGCCACTGTTGTGCTCGCCTGGTCCGAGGTTGCCATTCAAGAAAACCCAAATGATCACGACGGAGAGCGCGATCAGCACCAACCCGAACATGATGGTCTCGATCATGAGAGTCCTCAATCGCTGCTTTCGAATTGACTGGATCGGTGCCCGCCGAGGTCCGGCGACCAACTACCATGGTGAGCGATGTCCATAAACCAGGCGACCGAGGCCGGTCACGCCCAAGATTGCACGGGCAACCGTTTTGCTCTGCCGCCGCATGTAGCGCGGCTGTATTGGCCGCTTCGGTGGACGAATCGTGAAATTCGGCCTTCCGACCTGCACCACCCTTCTCGTTCTTAAATTGATCCGGTAACATGCAAACGCGTGTGGCCGGAGCACGAACCATCAAGCTCGAGTCGTTCACCATACAAGCATTTCTACACCGCAAGTTGAAGACTATGGGCATTAAATAAATCCATGCGATCGGATCTGAAATCAATGGCAGCCATGCTGGTCACGGGTGGAGCGCTCGTGGCTGGCTCGCTTGAGGCCAACGCCCAAGCCCCGGTTTTCGGCGCGACATTCCTCTCGGGTTTGGATGCCGATACGACGACAAGTGTCGCCCTCAGCGTCAACAATCAAGGGCGCGTTGTCGGATTCGGGTCCACCGCAAACGGTTTGCGTGGGTTCCTCTGGAGCGCTGCCAGCGATCCCGTCAAACTGGAAGACTTGGCTGGCGGCGGCGAGCATAGCATCGCCCGAGCAATCAACGACCAAGGCGTGGTGGTTGGCGAAAGCATCGGTATCGATGCTGATTCCGCGACAATCTGGTTTGGCTCATCCAGTTATCAGCCTGCGCGGTTGCAATCGGTGGCTGGCCAAGCGGCGGGGACGTCATCGCGTGCTACCTCGATCAATCTGCAAAACCATGTCGTCGGTCGCACCGGCAACTTCATGAACCGGCGCGCAGCGGTCTGGACTGCCGGTCCTCCGAATCTGCTCCAGATGGTAGGTGAGCAGACGAGCAGCATGGAACTGACCGCCGTGAGCAACCTCGGGGCGGTCGTCGGCAGGATCGGGACGGCGTCCGGAACCACGGGGGCGATGTTTGCGTCCCCCTCGGGACAAGGGCGCGTCTTATCTACCTTTGGACAGCCCGGTTATGCGATCGCCATGGACGTCAATACGTCATCGACAGTCGTCGGCGGAATCCGCCGACCCAACCGGATCCCGGCCATGGTGAATCAATTGCGGCCCGTGTTACCGATCCACAACGTCAAGCCGATGTTGTGGATCGCCGCGCAGTTCATCGGCGACCTGACGAGGATTTCGGGCTCACCCGTCGCCGGCGAGGCAAATTCCGTCAACGAAGGCGGCGACATCGTCGGAATCGGATACGTCGAATCGGGCGCGCGCGCCTACATGTGGTCGGCGCGTTACGGTGCGGTGGACTTGAATGACGTGGTGGGCAACATCGCGCCCTATACGCTCGTGTCGGCGAACAGCATTTCCGAGCGTGGCGTCATCGTCGGTTCGGCGGTCAACACGGAAACCCGCACCACTCACGCCTTCATCCTGACGCCGATGTAATCGCGCTTGTGAGGGGTTCGTTACAGGATCGAAAACACCGCGTGCATGTCGTGCTGCTCGAGATTCATCGACCACTCGCGGGTGCCGCGATCCAAGTCGAAACAATCGATGCGCGTCGGCAAGCTCGGCGGAACGATTGTCGAAGGCTCGGCATAGACCCGCTTGGCCATCGTCTTCAGCCAATCCAGATATTCCTGGGACTTCGACACTCTCAGTCGCGAAAATCCGACGATGACTTTTCCGTCGTCCAAGACACGAATGCCGCGGCACCACCCCGGACTGGCCGCCGCGTCGATGATTTTGCCGAGATCGAAAGTCTTCACGATCTTGCGGGACTTCATGTCGGCAATCACCACCATCGAATTGACAGTCGTGAAATAAGCCAGGTCGCCGACCAGGACGCCGTCGTGCGGGTGCCCGACTTCGATCGATAATGGCGGCAGGGGCTTATTGACGCAAATCGCGTCCTTTTGTTTGTGGCGCGTGACCCAAAACTCGTCCCGATAAACGGTGACGAAATTCGGATGCGAGAGATGAGGCTTGGTCGTCGGAACCTTTCGAAAATCGGTGCCGACTTGCCAACGGTGTCGCACGTCCTGATCGATCACCATCCACTCATTTATTACTGTGCCTTCTGGGGTGACCTCGACCAGCATCTCCAAGCCCGTGACGACGACCAGGTAAGTGCCGCGGCCCGTCGGCACGACATGATGCAAATCGTTAAAGATCGGGACACTGATGTAAGTGAGCGGCTTGAAGGCCTGCGCATCAAGAACGAGAACTTCGGTCTGCGAGCATAGATACAAACGACCGTCGATCAGTTCGCCGGCTTTGAAGACGAACGATTTGGTTGTGTCAGGGCACACTTCAGGCGGGCTGACGTGCTCGAACACCAGTCGAGTCGTCATTTTAGCCGGATCGGCGGCCAGTACAATCGCACGCTCGAAACTGCCCCACTCTGGCAACTTGCTCGCTTTTTTTCGGGCGGTTCCGCCCGTCAGCAATACGGGAGCAGCAGTCGACACTCACACCACCAAGTCGCTTGCGTCAGGTGTTCCGATGTGTCCGGTCACCTTGTTGTCGCAACGGTGACTTAGCTCAACGCCCGCGCGCCTAGCAAGGACTTACCGATCGCCGTTCCAAGACTCGCGACATTTCTTCGGACGACTTGAACCTGGACGAGTCTGATTTGGAATTTCCCTCGCGACTCGGAGTTTGCAATAGTACCACGCCAATGGGCGCGGTCGTTCGCGACGGCGCGAAACCCTGGGTTAACTGGATCCCGAATTGCGCGCGCCTGTCTCTTATTTGCAATGACCGAAACCCCGCCTACTCCCCCGACTCCACCAGTGCCGTCGACTGCGGTGCCTTCAACTCCGGAGCCATCGACTTCGGAGCGAGGCGAAGTCATTCGCAACCTGGCGCGGGGTTCCACATGGATGGTCGCGATGCGTTGGGGGGTGCGACTGATCGGGCTGGTGAGCACGGTCATCCTGGCCCGGGTCCTTGTCCCGGAAGACTTCGGAGTCGTCGCCATGGCCATGCTGGTCATTGCATTCTTGGAGGTGTTCGCCGATACCGGGCAACAGTACGCATTGATCAGGCACCCCGCGCCGGACCGCCCACTCTACGATTCCGCATGGTCGATGTCGGTCCTGATCAACACCGGCATCACAGCGATCCTGCTGGCGGTTGCGCCGCTGTCCGAGACCTATTTCAACGATCCGCGCATCGCCCCCGTCATTCAGTTGTTATCGTTGCGGGTGTTTTTCAGCGGCCTGATCAACATCGGAATAATCGAGTTCCGCCGCAATCTCGACTTCAGGCGAGAGTTCCAGTTCTGGATTGCCCGCAAGTTGTCGACTTTCGTCATGACGCTCGGCTGCGTATTGATATGGCCGTCTTACTGGTCGCTGGCCATCGGGACCGTGACCGGGCACGCAATCGAAGTCGTCATCAGCTACCGTATGCACCCCTATCGGCCCCGCTTCAACTTGAGCCGCGTCAGAGAAATCTGGAGCTATTCCATCTGGCTGCTGGCCGCTTCGCTGGGGCGTTTTTTCGAATCGCGCATCGATGAAGTCGTCGTGGCGGGCGTGACCGACGCCACCCGCATGGGCAAATACACCATCAGCTCGGAACTGGGGTCGCTGCCCGTCACCGAAGTCCTTGATCCAGTCACCCGAGCGCTGTTCCCAAACTACGTCAAGCTGAACAATAATCCGCAGGCATTGCGCGAGGCATACCTCACGGTGCTGAATGCCTCGATACTCGTCGCCGCCAGTCTCGGCGTTGGTATCGCCATGCTGTCGCAGGATATCGTGGCGGTCCTGCTGGGCGATCAATGGGCCGACATTTCACCGCTCATCGGAAATTTCGCTCTGGCAGCTGCCGTCATCGGCGTCTGCAATTCGGTTTACCCGATTCTCAATGCGGTCGGCGAAAGCAGGCAAACCGCGGTGCAAACGTGGTTGCGCGTCGTGTGCTATCTGCCAGCGATGTATTGGGCGGCGACAACCGCGCAGCTCGAAAACTTCGCACTGGCGCGCCTCGGTGTGTCGATCGTGCTGGTGCCGACCTTTTTCATCCGGCTGCGCGGTGTTGTGCCCGTCGCATGGCTCGACCTGATCAAACAATGTTGGCGCGGACCGCTGGCGGCGCTGGCGATGGCCGCTGCGCTCGATTCCATCGCGTTTGGCGATGTCATCACGATCAGCGGCGTCCGATTGCTAGTTGAGGTGCTCATCGGCGCGACAGTGTTCGTCGCCACGGTGATTGCATTGTGGGCGCTCGCCGGCCGTCCGGACAGCGTGGAGAAGATTGCGCTGCAGGCGGCCTGTCGACTGCTGACCCGCGCGCGCGCATGATGCACAAAGTACCGGACCCTAAACCGAGGGCGGTCGGAGTGATGGTTTGATGGCGATGACAGACACACGCGTGTGGTTGTGGGCGCCTCCTGCGTCGGCGCTGACCTTCGCGGTGTTCCACATTTGGTTCGCGTGGATCGGCTTCGTGCAGTCTGACGACCTGTATTATGCGGTCACCGCTGAGGCGTGGGCTGAATCCGGGCCAACCTTGGCCGTGACTCATTGGGGTCTTCGGCATACGATCGTGTTGCCAACCGCCGCCCTGTTCGCCGCCTTTGGCGCCGGCGAAGACCAATTGATGGCGACGGCCGTGCTGTACGCGGCCGCGTTGCTTGGATTCGCTTACGTCTGCACCGATCGGGTGGGCGGCCCGGTCGCAGCCTCAATCGCCGTAACCTGCATGATCGCAGTTCCGATGATGGCGTCCGGGGCTTCTTTCCTGACTGCGGACATGCCCGAGGCGGTCTATATGATCGGCTCGGTTGTGGCGTTTCATTACGCTTGGCGCAGCCCGCGCCCATGGTTGTTCCTGTTCGCTGGGGCATTGGCCGGAGTCGCGGCGATAACCCGCGAAACGACGGCTTGTCTGCTGCTGTTCTATGGACTGTTGTTCGCGGCCAACTACGGCGGAAACCGGATGAACTACTTCTGGATGGTGCCCGGGTTCATCGCGGTATTCGGCGCTGACACCGTGGTGCTGTGGGCGGCGAGCGGAGATCCGCTGTATCGATTCACCGTCACGCTCGGCGGGGTCGAGGCCGTCAATTCCGATCTCTTGGCGAATAACCGTGCGGCCGAGGGATTTGACGACACGGGCGTCTTGTCCGCGCCGCGATGGCTGAAGCCGATTGTTATGCTCCTGGCCAACCAGCAGATCGGTCCGCTCACTTGGATCGGAATTCCGTCAATGGTCGCCGTGATCACGTCCGGTCGCGATAGACCTCATTGGCGTCTGCCGCGGTTGCTGGCGTTGTTCGCTGCAACTTGGTTCGTCTGCACAACATACGTTCTCTACAATTCGCTCTACCTCATCCCGCGGTATCAGATTGTGTCCATCGCCATCATGGCAATGTGCGTCGGGTTGGTGCTCGCCGAAGTCAGGCCATTCGCACGTCGCGTCGCCGCCGGCATCGCCTTGCTTGGCGTGGCGGGAGCCGGCATCTTGCTAACCGGCGCGTCGGATCGAACATTCATGTATTCCGAACGTGAGGTCGTCCGCATCGCACAGTCGACGTCGGAAACGGTGTGGACTGATCCCGCCTCGCGGATCGGCGCAGAGTGGCTCCTTAAACAGAACGATGACGGGTCGCGCGTAGTGGCTGGGATTCCGCCTCCCGGCGGATTGTTCATCTATAACTCCCGCCCGCGACGCCCGCTGCCCGGCGATTGGCCGCTTCGCATCGCGCCGCCAGATTGGACGATCGTCGCCGAAACCCGGGAACCGGTGCGGCCGTTCGTGCCATTGCTCAAGGCGACCGGCCTTTGGCGTTTTCTCCCCGACGTGGTGATCCGCAAGCTTGACCCGGAGCCGCGCATGACGCGGCTGCTGCGGAGGCCCGCCGATCGCCCAATGGCAAATTGATTGTAGCCCAGGCCAGCACAAGTGACAGCGGCGTGGCCGCACGGCAAGTCCAACTGCCCGTCCGCCATTAGAGGTCGAATGCGAGTCCAAGCGTTGCCTGTCGTCGTGATTGGAGGCGGTTTCTATGGATGCGCCATCGCTGCCTTTTTGGCCGAGGGCGGCAAGTCCGTCGTTCTCGTCGAAGCCCATGACGAGTTAATGACGCGCGCGTCGTACACAAACCAAGCTCGCTTGCACGGTGGCTACCACTATCCGCGCAGTTTCAGCACGGCCTATCGGAGCCGACTGAATTTCGCTCGGTTCATGGCGGAGTTCAGGCCGGCGATCGATGACGATTTTACGATGCTCTATGCTATCGGACGCGGCCGATCGCATGTGACTGCGCGTCAGTTCGAGATTTTTTGCGATAACATCGAGGCGCCTTATCGTCGCGCCCGTCCCGCGTTCGCCGAGTTGTTCAACCCACGATTGATCGAGGCGGTGTACGAAACCCAGGAGTACGCTTTCAGCCGTGCCGAACTGCGCGCCATTCTACGCGCCCGGCTTGATCGGGCGGGCGTTCCCTTGCTGCTGGGACGACGCGTCTCGGCGGTCGAGTCGACGGACGGCAGGCTGGTCGTGCACACCGTTCACGGCTCGCCCATCGTCGCAGAGAAAATCATCAACTGCACATACTCTGGACTCAATTTGATCCCAGGTATTGGGCGGAGCCGCCATTCACTGAAGCATGAAATCACCGAAATGGTGTTGGTCGAGCCGCCCGAAGCGATCAGACGTATCGGCGTCACGGTTATGGACGGACCGTTTTTTTCGTTCATGCCGTTTCCGGAGCGCGGCTTGTACAGCTTCTCCCATGTCCGCTACACGCCGCACGCTGCCATCGACGATTCACAGGACGCCGATGTCGACCCATATCAGGCCTTGGAAAGATATCCGGCGGCGACGCGGTTCGGTTCGATGCGGCGCGACGCCGAGAGGTATGTGAGCGCGGTGGGCGGATTCACCTATCGCGAGTCGCTTTTCGAGGTGAAGACGGTTATGGTAAGGAACGAAAGCGACGACGGGCGGCCGATCATGTTCCACGTCGGGTCGGACCCGCGGATTGTCTCGGTCATGGGCGCCAAGATCGACAACATTTACGACGCCTTGACTGCGATTGGAGACCTCATCATTGACTCCGCAAACTGAACAGAAGCTCGATACGTTCGTATCGATCGTCGCGCCCGTTCGCGATGCGTCGGCGTACATCGAGAAATTTGTCATCGAGACCGCCGCTATCCTCGAGTCGAGATTCAAGGATTTTGAGATCATTGTCGTCGATAATTGCTCCGCGGACGACACCGTCGACGTAATCGAGCGATTGCAGAAATCGGTGCGCAACATCCAGCTTTATTGCCTGGTGAGCCACATCGATGACGAGAGCGTTTTTGTCGCCGGTCTCGAGCAGGCAATCGGCGATGTCGTGATCACCATGGACCCGCGACTCGACCCGCCGCGCTGCCTGCCTAGCCTGCTGGAACCGCTGGCGCGCGGGGTCGAAATCGTCTACGCGCGCCAGTCTCGGCAAAATCTTGGCGTCGGCGAACGCGTGCGTCGCGACATCGTCCAGGCTGCATCGTCCTCGGTGCGCAAGCGTTTCGACGTGTCGGTCGACGATTCGTCGTTTCGCTTGATGACGCGCAAAGTCATCAACGCATTCCTCGACAACAGCGATCGATATGCGTTGTTTACGGTCATCGCCGGCCTGACCGGCTTCAAGCACGCCGTAATCGAGTACAAGCCCGAGAACGTCACGGGAAACTCAGTTCGCAGGTCGCTGTTCGGTGACATCCTGCGATCGATCAGGATCATGTTGCTGACGTCGAAATGGCCTCTTCGACTGCTGATCATCGCAGCCTTGATCGGCGCGACCGTCAACCTGATTTACAGCGCATATGTCGTCGGGGTAGCCGTTTTTGTCGGAGGAGTGGCGGAAGGATGGACGTCGCTATCGCTGCAGATCGCGACAATGTTCTTCATCATGTTCATGATCCTGTCCGTGCTCAGCGACTACGTGTTGCGGCTGATCGTCCATAGTCAGCGCCGACCGCATTATTTGATCGCCAGGGAGCGGTCGAGCTTGGTCTTGTCGAGGAAACAGGAACTGAATGTGGCGCTCGCTCGCCGCGAAGGTCAAGACTCTGAAGTGATCGTCAAGGCGGGGACCCGGCGATGAGTACGGCGCCGCAGGCGTTTGACCCGATTCAAATGCGCCAGTACTGCCGGATCGCGCCCGACGTCCGACTGGGGGCGGATGTCAGAATCTTCGGATTTGTCAACCTTTACGGTTGCACCATTGGCGAAGGCACGCAGATCGGCGCGTTCGTGGAAATCCAGAAAGGCGCCAGCGTCGGCGCGCGTTGCAAGATTTCCAGCCACAGCTTCATTTGCGAAGGCGTGAATATCCGCGACGAGGTCTTCCTAGGCCACGGCGTCATGTTCACCAACGTCTTGGTGCCGCGCGCGACCAATCCGTTGGGGGAGCTCCAAACCGAGGCTGACTGGTCGGTGCTGACGACGACGATCGAGAAGGGGGCGTCGATCGGTTCGGGATCGGTCATCCTGTGCGGGATTACCATCGGCGAGAAAGCAGTGGTCGGGGCCGGTGCCGTCGTGACGCGCAGCATTCCGCCCGGTGAAATCTGGGCCGGTAATCCGGCGCGTTTCAAGCGTCGCGTCACGTGAGCGCGCCAGTTCCATCGTCGTTGCACGGCGCAACGATCTATCCCGGGCACAAAGTGCTCGCGATGTTCCCGTTCTTCAATGAAACGGAGAAACTTGACGCGCTCGCTCAGCGCATCAGCGCCGGGCTCGCCGATCACTTCGTGGCGGTGAACGATGGTTCGACCGATGACGGTCCGGAAAAGTTGCGCCGATACGGCCTCACAGTGTTTGATCAACCTCGCAGTGGACTGGGCGCCTGCATCACGCGCTGCGTGGAATTCGCACGCGAAAACGGCTACGACATTCTGGTCGTGATGGCCGGCAACGGGAAGGACGACCCCCGCGAAATTCCCCGGTTGTTGAAGCCGATCATCGCCGGCGACGCCGATTACGTCCAAGGCAGCCGTTTTCTGTCGGGCGGAAGTTCGCCGAACTTGCCGCGGTTTCGTTTGATCGCGATCAAATTCCTCAGCCTCCTGTTCACCCTTTATATGCGGAAGCGCTGTACGGATTTGACCAATGGATTCCGCGCCTATCGTTTGTCGCTGCTTGACGATCCCCGAATGGATATTTGGCAGGACTGGCTCCGGACCTATGAGTACGAGTATTATGTCCACTTCTACGCTTATCGTCTTGGCTACCGGGTGGCCGAAGTTCCGGTGTCCAAGACGTATCCCTCGGATCTGCGTCAGTCCTACACCAAGATCAAGCCGTTTTCCGGCTGGTGGCTGATGCTTCGTCCGCTCGTTTTCCTTGCCCTCGGACTCAAGAAGTAGCTCCGCGCCATGGCTTCAGCAGCAAACGCCGCGCAATCGTCAATTGTGGTGCCGATGCTCGATCTCAAAGCGGAACATGAACCACTTGCACCGCAATTGCGCGCTGCGGTCGACCGTGTCTTCGAAACGGCGGATTTCGTCAACGGTGCGCCGGTCGACCGGTTCGAGTCCGAATTCGCCGCCTATTGTGGAACTGCCGAAGCGGTCGCCGTCAGCAATGGCACAACGGCATTGCACTTGGCACTGCGGTGCTGCGATCTCGCGCTCGGCGACGAAGTGATCACCGTTTCAATGAGCTTCATCGCCACTGCCTGGCCGATTCTTTACGAAGGCGCCCGCGCGGTCTTTGTCGATATCGATCCCAAGCGCTTCACAATGGATCCCGAAGCATTGGCGCGGGCGATCACGCCGCGCACACGGGCCATCATCGTGGTGCACCTGTATGGACAATGCGCCGACATGGATCCGATCCTCGAGATCGCCCGCGCCCGGGGGATCGCCGTCATCGAGGATTCGGCGCAAGCCGCGGGCGCGGTCTATAAGGGTCGTCGCGCCGGGTCCATGGGCACCTTCGGTTGTTTCAGTTTCTATCCTTCGAAAAATCTGGGTGGCGCCGGCGACGGCGGGGCTGTGACGACCTCGTCGAGGGAGATGGCCGCCCGGCTACGCCGTTTGCGTAGCCATGCGCAGCAGGAGCGGTATTGGAGCACGGAGCTCGGTTACAATTATCGGCTCGATTCACTGCAGTGCGCCATTCTTTCGGTCAAGCTGCCCCACGTCGATGGTTGGATCGCACAACGGCGCAAGATCGCTGCGCTTTACGACCGTGAGCTGTCCGGCTGCGGCTTCGAACTGCCCACTGGCCAAGCCGACGGCACGCACGCCTATCACCTATATGTCATCAAGGACCAAGACCGCGCTGGCCTCATGAAAAGCTTGCAGGAACGCGGAATTGCTTCTTCGGTGCACTATCCCAATCCGATCCACCGCCAGCCTCCCTTCGCCGACATGGCGCGAGGCGCCGATTTACCGGTGACCGATGACGTCGCACGGCGCTGCTTGTCCCTGCCGATGTATCCCGAGCTGAGCGACCGTCAGGCCGCCCACGTCGTTGCGGCGGTTCGCGCTTTGCGCAGGTGATGCGTTCAAACGCGCTGTTGGTGCGACTGCCGGAAAGTGACCAGAGCGTTGAGCGCGTAGGTGAGGACCGAAACGATCAGGGCGGCGAGAACGAAGCCGGCCATCGCCCCCCAGGAACCCAGAGCGGCGTCTAGATCGAGGCCGTAGCGCAGCGCCGGGGCGAGAAACGAAGTTGCCGCCAAACCGATCATGGCGATCGCCGAGAATTTTCCGAGCGACACCGCGGAACTACGTTGGTCCAGATCGACGTTGAACGTAATCCGACGGTGCAGCGAAAAACTCAACAGGATCGACGCGCCATAGGCGATGGCGACCGAGGCGGCATACCAGATCGGCTCATCGGGCAAAAGCCGGCCCAAGACTTCGCGGAATCCCACGCCCAACACGCCGACGAAACCGCCGACGCAGAAGTAAACCAGATATTGGCGTAGGCGCGTTCTGACAGAGTTCAACATTGCGAGACTAACTAAGGTCTGTTGTCGGCGCAGGTCAATTCGTTCACGGGTTCGCTTGGGCGGCGAGTAGTATGCCCTCATGACAATCGGATGAAAACGTCCGTCGCCATCTCGAACAAGGGATTCATCACTCGCCAAAGGGCGAAATCGCCTCGCAAATTACGTGCTTTCGTGAGATTATCGCAATGATTGGTGTGAATGATGGCGTGAGCGTGGAGCGTAGGATGACATCGCCAAGGATTGGTTCGCAGGCGCTACGGCGCCGCAGCGTGTTGGCCGCTTCCGGGTCGTTGCTGCTGACTGCGAGACCGGCGTCGGCGCAGACCGCGCCCGCGACGCCCAAGTCGGCGGCTCGGAAGTGGGACGCGGTGTTGGCTTACGCCGGCGCCAATACCCAGTTCCTCGCCCCGAAAGTCGAAGAATACAAACAACCCGACCCGCCGTTCCCGTTCATGAAGTCTCGCGCCGAGTTGAAAGCCGCCGGGGCTTGGTACACGGCCGATCTCGCACGTACCAACGCGCTCAAGTTTCTCGTCGCCCAAGGCAAACCCGATTTGTTCCTTGGTCCAAACAATCCGGAGATCAAGGACGGGTTCGTCATCGAATTACCGCCGGGCCTGTACCAGGTCAGATCAATCGATTTCGGCGTGAAACGCGGTTACGGAATGAATCTGGGCCCGCGCATAATCCTGTTGGGTCAAATCGGTCCGAACGGTGAGCATCCCGTATTCCAGTTTACGGGCAGCACGACGTTGAGCCTTCCGGGGTCGAGCGGCATCGAATTCGATCATTGCTGGACGAGCCTTGAGGTTGAGAACATCGAGGTTAAATCCGATTCCGTGGCTCTCGATGGCGGCCCTGGCGAATATCTTAGATACAGCTATTTCGAGAACGTGGCGTTCACGCAAGGATTCAAGAATGCCCACGGGCCCCATTGGTACCCCGGCATCCACATTTACAATAATTGCGTCCTGGTGCGGGCTGGGCACGGCGACGGCCTGACACACTCCTTCTACAGCAACTATTCGCAAGCGGTCATCGTTCGCAATTCGCTGTTCGGTTCCACCGCGGGTGAAGGGCATTGTTTCAAGTGCTATTCGAGTCAACTCGATATGCGCGGTTCGACCATCGCCAATTGGTGGCACGCCTTTGAAGAGGAAGACGGATACTATTCCGAACAGGTCCCGCTCGATATCGGAGGGCGGGCTCAAACCGTGATAGTCGGTTGCCATGTCTTGAAGCGCGGCAATCGTGTCCGCAATCGCGAAGTCCCCTTCATCGACTACCGCAATCGGTTGTGGCAGCCAGGTTTTGTCGACTATCACCGTCCCGTCGATTGGGGCACGACGCCCGAGAGTGAGAGCTACGCCGATGTCGACAATGCCGTCGGCACGCCGGCGCAGGCTGACCCGCCAGATCAGCGCCTTTATCGCCACGTTTGCCTGAACAATCAGTTCTTCAACGGCATCCTGCCCGATGGCTCGATCGATCCATGGATCAAGGCCGGACCGGGCTTTGGCATTCGCAATGATGGTACGATGTACCAATGGGCCGACGGTGCTGGACAACTGATGTCGACGAACCCGAGTTACCATAAGCGCCCCGCCGATTATCAGCTCAGAAACGAAAAGTCGGTGGTTTACATGGGGCGCAATCGGTTCTTGGGCGTTCCGCTCCGGCGGGAACGGCTTGGGCCGCTTGATCATGAACAAGACCCCGGCCCGATCGTCGATCTTCCGGATGTCGCGCCTCAATGGGTGGCGACGCGCCTTGCGCGCAGCAATGGTGCCGATCATTGGTGGACCACTGAGTGGCCGTCGGCGATCCGGCCAAGGGCTTGATCGATCGAGTTCAGGTGGCGTGTCAGGCATCGCAGCCAAGCGTTGAAAGCCCATCCAGCGTATGCCCTCCAGCGGCTTGAATCGCGGGATGGAGACCTGTCCGGGCCCGGTGCTCGACCTTGGCCGATGCCCGACAGCCGCTTGACTCGCCACGATAAAGCCGGACCGCGCACGGATTGAGACGCATTGCACGGCTTGCCTGAGTCCACAGGTATCGAGCGGGCTGGTTTGGATTTTTGCGACGCGTTTGGCTAAAGTATTGGGCCAAGGCAGGTGCGAGAATACACTGGTTGCGCCATGGCTGTGCGCCGCCATGATTCGACCCGCCGCGATTTACCCGCCGAGAGCACAAGCTGAGGGCACTCATCATGTCGAACAAGCCGATCATCCTGATTGAGTTCAATGAACTATGCCCCCCGTTGCTCGAGCGGTGGATCAGCGCCGGAGAGCTGCCGAACTTCGCCCGTTTCCGCGATTCGTCTCAGGTCTTTACCACCGAGTCGGACGAGCCGGCGGCGCCAAATCTCGAGCCCTGGATTCAATGGTATTCGTTACACACCGGCCTGCCGTTTAAGGAGCACAAGATCTTTCACCTGACGGATGGGCCGCGGGCTACGCACGACGACGTTTGGCACATGCTGGCGCGCGAAGGGCTCGCCGTCTGCAATTTTTCAAGCATGAATGCGCGGCGGATCAACGGCGAACGCAACATTTATCTGGGCGATCCCTGGTGTAACGGAGAGCCGGCGAACCCGGCCCCGCTTAACTCCTTTCAAAACTACGTCGCCGCAAACGTTCGCGAGTACAGCAACGCGCAGCGGAAAGTCGGTCTGAAGGAACACGCGGCGTTCGTCTGGTTTCTGGTTCGCAACGGGCTGCGGCTATCGACCGGCACCCGCGTCCTGCGCCAACTGGCTCACGAATTCGCCGATGGCGGCAGCAGCAGCTGGAAGCGGGCAAGTTTGCTCGACCTGCTGATGTTCGATGTCTTCACCGACTATTACCGCCGCTATCGGCCAGATTTCGCGACTTTCTTTTGCAACAGCACGGCGCACTTTCAGCACAGCTACTGGCGCCACATGAATCCGGCCCCTTTTGCCAACAAGCCAAGCGATGAAGAACGTCGGAAATACGAGAATGCGATCCTGCATGGCTACAAGGCGATGGACAATCTGCTCGAGGACTTTTTCGCGTTGGAACGCGAAGGCGCCACCCTGATCCTCGCCACTGCGCTGAGCCAGCAACCGTTCCTCAAGTGGGAAGCGATCGGTGGACAGAGATTTTACAGGCCCCACGATGTCGAGGCGATGCTGCGCCAGTTCGAGATCGATTTTGCACAGATCGAGCCCGTCATGACGCACCAGTTCATGGTGCGCTTCGCCAATGCGGAACTCGCCGCGAACGCGCAACGTCGCATGCTGACGATCGCGGTCGACGGCGTACCCATCTTCCAAGTCGACCGCAAAAACGCCGACGCGCTGATGGTCGGTAACGTTTGCCGCACCTTGGTCGACCCCGACTCGGTCGTACGGATGGCCGAGAGCAACCGAACTTGGCGCTACGGCGACCTGTTCTATCTGATCGACGCCACGAAAAGCGGCGCGCACCACCCCGACGGCGTTCTTTGGATCAAGTCCGGAACGCCCGCCGTCCATCGGCAGAAAGTGTCAATCCTCGACGTGCTGCCGACGATCCTCGATATGGTTGGCGTGCCGCACGCGCCGGAGTCAAAACTTGACGGTATCAGCCTCTTGTCGCAATTCGGGAGAACCGCCGATCCCTCCGAACTGCCGGTCGCCGCGCACGCCGCCGAGTAGATGGCTCGCTCTCGTTTCTTCGTTTCCCGCTAGAACGCGACGCGCGTCCGCCACTTCGGAATCTGCTGGACGCGAGTGAGAGTGGTACGATGATCGGATTTGACACAATCGGAAGCGCGACCCTGATCGTTTACGACGATCACCCGGTCCTGACGACGGACAGCTGGATCAGTCCGACGGCGTACTTCGGCAGTTGGGGCCATGACTACGAGATTCCCAACGAGCAAATGAGCGCTATTCGCTCGGCGAAGTACCATTGGTTCAGCCACGGCCATCCCGATCACCTCAACGTTGATTCGCTGCCGCGGATATCGACCGGGACCTTCCTGATTTCCGATCACTACGGGGGACGGATCGTCCGGGACCTCGAATTGCTCGGCTACAAGACCCGGGTTCTCCCCGACCGCACGTGGATCGACTTGTCGGCGAACGTGCGCGTCTACTCGATCGCGAACTACAACCAAGACTCGATCCTGTTGGTCGATGTCATGGAAACCTTGATCATCGATGCAAATGATTCGCCGGATCTCGGCGCGTCATTCGAAGTGCGCCGTTTGATCAAGGACCGGAAGTTCCGCACGGTGTTCTACTGCGCATTGCACGGGTGGGGCGGTGCCGACATGCTGAACCTGTTCGACCCATCTGGGAACAAACTGGTCGACGTCGAAGCGCGCCGGCGGCCGATTGCGCCTGGCGCTCAACGCATGGCCCGTAAGTACGGCGCCACGCACATCATTCCGTTTTCTGGGTTTCACCGCTACGTCCGCAAGGACAGCGTTTGGGCGAACCGCCTTATTCCCGAGTTGTCGGACTACCAAACCGACCAGAATCCGAACTTGCCGCCGGTCCTGCCCGCATTTGTCCGCGTCGATGCCCGCACCGGAGGCATCACGCCGATCAAGCCGCCGCGGAGTCCGCCGGTCGAATTCAGCCCCGAGGAGTTTGGCGACAATTGGTCTGACTGTTTGGAAAAGGACGATCTCGCGAAGGTCGACAGTTATTTCCGCGACCGCCAGCATATCGCGGACCGCTTCGGCTTCATCGAGGTCATTGTCGGCGGGCGATCACATACGGTCAGCCTAAATCCCGGCCGGCGATCGATCGGCATCTCGTTTGAAGCGCCCCGACACTCGTTCATGTCGTGCATCGAGCACGAAATCTTCGATGATCTCCTGATCGGTAACTACATGAAAACGACACTGCATGGCTTGGAGAGTCTGTATCCTGACTTTTCGCCCTATGTTGCCAAATACGCTGATAACGGCGGCGCAAAGACGAAGTCTCAACTTTATGGGTACTTCGGACATTATTTCATGCGAAGCCCAATTGCTTCGACCCTGCGCTATCTGACGACGAATACCGAGCGCGTTTTTCGCAAAGTCTGTGCCGAAGACACGACTCTGTTCAAAGCCGCGAAGGCACTGTACTACCGAATGAAGTAGGATCGGCGCGACGGAGGTCGCCCCCGACCGTTGCCACAGCGATCAAGTCCGACCGACCGCGCCGTTCCAAAGAGGGAGTCGCACGATGGACACCGATGGCGTCAGAACTTCACCGGTGGCGCCGAACTTCGTTTGCCTTGCCGCCTTGCTTTGATACCATCCTGAATTCGGCGCCGATGTCGTTGCCAAGAACCACATTGCGGCGTCGACCCTCTCCGAATCGAGAGACATCAGTCGAATTGTGCGCTTCGCCGCGATCCCCGTCGTCGACTGGTCGTTCGTTGGATAAGGCTCGGTGTTAAACGTGGCCAAAACCGATTCGATTTACCCAGCACCGATACCGGCGTCCGCGGATCCGATGCTTTTGGTCGTTGTCGATGCCGAAGAGGAGTTCGACTGGTCGGTTCTCAGCCGCGACTTTCGCAGCGTCAAGAACATCGATTACCAGATTCTCGCGCAACGAATTTGGAACGAGTATGGAGTTGTTCCGACGTATCTGGTCGACTACCCGGTCGTCGACGACGATCGGGCCAGTCAGACGTTGATGGCTTTCATGGAGCAGGGTCTTTGCGACATCGGCGCGCAGCTTCACGCCTGGGTCACACCACCGTTCGACGAACAAGTAAATTTGGCGAACTCCTACTCGGGAAACCTACCCGTCGATTGCGAACGCGCCAAGATCGTCAGCCTGACCGAGCGCATCGCCCAACGATTTGCGCGCCGCCCGACCGTATTCCGGGCCGGCAGGTACGGTTTCGGCCCCCGAACGGCGGACTTGTTAATTGAGGCAGGTTACAAAATCGACACCAGCGTCGTTCCGGCGACAAGCTTCACCGAACAGGGTGGGCCGGACTTCACGGACGCACCCCAAGCGCTCCATTGGCTGGGTGATTCACGCGCTCTCCTTGAGATCCCCTTAAGTGTCGGAGTCGTCGGCGCGCTCGCGGGCGTGCCGCGTTCGCTCTTGCGCTACGCATTCAGCTCATGGTCGCGGCGAATGCATCTTTCAGGACTGCTTGCGCGGAGCGGCTTGCTCGAGCGCATTCGGTTGACCCCCGAGGGAATCAGCCTGAACGAGGCCAAACGCGTGACGAGGGCCCTCTTGAGCCGGGGCGTTCGACTTTTCTGCCTAAACTATCACAGTTCGTCGCTGATGCCGGGGGCGAATCCCTATGTGAGGACTGAGCACGATCAGCAGCAGTTCTTGAAGTGGCTGCGGGAGTACTGCGAATTCTTCATTCGCGAAATCGGCGGCAAGCCGACCACGCCAGGCGCGGTTCTCGGCCTCGTGAGCCAAAGTTCGCCCGCGCGCATCGGCAGTGATCCCGCGCCAACGACGTGAAAGGAACCACGCCTTGCCAAGTCACTGTCGGTCGCGCGGCCGTCGCGGTCTAGACACCGGCGATCCCTGCGCCGACATCAATCGTCGGCAACCCGGCCGGTTCTGTTCGAGGCATCGATCATGAGCGCATTGATTGTGGCGGATTTCATCAGTCATCCGACGATGCACTTGCCGTTCAACGAGAGTTACCTCGCGCTGATGGCGCAGCGCTTTCCGGATCGCCGAATCGTTTTTGCGGCTCAATCGGGGCATCTCGAGAACATCGGGTCCCGACTGTCTCACCTGACGCAGATCGAGTACGTCACGGCGCCGCCACTCGCTGCGAACGGCGTGCTGTCGCGCCACAACCCGATCGCCGCCATCCCCGCGGCGCGCGCTTGCATCGCGTTCCTGAACGCGCACGCCGAGCGCATTTCCGCCGAACGCGTCGCCGTACTCGGCTTCGAAGGCTACCTGTACCGCGCAGTGTGCAGGCTATGGTCCCACCAGGCGCGCTTCGCCATCGACCTGATCATGCATGGGCAGCTTGGTGACAGCATGATCTGGCGTTCGCGCAACCCCATCTACAGGCGGTTCGACATCCAATCCCAGCTTCAACGACCGTGCCCGAAGTCGGTGACAATCCATGTGCTCGAACTTGGAATCGCCGACTGTGTCGTCGAACGATTTCCGCATCTGAGTGGACGAGTGCAATGCTTGGAACATCCCATTCTTGAATCAGACTGGCGACCGGGCATGGCGCCGGACCCGGATGCCAATAAGCCTGTCGTTTTTGCATTCCTCGGCAACGCGCGCCGCAGCAAGGGTTTCGGCGAATTCATCGACCTCGCAAAGCGCGCAAGAGGTCCTCACAGAAAATTCATTACCGTCGGTGAAATGTCGAAGGGCGAAAAATTCCCTGACATGGATTGCCTCGACGTTGCCCCGGCGCGCGCGCCGTTAAGTCGGATCCAGTACATGGACCTGCTCTGCACCGCCGACCTTGTTTGCCTGCCTTACCACTCTGCCGCCTATAATTTCACCGCCAGCGGTACGATGTGCGATGCCATTGCGGCGTTGCGTCCGGTCATCGCCATTCGGAGCAGGACCATGTCGGCTGTTTTCGACCGCTACGGACCGTTCGGCATCTTGGTCGACTCGATCGACGAAATGCTCGCCGTCGTCGAAAGTATTGACCGTCCGCAGATCGAGGCGCAGCGCGCAGCCTGGCAGTCGTCGTTGGAACGCATGCGAGCCGCACGCACGCCTGTAAACGCGGCTCGGCGCGCCGCCGCCGAAGTCTCCTAAATGAACTGTCCGTCGCTCCCGTCCGAAACCAATCTCGTCAGGCGCAGGCAAGACGAGGGGCGTCGCGCCTCTGGCCATCACGCTTCGGGGGCGCATCGACGTTGCAGTGGCCCCGCTTGCAAGGCTTGTGTATACGGTGCGCTCGGTGCGCTCAACTTACTCCTCCAATAAGTCATTAACCATATGAAAAACAACACAGTTTGCCTTGTCGGCGCCGGGTCGATCGCCGATGCTCACGCCCACGCGCTGAAAGACCTGGGCCGCCTGGCTGGCGCCGGCCTGGTCGAGCCGTCGGCCGCCCGGCGCGAGAAATTCGCCCGCACCTGGGGCCTGGCGCACACGTTCGACAGTCTTGACGCGATGCTGGCCGAAGCGCGCTTCGACTGCATTCACATCCTCACCCCGCCCGACACGCACGCCGACCTCGCCGCCCAGGTGATCGCGGCCGGCCGCCACGTGCTGGTGGAAAAACCGGTGGCCGAGCGCAGCGCCGATGCGCTGGCGTCAGCGGCCCAGGCGGCGGCGCGCGGCGTGGTCGCGGCCGTCAACCAGAACTTCGTGCACCATCCGGCGTTCGCCAAGTTGAAGCAGGCCGTGGCGCGCGGTGCGTTCGGCCCGCTGCGCCATGTCGTCATTGCCTACGACGTGCCGTTGCGCCAGCTGGCCGCGCGGCAGTTCGGCCACTGGATGTTCCGCGAGCCCAAGAACATCCTGTTGGAGCAGGCGGTGCATCCGCTGTCGCAGCTGGTCGCGCTCACCGGCCCGGTGGATCGCATCAGCGCCATCGCGCCGCCGGGCCTTGAGATCGCGCCCGGCGTGCAGCTGTGCCCGGTCGCCGATTGCGTCCTGCAGGCCGGCCCCGTCACCGCGCACCTGCAGTTCGCGGTCGGCCGGGCGTTTCCGCTGTGGCAGGTCACCGCCATCTGCGATGACGGTGTGCTGATCGCCGACATTCTGGCCAACCGGTTCTACACGCTCGATCGCGGCCGATGGATGGAGCAGATCGACGCGCTACTGTCGGGTGTGCGGACCGCCGGGCAGCTGATCGGCGCGGCGGTCGGCAATATCGCCGATTTCGCATTGTCGCTGGCCAAGCTGAAGGGCCGGTCCGACCCGTTTTATCTCAGCATGAAGGGCAGCATCGCGGCGTTCTACCGGCGCGTCGGCGGCGATGCCAACGCCGGCGCCACCGACTTCGCCTTCGGCGCCGAAGTCGTGCGCATCTGCGAAGAGATCGCGCGTCAGTGCTTTCCGCAGCCGGCAGGCGCTGCGCCGCGGCCAGCCGCGACCGGCGCGACGTGCGATGTCGCGCTTCTGGGCGGCACCGGCTTCATCGGCTCGGCCACCGTGGCGGCGTTGCGACGGGCCGGCCTCAGCGTGCGCGTGATGGCGCGCAGCGTCACGAACCTGTCGGATGTGTTCCACCAGGACGGCGTGACCGTGATGCGCGGCGACGTCACCCGCGCCGAGGACGTGGCACGCGCGGTGGCCGGGGCCACATACGTGGTCAACCTGGCGCATGGCGGCGGCGGTTCGACCTGGACCGAGGTCGAACGCGCACTGGTCGGCAGCGCCGAGATCGTCGCCGACGCTTCCGTCACGGCCGGCGCCAAGCGTCTGGTCCACGTCGGGTCCATCGCCGGGCTGTACCTGGGCGATCCCGCCGACGTCGTCACTGGCCAAACGCCGCCCGATCCGCAGTCGCACGATCGCGCCGACTATGCGCGTGCCAAGGCGATGGCCGACGCGATGCTGTTGAAGCGCCATCGCGACAACCAATTGCCGGTGGTCATTCTACGGCCCGGTGTCGTCGTGGGCGCGGGCACTTCGCCATTCCACAGCGGGCTCGGCATGTTCAACGCCGATCAGCACTGCCTGGGCTGGAACGATGGCCGCAACCCACTGCCGTTCGTGCTGGTCGACGACGTCGCGGCGGCCATCGTCACCGCGTTGCAGGCCGATGGCATCGACGGCAGGTGCTACAACTTGGTGGGCGATGCGCGTCCCTCGGCCCGCGAATTCATCGCCGAACTGGCCAAGGTCACCCGTCGGCCGCTGAAATTCCATCCCGGCAGCGCGCGGATGCTGTACGCCGAGGAATACGGCAAGTGGCTCGTCAAGCGCGTCGCCGGCCGCCGCGTGCCCCCGCCCAGCCAACGCGACCTGCGCTCGCGCGGGCTGGTCGCCACCTTCGACTGCGCCGACGCCAAGCGCGACCTGGGCTGGGCTCCGCAGGCCGACCGCGCCGCGTTCTACGCCGGCGCGTTCGCCGGCTTGGCGGAGCGCTGAGCGGCGGCCCGGTCGTGCCGGATCGCACCATCTGCATGCACAGCGTGTTCGCCACCTTCGCGGTTGGCGGGCCGCAACGCCGCTTCGCCGCGCTGGCCAACCATTTCGGCGCGCGCTATCGCCACATCGTCACGGCCATTGACGGTCGCTACGACGCCGATGCACTGCTGCAGCCGGGACTGGACTGGCGGCGGCAGGAATTCCCCGAGGCGCGGCAAGGCCTGCGACGAAGCTACATCGCCGCCCGGCGCGTCCTGCGCGAGTTGCGGCCCGACGTGCTGGTGACGAACAATTGGGGTTCGATCGAGTGGGCGGCGGCCAATCGGCCCAAGGTCGTGCGCCACATCCACATCGAGGACGGTTTCGGCCCCGACGAGGCCGCCGGCCAGCTGCCGCGCCGGATTTTGTTTCGCAGGTTCGCGCTGGGCGGCCGGTCGGTCGTGGTGCTGCCGTCGCAGACCCTGATGGGCATCGCCCGCGATATCTGGCGGCTGCCCGAGCGCAAACTGCGCTACGTGCCCAACGGCATCGCCTGCGCCCGGTTCGATCGCCCGGCCGACCCCGATTTGGCCGCATCCCTGGCCGGCTGCGGCCCCGTCATCGGCACGGTCGCGGCGCTGCGCCGCGAGAAGGCGATCGACCGGCTGATCCGGGCCTTCGCCGCGGTGCGCGAACACCGGCCGTGCGTGCTGGCCATCGTCGGTGAGGGCCAGGAACGCCCGATGCTCGAGGCGCTGGTCCGCACGTTGGGTATCGGCGACGATGTGGTGTTTGTCGGCCACCTGGCCGCACCCGAGCGCATTCTGGGGGCGTTCGATGTGTTCGCCATGTCGTCGGACACCGAACAGATGCCGCTGACATTGCTGGAAGCCATGGCCGCCGGCCGGCCGGCGGCCTGCACCGACGTCGGCGACATCAAGGCCATGCTCGCACCCGAAAACCGAGATTTCGTGGTCGCCAAGGACAATGGCGCGCTGGCTGCGGCGCTGGCCCGGCTGCTCGACGCGCCCGAGGCCGCGCGCGCCATCGGCGCGGCCAATCGCGCGCGCGCCCGCTCTGTCTACGACGATAGCCTGATGTTCGCGGCCTACGACCGGCTGTTCAGCGGCGCGGTCTGACGGGAGCGGTCTGACGGGCGTGGGCCTGACGCGCGTTGGCCTTACGCCAGCGCCCGTTCCCAGGCGATCGAGGTTTCCATGATGCGCTTGAGCGCGGTGAAGCGCGGGTTCCACCTGAGCAGCGCGCCGATGCGGCGCGCGTCGGCCACCACCTCGGCCGGGTCGCCGGCCCGGCGCGGGCCGATGCGGTAGGGCAGCGGGCGGCCGACCACGTCGCTGGCCGCGCGGATCACCTCCAGCACCGAATAGCCGCGGCCATAGCCGCAGTTCAGCACCTGGTTGTCGCCGCCCTCGATCAGGTAGTCGAGCGCCGCGACATGGGCATCGGCCAGGTCGACGACGTGGATGAAGTCGCGCACGCCGGTACCGTCGGGCGTGTCGTAGTCGTCGCCCATCACGTCCATGCCGGCGCGCTTGCCGGCCGCCAGCTCGGCCACGGTCTTGATCAGGTTGGTGGAGTTCTTGACAACCTGGCCCGCGCGCAGCTGCGGGTCGGCCCCGGCGACGTTGAAGTAGCGCAGCGCGACGTAGCGGAACGGATGGGCCACCGCCACATCGCGCAGCAGCCGCTCGGTCATCAGCTTGGATTCGCCGTAGGGGCTGATCGGCGCGGTCGGCGCGGTCTCGGGCACGGGCAGGATCTGCGGCGTGCCGTAAACCGCCGAGGTGGACGAGAAGATGAACTTGTCGACGCCGGCCTCGACGCACGTTTCCACCAGCCGCGCCGAATTGACGAAGTTGTTGATGTAGTACTTGAGCGGATTGGCCACCGACTCCGGCACGCTGATCGACGCGGCGAAGTGGATCACGGCCTCGGGCCGGCGCTCGGCCATCAGCGCGGCGGTGAAAGCGCGGTCGCCGGTATTGCCCACGTGCAGCTGCGCGCCGGCCGGCACCAGGCGGCGGCTGCCGGTCGACAGGTCGTCCAGGATGTCGACCGTCCAGCCGGCCTCCAGCAGCGCCAGCGCCACGTGACTGCCGATATAGCCGGCCCCGCCGGTCACCAAAACGCGCCGCACGGTCATCGCCCCGCACGCGCGCCTGCGCCGGCGGTATCGGCCGGCCGAACCACGACGATCACGTTCGTTTCAACCCGCGCTCAACCGCCCAACGCCTTCAGCATGTCCTCGGCTTCCTTGCGATCGGTGAAGCGGCGGTTGCTTTGCAGCGACTTCTGCAGCACCGATTTCGCGGTCGCGGTGTCGCCGTTGTCGCGCAGTGCCTGGGCGTAGTGGTAGCCGATCTCCGGGTTGGCCGGCTGCAGGTCGTGGGCTTTCTTCAGCAGTTCCAGCCCGCGCGCCTTGTCGCGCTTCGTGAACTCCATCCAGCCGAGCGTGTCGACAATGTCGGCCTGCTGCGGCGCCAGGCGATAGGCTTTCTCGGCGATGTCGAAGGCCTTGGGGTCGTTGCGCTCGCCGTACAGCCACGCCAGGTTGTTGAGCAGGATCGGGTTGTCGGGCAGCGCCCCGTCCATGCTCTCGGTTTCCTTGATCGCCAGATCGTATTGGCCGGCATTGATGTAGTGGCTGGTGATCAGGAACCGCGAGTCGAGGTCGTTGGGGTTCTTGGCCACCCAGTCCTTCAGCATGGCCAGGCCTTCTTCGCCGCGGTTCAGGCGGATGTAGGTGGAATAGATGCGCTGCAGCAGGGTCGGGTTCTGCACCTTGTCCCAGGCGCGCCGGTAGTTGGCCAGCGCGGCTTCGTTCTTCTGGGCCACCGCCATCAGGTCGGCCTGCACCACCAGGCGCGTGACCGAGTCCGGCTTCTCGTTGACCATCTTCTGGGCCAAGTCCAGGGCGGCGTCGATGCCCTGTTCGTCGCGCTCGAACGACAGGCGATCGACCAGCGCGGCCTGGTACTCGGGGGCCAGTTCGACCGCCCGGTCCATGGCCCGCATCGCGTCGGCCTTGCGTTCGGCGGTCAGGTAGACCCGCGCCAGCCGGCGCTGCGGCTCCGGGTTCTGCGGGAATTTCGCCGCCAGCTGTTCGTACGAGCCGACCGCGTTGACCATGTCCTTGGTGACCAGCTGGGCGCGGCCCAGCGCGTCGATCGCCTGCGGATCGTTGGGCGAGGCATTGGCATAGGCGCGCGCGGCGATCAACGCCCGGTCGTTCATTTGCCGGTCGAGCAGCAGGTTGACCAGCCGGATGCGCGGCTCGGGCGCGGCGGGGTTGAGCTGGATCGCGCGCTCCAGCGTGCCGGCCGCGCCGTCCACGTCGTTGTCGGCCAACGCCAGGTTGGTCAGGCCGTCGAACGCCGTCAGGTTGCGGCTGTCGATCTCGAGCGCCTTGTTGTACCACTCGCGCGCGCCCTTGCGGTTGCCGTCGCGTTCTTCCACGCGGGCCAGGTTCAGCGGCGCGGCGACGTACTTGGGATCCTTGGCCAGCGCGTCCTGGAACGCCTTGCGGGCGGCCACCAGGTCCTGCGCGGCCAGGTGCACGGTGCCCATCAGGTTGTAGCCGTTGGCGTTGTTGGGATCGGCGGCGATCATCGCCTTGGCGGCGTCGATCGCCTTGTCGATGCTGCGGTTCTGCAGGTGGGTCAGGATCAGGATCGAGTTGGCCTCGACCGAGGTCGGCTTGTCGGCGATGACGCGCTGCAGCTCGGCCAGACCGGCCTCGGTCGCCCCGGCGCGGATCTGGCTCACCGCCAGCGCCAACCGCGCCTCGGTATTTTCCGGTGCCGCGGACACGCCCGCTTCGAACAGCTTGATGGCCTCGTCGCTGCGGCCCACGCCCAGCATGGCCGTGGCCAGCTGCAGCTTGAGCTGGTTGTCGTCGGGGTTGCCGGCGACCAGCGGCTCCAGCAGCGGCACGGCCTTGGCCGGATTGTTCATGCGCTGGTGGATCGCGGCCAGCAGCTTCGCGCCGCCGATGTCCTCGGGCACCTTGCTGATGTATTGGTCGGCGTAGGTCAGGGCCAGTTCCAACTGATTGTCGGCGAAGGCCGAGGCCGCCAGCAGATACTTGGCCGGCGGGTAACCTTCCAGCAGTGCCGGCACGGTCAACAGCACCTGGACCGCTTCCTTGAACTTGTTGTCGCGCGACATCTCGAAGGCGCGCAGGTACAAGCCCAGCGGGTTCTGCGGCTCGAACTTCAGGGTTTCCTCGACGTCCTCAGCGATCCGGTCGAGCCGGTTGCCGGCCAGGTTGGCCATCGCGCGAGCGACGCGGGCGCGGGTGTAGCGGCCGTTGATGGCGATCGCTTGGTCGAAGTACGAGATCGCCCCGTCCAGGTCCTGCTGCTGCTGGCGGATCTCGCCCTTCAGCACCAGGATCTCGAGCTGGTTCGGGTCGACCGCCAGCGCCTTGTCGATCTGCGCCTCGGCCTCGGCCAGCTTGCGGTCGAACCGCAGCAGGATGGCGTCGGCGGCCAGCGCCGCCGGGAAGTCGGGGTTGTCGGCCAGCGCCGCGGCGATCAGCGGGCGCGCGGCTTCCACGTTCTGCATGGCGATCTGGGCGCGCGCCTGCGCCACCAGGATGCCGCGCCGGGTTTCGCCCTCGAACTGCGAGGCGTCGAAGTTCTTCACCACGTCGTCGAACTTGCCCTGCATGTAGTAGGACTGGCTCAGCGCCATGGCGATCTTGCTGTCGTCGTAGCCCCGCGCCCGGGCCGATTCCAGTTCGCGCTGGGCCGATCCGGGATCGCCGGTCTGCAGGTACAGCTCGCCCAGCTTGACGCGCGCCTCGGAGTTGTCGGGGTCGACGCGCACGGCGTTCTTCAGCTCGATGATCGCCGCGGCCGCGTCGCCGTCGTCGATGTGTTCCTGCGCCTCGTCCATGTAGCGCTGCGATTCGGGCGTCGGCGCGGCCCACGCCCCGGGGGTGGCAGCCGCCAGCGCCATCGCCGCGGCCAGCAGGGCCGAGGTGCCGAGCGCGCGCGCGCGCAGCCCGCGGCGCGGCCGACCGGTCCCGGGCTCGGTGGCGGCGGTGGACTCGCAGCCAGTCCAATCAGCGTGCGTCATCGGTGCGTCTCCCATTGATTGCGGGCGCCGGCGGTCAGCCGCCGTGCTATTCCCCGTCGACCTTGATGCCATAGACGGTGAGCAGATTGTAAAGGGTTGGGCGGCTGACTCCCAGAATCTTTGCGGCCTGGGTCTGGTTGTTGGCGCTGGCCGCAAGTGCCCGTTTTATCGCGTCAATTTCAGCCTTTTGGCGGGCTTTTTTCAATGTCATCAGACCGTCGCCGGCCGCGCTGCCGGCCAGGCCCAGATCCTCGGCGGTGATGACCGCGCCCGCGGCCAAGACCACGGCCCGCTTAAGGCGATTTTCCAGCTCGCGCACGTTGCCCGGCCACGCATAGCCCGAAATCGCCGCGATCGCGTCGGGGGCGAACTCGAACGGCCCGCGCCGGTAGGTCTCGGCGTAGCGCCGCAGCAGCGTGGTGGCGATCAGGATCACGTCGCCCTCGCGATCCTTCAGCGCCGGCACCTTGATGGCGACCTCGTTGATGCGGAAGTACAGGTCCTCGCGGAAGCTGCCGTCCTTGGTCATCTGCTCGATGTTGCGGTTCGACGCCGACACGAACCGCACGTCGACCGGCACTTCGTCCTGTCCGCCCAGGCGCTGGATCGCCCGGTTCTGCAGAAACCGCAGCATCTTGGCCTGCAGCGACAGCGGCATGTCGCCGATTTCGTCCAGGAACAGGGTGCCGCCGCGGGCCTGCTCGACCTTGCCGATGGTCTGCTTGACCGCGCCGGTGAACGCGCCCTTCTCGTAGCCGAACAGCTCGCTCTCCAGCAGGTTCTCCGGGATCGCCGCGCAGTTCACGGCCACGAACGGCTTGGCCGCGCGCGGGCTCTGGTCGTGGATGCCGCGCGCCACCAGCTCCTTGCCGGTGCCGCTTTCACCCAGAATCAGCACGCTGACGTCGGCCGTGGCCACCCGTTCGATGGTGCGGATCACCCCGGCCATCACGCCGGACGCGGTGATCATGCCCGACAGCGTGCCCTTGACCGCCTGGCTCAGCCGGCGGTTCTCCTCCTCCAGCGACGAGACGTGCCAGGCCCGTTCCAGGATCAGGCGCAGCTGGTCCACGTCGACCGGCTTGGCAAAGAAGTCGTAGGCGCCCAGCGAGATCGCTTTCAGGGCGTTGTTGCGGTCCTCGTTGCCGCTGGCGACGATGACTTTGGTGTTCGGATGTTCCGCCAGCACGCTCTCTAGGATCGACAGCCCCTCGCTGGCGCCGTTGGGATCGGGTGGCAGGCCCAGGTCCAGCACCACCAGGCGCGGGGCGTCGCGCGCCATAACGGCCAGTGCGCCGTTGCGGTCGTGGGCGATCTGCACCTGGAACGAATCGGCAAGCGCCCATTTCATCTGGCGCTGCAGGCCGGGGTCGTCCTCCACCACCAGGAGCGCGGCGTGCCGCCGTGCGGGTTCAGCCGGACGCTCGCTCATCAACCCCAACCACCGTGTCTGCCATTGCCGCCGCGGGCGCGGTCGCGCCCTGCGCCGCGTTCAGCGTGATGCGGATCGACGTGCCGCGCCCGATGGCGCTGTCCACCTCGAGCCGGCCGCCCAGTTCGCGCGCCAGCTGCCGGGCTTGGAAGGCGCCAATGCCATACCCCGACTGCTTGGTCGAATCCAGCGGCTGGAACAGTTTTTCCTCGATGAACCGCGGGTCCATGCCCGCGCCGGTGTCGGTCACCGTCAACAGGCAGCGCCCCGCGCCGGCCGCCTCGGGGGCATCGGTCAGCGCGACGGTGACATGGCCGGTTTCCCCGGCGGCATCGAGCGCGTTGCCGACCACGTGGCCGGTCATCGCTTCCAGCCGGGCGCGGTCGCCCTGCACCGGAACCGGCCGGTCCGGCACGGCCAGGGTCACGCGGTCGGACCGCAGCCGCCAGCGGGCGGCCAATTCCTTCAGAAGTCCGGCCAGGTCGGAGGTGTCGCGGGCATCGCCGCGACGGCCGGCGCGCAGCTGTTCCAGCATCTGGTGCATCCGCGTCACGGAATCGCGGATGGTGGCCTGCACGTCGCGCTGGAACTCCGGGTTGTCGCCGTGGCGTTCGGCGTTGCTCAGGATCAGCGTCATCTGCCCGGCCAGGTTCTTGATGTCGTGCACCACGAACGCGAACTGGCGGTTGAAGTCCTCGAAACGCCGGGCCCGCGCCAGTTGGCGCAGCGAAAGTTCCTCGGCGATGTAGCTGGCGGCCTGGCGCGCGGCCGTGCGCAACAGCTCGAAGTCTTCCCAGTTCAGCTGCCGCGCCGCCCGCGCGGTGCCCAGCACCGCGAACGCCGGCATGCCCGAGACATGGATCATCGGCACCGCCAGCCAGGCCTTGGCATGTGTCTCCAGCCAGGCCGGCAGCGCGAGGTCGGTCAGCGGCTTGCCCTCCTGCTCGCGCCGGCGCAGGTCGATCACCGCGCCGCTTGCCGCCAGTCGGCGCACGAACGGCTCGGACGCCGCGAAACCGGGCAGCACCGCACCCAGGTTCCAGGCCGCCGCGGCGTGGTAGGCGTTGTCTTCTTGCTCGTAGACCCAGATGCCGCCGGACGGGCTGTCGACGATGCGCCCCAGCGCCCGCACGATGCGCTCGGGGCCGTTCAGGCGGCCCGAGCTGTCGGAAATGGTCTCGATGAACTTCAGCCATTCCAGGCGATAGTCGTATTTGTAGCTGAAGAAGTTGCGGCTGATGAAATCCCGCGCCCGGGCGCGGGCGGATTCCGAGGTCAGGATCACCAACAGCCCCAGCACGCCGGCGGTGACGAACGAGGTCTGCAGCAGGAAGCCCCAGGGATTGTTGATCTCGCTCAGGTAATAGGTCACCGCCGACATGGCGACCAGGTAGCCGCCGGCGCCCAGGAGCGTGGCAGAATGGAACACCAGGCGGCGCGACATGTGCAGGTCGACCGGCCAGGTCTTGGCGCGCGCCGCGGCGATCACCACCAAGGGCGCGGCCAGCGCATTGGCGATGCCGCGCGCGCTGTACAGGTTGGCGTCGATGCGGCCGAACAGGGCGGCCTCGGCGTAGAGCAGGAAGTCGTAGCCGAACAACAGGCCCAGGCCGAAGCACAGGTTCTTCACCGACCAGCGTGTTTCGGGTCCGCTGTTGCGGAACAGGTTCTCGATCAACAGCAGGGCCGAGACCGAGATCAGCACGCGGGCGATGAAGTTGATCCGCTGCAGGTCGGGGTCGATGCCTTCCCCGCCCAGGAACAGGTACAGGTCGCTGCCCAGCAGATAGACCAGCGCCCCGCCGGACACGGCCAGCAGCGACCATCCGACCGCGGCGTCGAAGCGGCGCTGGTAGGCGAAGAACAGGATGAACCCGACCGTGGTCATCCAGGCCACGGCGCGGGCGTGCTCCAGTACGTCGATGAACAGTCCAGCGGGCGCGCCGAGACCCGGGAACGCCAGCCGCGCCACCACGCTGAACGCCCACGCCGAGGTCAGCGCATTGGCGATCAGCAGCACCAGCCGGTAGCGGTTCTGCGACCGGCTGACCGCGGTCAGCACCGTGGCCAAAGCGAATGCCAGCCCGCACACGCCGTAGCTGAACAGCGTGACCTGTCCGATCATGGCACTGGCCCGATCATGGCACTGGCCCGATCATGGCGCCCGCCCGATCATGCCGGCCGTCCGCGCGTGTGCGCCCTGGCGCTCAGCGGGCCCCCTCGCGCCACAACACGACCCGGGCGGTTTGGAACAGGATGACGGCGTCCAGGAATAGGTTCCAGTTCTTCACGTAGTACAGGTCGTAGGCCAGCTTCATCTTGGCGTCCTCGTCCGAAGCGCCGTAGGGATAGTTGATCTGCGCCCAGCCGGTCAGGCCCGGCTTCACCCGGTGGCGGACATCGTAGTAGGGGATTTTCCGCTTCAGGTCCTCGACGAACGCCGGCCGCTCGGGGCGCGGGCCGACGAAGCTCATGTCGCCCATCAGCACGTTGATGGCCTGCGGGATTTCATCGATGCGGGTCTTGCGGATGAAGGCGCCGACGCGCGTCACGCGCGAATCGTTGGCTTGGGCCCAGCGCGCCACGCCGTCGCGTTCGGCGTCGGTGCGCATGCTGCGGAACTTCAGGATCCGGTAGGTCGCCCCGTTCAGACCCACGCGCTCCTGCCGGTAGAAAACCGGGCCCGGGCTGTCGAGCTTGACGGCCAGCGCGGTCAGCAGCGTGACCGGCAGCGTGACGATCAGCAGGATCACGCTGACGACGACGTCGAAACACCGTTTGGCGAACTCGCGCTGCCAGGAGATGCGGAAACCCTGCGAGAAAATCAGCCAGCTGGGCGCCACTTCGTACAGGTCGATCTGTCCGGTCTGGCGTTCCCAGAAGCTGGGAAAGTCGGTCACCGTCAGTCCGGCCAGTTTGCAGGCCAAGAGCGCGTCGAGATCCAGGCCGCGCTGTTCGCGGCTGGCCACCACGATCTCGTCGATGTTCTGCTCGGCGGCCAGCCCGGCCAGCCCGCCCGAGCTTTCCAGGACGCGCGCCGGGATCACCTTGGATTTGTTCAGCGTCGGGTGCTTGGTCTCGCTCCCGATCGGCACGAAGCCCACCGCCTTGTAGGGGCTGCGCGAACTGCCGTTGAGGTTGGCGATCTTGGCGGCGCGTTCGTCGATGCCCAGCACCAGTACGCGGCGCTCCAGCGCCGTGCCGTTGAAATTGGTCGACAGGATGTTCAGCCGGAACAACAGCGCGACGATGCAGTACCCGGCGCACGCGCCCAGCGCGATCGCGTAATAAAGCTTCAGGTCGGCGCCCGACCAGGCGAACAGCTCGGCCAGCGAAATGGTCGCGGCCATCATGAAGTACATCAGCACCGTCACCGTCAGCAGGCGCGTCAGCAGTTCCTGCTGGTCGGAAAAGATGTCCTTGTTGTACATGCCGCACGCGGCCGCGGTGCAGAACGCGATCAGGCAGAACGCTGGCAGCAGGAACCACTGGCCCGGCAGTTCCTGAAAGGTGCCGGCTGCGACGTAGATCACGACGATCTTGAAGATGTTGTAGAAGGCGATGAACGCCGCCGTCTCGAAGATGGCGAACAGGATCGCGCGCAGCGAGATGAAGTGACCGAAGATCCTGACCATCGCGCCGCCTTACGTTCCCTGTCGCCGCGGCCTGTTCGGCCGGCGGTCGATCGTGTGCGATGCGGGGGCCCGTGGCCCGGTCACGGCAGGCGCGCCTATGGCGTTCGCCCGCGGTATTGCGGCCACCCCGGATCGGCGCGGCCGGTCACACCCCCAACATCAAATCGGGTACACCAAAAATGACGTGAAACGCAAGGTTACATTTTCTCGTAATAGTTGATTTCACGACTCCGACTATATTGCTTTAATTGCGTTCCTCACATCGCACACGCATGCAGTGTAGACGTCCGAATCCACGTTTCCGCCCGACAGGACCACCGCCATGGTCCGATCCCCGGCCAACGGTCCGCGCTCGCGCCGGGCCGCGATCAACGCGGCCAGGCCAACCGCGCCGCCGGGCTCCACCACCAGCTTGAGGTGTTCGAACGCCATCGCCATCGCCGCCTTCACCGCATCGTCGTCGACCGCGCGGAAGCCCCGCGCGTGGGCGCGATTCAAGCGCCACGTGATCCTGCCCGGGGTCGGCGCCAGCAGGGCGTCGCACAGGCCCGGGCCCAGGGTCGCGTTGCGCTGCGGCGCGCCGGTTTCGAACGTGCGCCGGTGATCGTCGAACCCGGCCGGTTCCACGCCGATCACTGCGGCCGCGGGCATGCGCGCGGCCAACGCCAGGCCCACCCCGGCCAGCAGGCCGCCGCCCGACACCGGCACCAGCACCTCGTCGAGCGCTATGCCCAGTTCGGCCGCCTGCTCGGCCAGTTCCAGGCCCAAGGTGCCCTGGCCGGCGATGATGATCGGGTCGTCGTAGGCCGGCACCACCGTCAGGCCGCGTTGGCGGGCGATCTGAAATGAGATGGCTTCGCGATCCTCATGCAGCCGGTGGTAGCTGACGATCTCGGCGCCCAGCGCGGCGGTGGCGGCGCGCTTGATCGCCGGCGCGTCGGCCGGCATCACGATCACCGCCGGCATGTTCAGCTCGGCGGCAGCGGCGGCGATGCCCTGGGCGTGATTGCCCGACGACCAGGCGATCACGCCGCGCCGGGCGTCGTCGGGACCGATCTGCAAAAGCCGGTTGAAGGCGCCGCGGATCTTGAACGAGCCGGTGCGCTGCAAGGGCTCCGCCTTGAACAGCACGCGCGCGCCCAGCATGCGGTCGATGGCCGCCGTGCGCACCAGCGGCGTGCGCACGATGCGCGGACCGATGCGCGCCCGTGCGGCCACGACGTCGGCGAAGGTGGGCAGCGTCTCGGTCATGCGGCGGTCGCGCGTGGTGACGGTGGGCCCCGCTTTGTAGCCGACGCGCCGCGACGATAGAATGGGCCGTGTCGCCCCGCCTTGCCCGTCCCTGGATCGGACTACTGATCTGCGCCCTGGTGCCGCCGGCCATGGGCGGCGTGGCCATGCTGCTCGACCAGGACGCCAATTGGGATCTGCGCAACTATCATTGGTACAACGCCCACGCGTTCCTGACCGGGCGCTTCGGGTTCGACATCGCCCCGGCCCATACCGCGACCTTCTACAACCCGCTGCTCGACGTGCCGTTCTATCTGCTGGCCCAGGCCGTGCCCGCCCGCACCGCCGGGTTCGCGCTTGGGTTCGTGCAGGGCCTCAACGCCGCGCCGCTTTATCTGCTGGCCCGCCGGCTGGCGCCGGCCGCCGCCGGCTGGGGCCGCGGGGCCGGGGGCGCGATCCTGGCCGTGGCCGGCCTGGCCGGCGGCGGGCATTTCGGCCTGATCGGAACCACCTTCTACGACAACGTGCTCAGCATCCTGGTGCTGGGCGCGCTGGCGCTGGCGCTCGCCGCCGATGCGCGTTCGGGTGTGCGCCGCGGTGTTCACTTCGCCCTGGCCGGCCTGGCGATCGGCGCGGCCACCGGGCTCAAGCTGCCGGTGGCGGTGTTCGCGTTCGGGCTGGGGCTCGCGGCGCTGGCCGCGCATGGTCCGGTGCGCACGCGGCTGATCGATGCCGCCGTGCTGGCGGCCGCGGGCGTGGCCGGCCTGGCCGCCACCGGCGGGTTCTGGATGGCGCGGCTGTGGCAGGCCTTCGCCAACCC
Source organism: Rhodospirillaceae bacterium (assembly GCA_033764265.1). Lineage (GTDB taxonomy): Bacteria > Pseudomonadota > Alphaproteobacteria > Rhodospirillales > Rhodospirillaceae > VGEM01. Next base: position 6,943 of record JANRJB010000114.1, on the reverse strand, counting down.
CATCTTTCCCTACTTCAACGCGCTGTTCGGTTCGCCGATGGCGCTGCCAGCCAGCTACCGCGATACCCGCTTCGTACCGGAGTCCGTCCTTGACGCCCTGACGCTGCCGCTGCGCGCGGTGGTCGACCCGCGCGCGGTGGGCGAGATCGACTTCACCGACGCGCGCATCGCGGCGGCCACCATCGTCGGGCTGATCACGCTTGCGATGGCGCTCCTTGGCCGATTGTCGGCCCTTGGCGACGCCGAACGCGGGGCCTTGCGCTTCGCCGGCGTGTTCGCGGCCGTGTCGCTGGCAGCGTGGCTCGCGCTGTTCGCCATCTACCGCTACGTCGTGGCGCTCGAGCTCTTGGCTCCGGTGCTGATCGCCGCCTGCGTGGCGGCCTGGCCGATGCCGCGCCGCGCCCAGGCCGTCGTTCTGGCATCCGTGCTGGCGCTCCTGGTCGTCACCACGCGCGGCGGCACCTGGGGGCGTGTGCCCTGGAACCCGGATATGGGGTCGGCCAGCTTCGTCGAGGTTGCCGCGCCCGCGCTGCCCGACCCCGGGAATACGCTGGTCCTGATCAGCGGGTTCGCGCCGGTGGCGTGGGTCATCCCCGCCTTCGCGCCCGAAGCCGCCTTCGTGCGCATTCAGGGCTACTCCAACCATCCCGACGACGGCGACGCCGGCCTCGCGCGCCAGGTGGCGCAGCGCATTCGCGGCCATGCCGGCGCGCTGCATCTGCTGACCGGCCGCGCCGATCTGGCCCTGGCGGGCGACATGCTCGCGCGCTACGGTCTGGCCGCCGACGCCGCATCTTGCACCGAGGTGCGCTCCAATCTGGCCGTCGCCGAGGTCGACCTCGTCGTCCTGTGTCCGGTCCGCCGCATCGTCCGTCCATGACCGCTTCTGTCCAGCCCGCTTCAGATCGGCCCGCGCCCGCCCAGCCGTCAATCGCCGTTCTGGTGCCGTGCTACAACGAGGCCGCCGCCATCGCCCAGGTGGTGGCCGACTTCAGGGCGGCCTTGCCCGGCGCCACCGTCTATGTGTTCGACAACAACTCCAGCGACGGAACCGCCGACGTGGCCGCGCGCGCCGGCGCGGTGGTGCGGCGCGAAACGCTCCAGGGCAAGGGCAACGTGGTGCGGCGCATGTTCGCCGACGTCGAGGCCGACGTGTACCTGATGGTCGACGGCGACGGCACCTACGACGCCGCGTCCGCGCCCCGGCTGGTGGCCACGCTCTTGGCCGGACCGCACGACATGGTCAGCGCCGCGCGCGTCGAAACCGCCGATGCGGCCTACCGCCCGGGGCACCGCTTCGGCAACCGGCTGCTCACGTCTCTGGTGGCCGTGGTGTTCGGCGAACGGACGCGCGACATGCTCACCGGCTACCGCGCTTTCTCGCGGCGCTTCGTGAAAACCTTCCCGGCGCTGGCCAAGGGTTTCGAGATCGAGACCGAGCTGATGGTCCACGCGCTGGAGCTGCGCATGCCGATCGCCGAGATCGAGGCGCCCTACAGCGTCCGGCCGCCCGGCTCGGTCAGCAAGCTGTCCACCTTCAAGGACGGTTTCCGCATCCTGTGGCTGATCGGCAAGCTGGTGAAAGAGGAACGCCCGGTGCAGTTCTTCGGCATCGTCGCGCTGGTGCTGGCGGCGGCGGCGCTGATCCTGGCCGCGCCGGTGATCGCCGAGTACCTCGACACCGGGCTGGTGCGCCGCTTCCCCACCGCCATCCTGTCCACCGGCCTGATGCTGCTCGCGTTCCTGTCCACCGCCTGCGGGCTGATCCTGGAAACCGTGACGCGCGGCCGGCGCGAGATGAAGCGCCTGCGCTATCTGGAACTGCCGGCGCCCGACGTGAACCCGGGCGCTCCCCCGAGCGCCGCATGAGTGACCGCCACATGACCGACGCAACCGTGCGCGGCCAGTTCCTGCGCTTCGCCGCGGTCGGCACCGCCGGCTTCGCGGTCGACGCCGGGGTGCTGACGCTGGCGATGGCGGGCCTGGGCCTGGGGCCCTACGCGGCCCGCGTGGTGTCGTTCCTGTGCGCGGCCACCTTCACCTGGGCGGCCAATCGCGCCTTCACCTTCCGGGGCGCCGACCCCGCGCGCCCGGCGCGGCAATGGGCGCGGTTCGTGTTCGCCAATTCGCTAGGCGCGGCGGTCAACTACGGCACCTACGCGGTCCTGGTGGCGGGCGTGACGCTGGTGCGCGAAGCGCCCGTGCTGGGCGTGGCCGCCGGCTCGCTCGCCGGCCTCGCCTTCAACTTCGCGGCCAGCCGGAAATGGGTGTTCGGGGCGGCGCAAGACCCGCCTTCCCGGACTTGACGTGCGGGCGCATCAACTCGCTCCGCCGTCACCCCGGGCTTGACCCGGGGTCCATCGCTCAACAGGCGCGAACGGCGGTTGCCGAACACAGGCGATGGCGCGATGCGCTCATCGGCGCTGCTCCGCGGGCGTTCAGTCAGCTCGACATGAGATCGGGGCCCGTCTTGCCCGCCGACCGTCGTTGATGAGGTCCTTGATCGACAGCCCGCGCAGGGACCGGCCCTGCGCATGGCGGCGAATTTCCGCGGCCGCCTTGCGCGCGTCGTCGCGGGCGCGCGCCGCGGGCCGATGGACGACGAGATCGCCGCCCTTGGTCCGCAGTTCGACCTCCTCGCCCGCCCGCAGGCCGGCGGCGCGCAACTGTTCAAGTATTGCGAACCACCGCCGCCGCGGCCGGGTGCGCGGCTCAGCGCGCCGCGGCTTCGATGGCGCGGGCGCGGGCCGAGTTGGCCACCGCGCGATGGTCGGTGGCGATCCAGGTGTACACCGTCGGCAGCACGAACAGCGTGAACACCGTGCCGATGGTCATGCCCGCCACCACCACCAGCCCCAGGGCGTAGCGCGCCGCCGCACCCGAACCGGTGGCGAAGATCAGCGGCAGCAGGCCGGCCACCATCGCCGCGGTGGTCATCAGGATCGGGCGCAGGCGCACCCGCGCGGCGTGCTCGATGGCGGTGCGGCGGTCGGCGTTCTCCTTGATCTGCATGTCGCGCGCGAACGCCACCATCAGGATGCCGTGCTTGGAGATCAGGCCGATCAGCGTGACCAGGCCCACCTGGGTGTAGATGTTCATCGACGACAGGCCGAAGAACAGCGGCAGCAGCGCGCCGCAGATCGACATCGGCACGCTGACCAGGATGACCAGCGGGTCGCGCAAGGATTCGAACTGCGCGGCCAGCACCAGGTAGATGATGATCAGCGCGAAGCCGAAGGTATAGAACAGCTGGTTGCCTTCCTCGATGTACTGGCGCGCTTCCGACAGGAAGGCGGTGACGTACTCGCGCGGCAACGCGGCGGCCTCGTCCTGCAGGAAGGCGACCGCGTCGCCCATCGCCACGCCCGGCATCGGTACCGCCTGGAAGGTGGCGGAGTTGAGCTGGTTGTAGCGGGTCAGCGCGTTGGGCTGCACGCCGGTCGAGACCTTGACCACAGTCGACAGCGGCACTTCGTCGCCGCTGGCGGTGCGCACGTAGAACGCGCGCAAATCCTCGCCCGAGAAGCGCAGCGACCGCGGCACCTGGGGAATGACTTCGTACGACCGACCTTCCAGGCTGAAGCGGTTGACGTAGTTCTCGCCGACCAGGGTGGCGAGCGTGCGCGCGATCGCGTCCATGCGGATGCCGAGCATGTTCGCCTTGGCGCGGTCGATCTCGACGTTGACCACCGGGTTGTTGAAGTTGAGCGAGGTGTTGGTGACCATGAACAGCCCGCTGTCGCGCGCCTTGACCTTGATGGTCTCCATGGTCTCGTACAGATCCTCGTAGGACACCGGGCCCGAGATCACGAAGCCCACCGGCAGGCCGCCGGTGCCGCCGGGCAGCGGCGGAATGGTGAAGGCGAAGCCGTTGACGCCGTCGAGCGTCGACAGGCGCTCTTGCACCGCCGGCAGCAGCTCCATCGCGCTGCGCTCGCGCTCGTTCCACGGCTTCAGGCGCAGCGCGGCCAAGCCGGAGTTCTGCCCCTCGCGGCCGTTCCACTGGAAGCCCTTGGCGCCTTCGGGGAAGGCCGCCAGCACCGCGTCGACCTGGCGGGTGTAGGCCTCCATGTAGTTGATGTTGGCGTACTGCGGGCCCTCGAAGATCGAGATCACCACGCCCTGGTCTTCCTGCGGGGCCAGCTCGGCCTGGGTGTTGACGAACAGGAAGCCGACCGCGGCCAGCACCGCGGCGGCGAACAGGCCGACCACCGGGCGGAAGTCGAGCGTGGTGGCCAGCCGGCGGCCGTACCAGTCGGTCACCCGCGCGAAACCGCGGTCGATGGCCTGGGCGAAGCGGCCGTGGAAATCCGATTGGCGCAGAAGTGTGGAGCACATCATCGGCGACAAGGTCAGCGCGACGAAGCCGGAGATGATCACCGCGCCGGCCAGGCTGAAGGCGAACTCGCGGAACAGGGTGCCGGTCAGACCGCCCAGGAAGCCGATCGGCGCGTAGACCGCGGCCAGCGTGATGGTCATGGCGACCACCGGGCCGACGATCTCGCGCGCGCCGACCAGCGACGCTTCCACCGCCGACATGCCCTCTTCCATGTGGCGGTGCACGTTCTCCACCACCACGATGGCGTCGTCGACCACCAGGCCGATGGCCAGCACCATCGCCAGCATGGTCAAGAGGTTCAGGCTGAAGCCCAGCGCGAGCGCGAACATCGCCATGCCGATGATCGACATGGGGATGGTGACGATCGGGATGATCACCGAACGCAGCGTGCCCAGGAACAGGAAGATGACGACGATGACGATGATCACCGCCTCGCTCAGGGTGAACACCACCTCGTCGATCGCCTCCTGGATCGCCTCGGAGGAATCGAACGGGATTTCCACCGTCACGCCGGGCGGCAGGGCGCGCTCGATCTCGGGCAGCAGCGCGCGCACGCCGCCGGCCAGCGTCAAGGGGTTGCCGCTGGGCGTGGGCGACACGCCGATCACCACCGCGTTCTGCCCGCCGGAGAACGCGCTGGAATCGCTGCGCTGGCCGCCCAGTTCCACCGTCGCCAGGTCGCGCAGGCGGATCAGCGCGCCATTCTCGGACTTCACCACCATGTCGCGGAACGCCTCGACGTCGGTCAGCGAGGTGTCGGCGGTGATGTTGGTGACGACGAAGTAGCCCTTGGTCTGGCCGGGCGCGGACTGGAAGTTGTTGGCGCGGATCGCCGCGGCCACGTCGTCGGCGGTGATGCCGCGCGCGGCCATGCGGTTGGGGTCGAGCCACACGCGCATCGCCAAGGGCTGGCCGCCCAGGATCTCCACCGTCGCCACGTCGGGCACGGTGGACAATATCGGCTGCACCACGCGGGTGATGAAGTCGGTGATCTGCGCGGTCGACAGTTCCGGGCTGCCGAACGCCAGGAAGATGGTGGGCAGCGCCTGGCCGGCCGACTTGGTGATGACCGGGTCGTTGGCTTCCTGCGGCAGCTGGTACTTGATCTCCTGGACCTTCGCCATCACGTCGGTCATGGCCACGTCGGGGTCGTAGTTCAGCTTGACGTGCACGGTGACGTTGGAGCGGCTCTGCACCGAGCTCGAGGTCATGTAGTCGATGCCGTCGACCGCGCCCAGCGCGCGCTCGATCGGGGTGGTGATGAAGCCCTGCATCAGCTCGGGCGGCGCGCCGGGGTAGGCGGTGGTCACCGTGATCAGCGCGTTGGTCAGCTCGGGGAACTGCCGCACCGGCAGGTCGACCAGCGCGCGCACGCCGACCAGCAGGATCAAGAGGCTGGCGACGATCGACAGGATCGGCCGGCGGATGAACAGGTCGGTGAAATGCATGGGCGCCTGAGTGCGTCTCGCAATGGCCGGGTTACGGGATCGGAATTTCGGCCGGCTTGACCAGCGTCGGCGTTTCGTTCAGCAGGATCTGGCTGCCGTCGAACAGCTTGATCAGCCCGGTGGTGACCACGCGGTCGCCGGCCTTCAGGCCGGTCAGCACCGCCACCCGGCCGTCATGGCGGTCGCCCAGGGTGACGGCGACGCGCTTGGCGGTCAGCGTCGGCTTGCCGTCGGCGCCGGCCGGGCCGTCCTGCACCACGTAGACGGTGTTGCCGTACAGCGAATAGTCGAGCGCGGTTTCGGGCAGCGTGATCACGCCCGCGGTCGGCGGCAGCATCACCTCGAGGTTGGCGAACATGCCGGGCATCAGCAGCCGCTCGTTGTTAGTGATGACCGCCTGCAGCTTGATGGTGCGGGTGGACATGTCGATCTGCGGGTCGATCACCGCGACCACGGCGTCGAAGGTGCGGCCCGGGTAGGCGTCGACCTTCAGGGCGACGCGCTGTTCCAGCGCCAGTTCCGGGCGGGCCTGTTCGGGCAGGGTGAACTCGACGAACAGGTTGTCGACGTTGGTCAGGGTCACGGTCGGGTCGCCGGCCCTGAGGTACTGGCCGACCTCGACCCGGCGCACGCCGAGCACGCCGTCGAACGGCGCGCGCAGCGCCTTCTGGGCGATCAGCGCCTCGAGCCGGGTGATGTTGGCCGCGGCCACGTCGTACTGGCTTTGCGCGGCGTCGACCTGGGCCTGGGCGGCCGCGCCCCGGGTGCCCAGCTCGCGCGCGCGCTTCAGGGCGACGTCGGCCAGGCGCAGCTGCGCGCGATAGCTCGCCAGTTCGGCGCGCTCGGGCTCGTCGTTCAGTTGAACGAGCAGCTCGCCGGACTTGACCTCGCCGCCGGGGATGAAGCTGAACGCGGTCACGCGGCCGTCCACTTCGGGCGCGATCGTCACCCAGTTGATGGCCGAGACCGAGCCGATCGCGGTGAAGGTGCGCGGAAACTCAGCCGGCGTGGCGATTTCGGTGTTCACCGCCAGCGGCGGCGGCCGATTGTTGGCGAAGAACTGCTGCATCATGTTCTGGCGGAAGGCGTTGAAGCCCCACAGCGCGCCCAGCACCACCGCCAGCGCCAGCGCGGTGATCGCGAACGCCCGGCGCAG
>JANRJB010000113.1:0-9737 GCA_033764265.1 Rhodospirillaceae bacterium | reverse complement strand
GCTGAACTGGGCAAGGCGACCGCCCGCCACCGGCACTGAAAGGTGCCTGGCATGCGGCCTTGAATGGCCTTGCGCAGGGTTCTGCTTTTTCTCGAACGACGACGTCGACCAGTTGGCTCACCGCGTGCCGTCCACGAACCCGCGAAACGCCTCGGCGATGTCGCCCGGACGCACGAAGAACGAATTGTTGCGGTAGTCGTCGTCGATGATCGTGACCGCCTTGGCTTTGGTCATCAGCGCCTTGACGTCCTGGCTGGTCGAGAGCGCGGTCTTGCCGCCCTGGTAGCTGTCGATCGGGTCGTCGACCACGAACAGGCCGACCGGCTGGGTGATGTCGAGAATACGGGTCTTGAAGCGCGGGCCGTATTCGAACGCCGCGGCGTGGCCGAATTCGTGCCGCGTCAGCCCGCGCAGCGTGGCCACCGCGACACGGCCCATGGCCGCGTCGGGAATGGCGCCCTTCTCGGCGCGGGCGATGCGCGCCGGCAGCGCCGTGCAGAAGCGCTGCAGCAGGTCGGCCGACGATGTCGGGTGATAGACCTCGTCGTACAGTTTCTTCGACATGGCGTCGTCGATGAAGCCGTAGGGCGACAGGCCCAGGATCACGCTGCGCACCAGCTTGGGGTGCGCCACCGCGATCTCGGTGGCGGTGCGCGAACCGGTGTGGAAGCCGAACAGATCGACCGGGTTGTTGGGGCCGTAACCCAGCGCGGTCAGCCCTTCGACGATGGCCGCGGCGTAGTCCTCAATGGTGGGAATGGTTTCGGGCCCGTCGGAGCCGCCGTGGCCGGGGGTGTCGATGGCGATGGCCACCCGGTCGCGGCCCAGGGCCAGCGTGAGGTCGTCGAACTCCGCCGACGAGTTGGGCGACTGGTGCAACAGCACGATCGGCGGCTTGGCCGCGCCGCCGGCGCCCGCTTGTGAGGACGTGGCCGGCTGGGCGATGGCGTAATGCAGCTGGCCGTAGCGGTTGTCGACGTAGCCGTGGCGCAGCTTCTGCGGCGCGGCATCGGCGGCGACTGCTGGGGACGCGAGCGCCAAGACGCCGACCATGACCTGAGCAATGCGTGCGAATGTGACCATGAGCCCCTCCCGTTCCGTGAGCGGGAAAGCTAGCACGCGGCACCGGGAGAGAAACGCGCCACGCTTCGACTCTTTGTTTGCGTGGCTGCGCCACGCGGAGCCGAAGGCGCGTCGGTTACTTCAATCGCTTGGCTGCAAACGCGCGGCCCGAATGAGATTTCATGTAGGTTTCGAAGGCCAAGGCGCGGTACTTGTCGGGGAATGCCGAATACCAGACCAACCGCCACGGGCGGAATTTGGCGGTATGGGGCGATTTCCCCGCATTGTGTTCGGCCATCCGTTGCTTCAGGTCTGCCGTCGCCCCGGTGTATTCTCGGCTGGGATTCGACTCGCTACGGATGATGTAAACGTACCACATCGCTGCGCCAGTCCGACTTCGCTTTCGCTCCGCGCAAGCTTCGCCGGACACGCTTCGACTCATTGTTTGCGTGGCTGCGCCACGCGCTGCGCCAGTCCGACTTCGCTTTCGCTCCGCGCAAGCTTCGCCGGACACGCTTCGACTCTTTGTTTGCGTGGCTGCGCCACGCGGAGCCGAAGGCGAAGCGTGGTGGGCGCGACAGGGATCGAACCTGTGACCCCTACCATGTCAAGGTAGTGCTCTTCCGCTGAGCTACGCGCCCGATCGACGCTGGTCCGGGCGCGATGACGCACCGCCCGGCGGGTCGAAAGTGCAGCGTTCTTAGCCAGTTGCGCCCGGTCTGGCAAGAGCGGCGCCGGTGTCGGCGCCAGCGCATCGCCATCCGCGCCGATGTGGATAAATTGGCCGATTCAAAGGGTTGCGGCCCAACGCCGGGACCTTGATAATCGCACTCGCGTTCGTCCGGCCGGTCGGGCCGGACGCTTGTGTTGGTCGCCTTCGTTCAGCCTGGGATCATGTCAGCGTTGCCGCCGGACCCTTCCGACCGAGCCAAATCGCCCCGCGCCGCCACGGCCGAGGCCGGGCGCGCGACTCCGGCCATCGACGTGGTGGAACCCGATGAGCTGGTCTCGCCCCTGGTGTTCGCCTCGCCGCATTCGGGGGCGGTGTACCCGCGCGATTTCGTCGCCCAGTCGAGCCTGGAACTGGCGACCCTGCGCAAGTCGGAAGACAGCTACGTCGACGAGCTGTTCGCCGACGCGGTCAGCCTGGGCGCGCCAATGCTGCGCGCGCTGTTCCCGCGCGCCTACCTCGACGTCAACCGCGAGCCCTATGAACTGGATCCGGAAATGTTCGACGGCCCGCTGCCGTCGTTCGTCAACTCGTCGTCGGCGCGGGTCGCCGCCGGGCTGGGCACGGTGGCGCGCATCGTCGCCACGCGGCGGGAAATCTACCGCGGCAAGCTGTCGTTCTTCGAGGTCGAACAGCGGCTGGCGACGTTCTACCGGCCCTATCACCACGCCCTGCGCGGCCTGGTGGCGCGCGCCCACGAGCGCTTCGGATTCTGCGTGCTGGTCGATTGCCACTCGATGCCGTCGTCGGGCCTGCCGGTCGACGCCGACGGCAGCCCGGCCGGCATCGACTTCGTGCTGGGCGACCGCAACGGCCTGTCGTGCCATCCGCTGGTGACCGAGGCGATCGAGCAGACGCTCGACGCCATGGGCTATCGGGTGATGCGCAACAACCCCTATTCCGGCGGCTTCACCACCCAGCACTACGGCGACCCCGCCAACGGCTTCCACACCATTCAGGTCGAGATCAACCGCGCGCTGTACATGGACGAAGCTTCGCTTCAACGTCGCGCCGGTTTCCCGCGCCTGCGCGCCGATCTGGCCGCGCTGATCCGCGACCTGACCTCGGTTGCGCTTGAGGCGGCCCGCCCGCTGCGCTATTTGCGGCTGAGCGCCGAGTAGCCGCCCGGCGCGCCGCCCGCGCGCCGCGGCCAACTGGAACAGTTCTCGCGCCCATGATCGACATCGGCACCATCACCCTGTACCGCGAGAAGTCGACCGTCCACCGCTTCGGCCCCGGCGGCGGCGGCGGCGAAGGCGGCACGCCGGAACTAGTGATCTCGTCCAACCGCGTCACGCTGCCCTTGAAAAGCCGGGTGGACAATTTCAACGTCGCGGTGCGCGGCCAGAACGTCACCGGCGCCATGCGCATGACCGCTGTGGTGATCGACGAACTGCGCCGCGACGAAAACCTGCTGTACGACCCCGGCCAACTGGACTGGGACAGCTTCTGGCGCCGCCGGCTGTCGTCGTACGAAGCCGAATACAACCGCGACGCCTGGGTCTCGCTGCACGTCAACGGCACGCTGATCTACACCAGCAAAGAAGGCGGCGACCCCGCGCTCGAGCTGGAGCGCGTGGCCGCCGGGCGCGAGGTCACCGAGGCGATGGTGCTGGAAGCGGTCGGGCGCATGCTGGGCCAAACCCAGGACCTGGTGGTCGAGCACGACAGCCAGACCGCGTTCGTGTTCACGCCGTTTCCCACCTATCACCGCGCCGCGATCCTGGAGCGCCAGGGCCGGCGCACCGGCTCTTACGCGATTTCGGTCTATCACCCGGCGCCGGCCAAGCCGGTGCGGCTCAGCCACTTCATCAATTTCTGCGCCGACCTGACCGAGGCCCTGACCATGAAGGGCTTCATGGAGCGGGTGCAGGAACTGGTCGCCACCGACCGCATCGCCAAGTCGGGCATCACGCCCACCCAGATCACGGCCGCGCGCAACCGCCGCCGCGAGCTGCAGGAGGCGATCGAGAACTTCGAGCGCACCAACAAGGTGGTCTACCGCCCCGACCGCCCCAGTTTTTTCTAGAGCCCCCCTCACCCAACTTCGGCCCTATGCCCGACGAAGCGTATTCAGGATTCGGCTACGGAAAGGCTTCGGGCCGCGTAGTCGGGTAAGCGCGCGCCGGTCGCACGCGCTAACCTCAAGTATCCCTTTCCCCCCATCTTTCATGGGGGGAGAGGGGAGGGTGAGGGGGGCGCCACCCAACGCGTCACGATCAACCTGTCCTGCCGTTGTGTTCGTCTTTGACACAAGTTGATGCCTCATGCTGGGCCTGACCGACGCCGATCCGATGTTCCTGGCCGCGCTGGCCTTGGGCCTGGTCGCGACCGGGGCGGTGGCCGGCGTCCTGGCCGGCCTGCTCGGCGTCGGCGGCGGCATCGTCATCGTGCCGGTGCTGTATTCGGTGCTCGAGGCCCTGGGCGTGGACGATGGCGTTCGCATGCACGTCGCGGTCGGCACGTCGCTGGCCACCATCATCCCGACCGCGATCTCCTCGGCCCGCGCCCACGCCCGCAAGGGCGCGGTCGACAGGACGCTGTTCCGCGCGCTGGCGCCCGGCATTTTCGCCGGCGCGGTGGTTGGCGCCGGCGTGGCGGCGATCATCGGCGGACGCGCCCTGGGCGGCGTATTCGGCGTCGTGGCGCTGATGGTGGCGGTCGACCTGGTACGGCCGCGCCCTAACACTTCGGCGGACGCCGATCGACCGCCGCGCTTGCCGGCGCGCGCCGCGCTGGGTGCCCTGTCGGCGGTGATCGGCGCGGTCTCGGCCTTGATGGGCATCGGCGGCGGCACGCTGACGGTGCCGGTGTTGACCTATTTCGGCGTGGCGATCCACCGCGCGGTGGCGACCTCGGCCGCGCTCGGCCTGGTGATCGCCCTGCCCGCAGCCGCCGGCTACCTGATCGGCGGCTGGGGCAAACCGAACCTGCCGCCCGGCAACCTGGGCTACGTCAACCTGTTCGGATTTGTGCTGATCGCCGCGGCCACCTTCTTGACCGCCCCGTGGGGCACGCGCATCGCCCACGCCATCTCGGCGACGGCGCTGCGCTGGGTATTCGCGCTGTTCCTGGCCGTCACCGCGGTGCGGCTGTTATCGCGGGTGATCGCCGATCAGCTCTGATTCATGCCGGCCAGCACGCGGGCCAGCAGGAGCAACACCGCCACGGCCTGAGTGGCCACGCGCAGGCGCATCAACTTGTTGGCATACTTGCGATTGAACTCGCCGCCGACAACGAAACTGACCAGGCCGGTGGCCAGCACCGCGAACACGGCCAGCAACGCCACGCCGATCAGGGCATTGAGCACGGAAATCAGCATCGCGGCCCGGTTTTCGCTCGATTGTGACGGCCGCCAGTTTGGCCGATTGATGCGCCCATGGCGAGGGCCTAATCTGGACCCGAAAGATCGCGGAGGCGCATCGGATGGCGTCGGCGGGCCGGGTGCTGGTGGTCGAGGACAACGCGCTGGTGCGCGAATCCTACGTCGATCTGCTACGTCAGCGCGGCTACGACGTGGCCGAAGCCGCCCATGGCGAGGAAGCGCTCGACCGGCTGTACGAACGAACCGTCGATGTGGCGCTGATCGACGTGATGATGCCGACCATGGGCGGGCTGGAATTGCGCCAGCGCCTGGTGGAACGCGCCCCCGACGTGCACACCATCCTGGTCACCGGCCAGCCCGAGAAGCTGGAGACGCTGGTGGAGGACGACCCGGAGTTTCAGTACGGCAGCGTCGCCGTGCTGTACAAGCCGGTGCATCCGGTGAAACTGCTCGCGGCCATCGAAAAAGGCGTCAGCCTGGCGGCGCAAAAGCGCGCGAAGTAGCGCCCGTCAACCACCGGTCAGCCGGTCGCCGAAACGCTGCAGGAATTCCTCGGTGGTATTGGCGCGCGGGAACGGCTGGTCAGGCACCGCCACGCCCAGGAAGCGGCACAAGGGCGCCCAGCCCTGGGCGGGATAGAACACCAGCAACCGCTCGGCCGGGATCGCCTTCTGCACCTCGGCGTTGTGGCGGTTGAACACCTCGACGCAGCGCGCGCGATCGTGCAGCTGGCCGGCGAACATGTCGGCGATGATGCGCTTGAACATCCGGCCCGCGGCGGTGGACTGATCGGCCACCATCAGATCGACGTGGCGGAAAATGGTGGCCTGGGTGCTGTCGAACCAGGCGTCGGCGTCGCGCAACGTCAGGATCACCTTGGCCTTGGGGTACTTTTCGGCCAGCGGCCGGTAGAAATTGCAGGCCGGCCAGTCGACCGCCGACTGGTAGCCGGCGAACACCTGTTCCCAGTCGACCGGCTGGCCGCTGCCGGCGCGGTCCCACGGCTCGAACGCCTTGTGCTGGAACACCTCGGTCATGTGGTAGCACGGCCCGAAGCCCAGCTGCTCCAGCGCGATCTTGAGCGACATGGTGCCGGTGCGCCCCAACCCGGCGCCGATCACGGACAATGGCATCGCAACTCCCCCCACGCCGCGCGCCCGGCGCGCGTGCGTCCCCTCAGGTCGTGAAACTCTCGCCGCAGCCGCAGCGGCCCTTTTCGTTCGGGTTCTCGAAGAAGAACCCGCTTTCCAGCTTGCCGTCGCGGTAGTCGAGCGTGCTGCCGAGCAGGTGCATCACCGCGCTGGGGTCGATGAACACCCGCACGCCGTGCTGCTCGACCACGTCCTCGAACTTGCGCCGCTCCTCGGCGTACTCGACCACGTACGACAGGCCGGAACAGCCGCGCGCCTTGACGCCGACGCGCAACCCCAGCACCGGCTTGCCGGCCTTGTCGATCAGCGTGCGCACGCGCGCGGCCGCCCGCTCGGTCAGATTGATCGGCGGCGGCGGCTTGCGCGGCGTGGCGACTGCGGGGGCGGCGGTTTCGGTCATGTCGGGCACTCTTCATGCATTATGTGTGGTGGACCGGGCCGGAAGTCAAAACCTGTCCTGTCTCAAAACATGTCCAGCGCGACCTTGGCCACTTCGGACATGTTGGCCGGGGTCCAGGGCGGGTCCCAGGTGATGGTGACCGACACTTCGCCGACGCCGTCGACGGCGGCCACCTTGTCGGCCACTTCCTTCGGCAGCGAACCGGCCACCGGGCAGGCCGGGGCGGTCAGCGTCATGCGGATGTCGACGTTGCCGTTGTCGGCGATGGAACAGTCGTAGATCAGCCCCAGGTCGTAGATGTTGACCGGGATTTCGGGGTCGAACACGCCGCGCAGCGCTTCGACCACCGCGTCCTCGCCGGCCACCTTGGCGCCCGGCGGCAACGGCGCGCCGGAGGTGACGCTGTCGCCCTCTTTCGGCGGGTCGCCCTCGGCGGCGGGCATTTCGTACGGAGGCATCATCTTCGAACCTTCCCCAAGTAACTCGTCATGCATGGGCGCACCCCTAGCCAGGCGCGGCCGGCGTTTCGGTGGTCGCCGCGCCGCCGCCGGCCAGGCACGACATCAAGGCGTGCCACGGCAGCGTCGCGCACTTCACCCGCACCGGAAACTGACTGACACCCGACAGCGCGGCCAGCCGCTCGACGCTGTCGCCCAGGTCGGCCCCGGCCGCCGCCTTGGCGGCCTCAAGGCCGGTCGTGCCGGTGCACAGGTCTTTCACCGCCTTGAACAGCCGCGCGGCCGATTCGGTCGAGCGGCCCTTCAACACCTCGGTCATCAGCGAGGCCGAGGCGACCGAAATGGCGCAGCCCTTGGCCAGCGCGCCGACGTCGGCGATCACGCCGCCGTCCACCCGTGCGGTCACCGTCACCCGGTCGCCGCACAACGGGTTGTTGCCGGCGGCGCTGCAGGTGGCGTGCTCGACCGCGCGCGCGTTCCGCGGCCGCTTGCCGTGCTCCAGGATGATCTCCTGATACAGCGACAACAGGTCGCCGGCTTCTGCGGTCGCGGCGTTCACAGCAGAATCTCCCGCGCCTTGTGCAGGGCCGCCACCAGCGCCTCCACATCGGCGCGCGTGTTGTAGATCGCGAACGAGGCGCGCGCGGTGGACTGCACGCCGAGCGCTTCCATCAACGGCTGCGCGCAATGGTGCCCGGCGCGCACGCACACCCCCGAGCGGTCCAGCACGGTGGCCAGGTCGTGCGGGTGCGCGCCGTCCATCACGAACGACTGCACCGAGGCCTTGCGCTGCGCGGTGCCGACCAGGCGCACGCCCGGCACCGTCGGCAGCCGGGTCATGGCGTAGGCGAGCAGATCGCGTTCGTGCTCGGCCACGGCGGCGCGGTCGAACCCGCGCACGTAGTCGATGGCCGCTGCCAGCCCGATGGCGGGCACGATCGGCGGCGTGCCGGCCTCGAACCGCGCCGGCGGCGCGGCCCAGGTGCTGCCGGCGAAGCTGACGGTGTCGATCATATCGCCGCCGCCCTGGTAGGGCGGCATGGCGGCCAGCAACGCGCCCCGGCCCCACAACACGCCGATGCCGTTGGGTCCGTACAGCTTGTGGCCGGAGAAGGCGTAGAAGTCGCAGCCCAGCGCCTGCACGTCGACGGCTTCGTGCACGATGCCCTGGCAGCCGTCGAGCAGCACCTTGGCGCCCACCGCGTGGGCCAGTTCGGCGATCTGTTCCACCGGCAGGATGGTGCCGAGCACGTTGGACACATGCGCCACGGCGACGATGCGGGTGCGCGGGCCGATCAGCTTGGCCACGGCGTCGATGGCGACGCTGCCGTCCGCGCTAACCGGCGCCACCTTGAGGACCGCGCCGGTGGCGGCGGCGGCCAACTGCCACGGCACGATGTTGGAGTGATGCTCCAGCTCGGTCAGCACGATCTCGTCGCCGGGTTTCAGCACCGACCGGGCGTAGCTGAACGCCACCAGGTTGATGGCCTCGGTGGCGCCCTTGGTGAACACGATCTCGCCGGCGTCGCGGGCGTTGACGAAGGCGCGCACGGTCTCGCGCGCGGCCTCGTAATTGGCGGTCGCCTTCTCGCTCAGGTAATAGGCGCCGCGGTGGACGTTGGCGTATTCGTTCTCGAACGCGAAGGTCATCGCGTCCAGCACGGCGCGCGGCTTCTGCGCCGAGGCCGCGCTGTCGAGATAGACCAGCGGCTTGCCATGCACGGTGCGCGCCAGGATCGGAAAGTCGCGCTTGACCGCGACGGCATCGAACGCAGAGCGCGGCGCGGATTTCAGGCTCGCGGCGGCCGTCATGGCGCACCCCCGGCCACGGCATGCCGCTTCAGCCAGCTTTCGATGCGCGCGACGAAGGCTGTTGCGACCGCCGGATCGGCGATGCGCGCGGTGGCATCCTCGAGGAATCCGGCGATCAACAGGCCGCGCGCGGTGTCGGGGTCAAGCCCGCGCGACATCAGGTAGAACAGGTGCTGCGGGTCGATTTCGCCGGTGGCGGCGCCATGGGCGCACTGCACGTCGTCGGCGAAGATCTCCAGCTCGGGCTTGCAGTCCACCGCCGGCCCGGCGTTGAGGAACAGGGCCTTATGGCTCTGCGTGGCGTTGGTTTTCTGCGCGTCACGGGCAACCTGGATGCGGCCCTGGAACACGGCGTGGGACTTGCCCGCGACCACGCCCTTGATCTCCTGGGTCGAAGTGCAGTGCGGCACCGCGTGGTCGATCACGGTCGTCAGGTCGTGATGGTCGCGGCGCGCCAGCGCATAGGCGCCGGACACGTGCGCTTCCGCATGGCGGCCGTCGAAGCGCACCTCGACATCCTGGCGCACCTTGCCGCCGCCCAGCGACAGCCGGAAATCCTCGTACCGCGCGCCCGAGGCCAGCGCGGCCACCGACACCAACGCGTGGAAGGCCTCGGCGTCCTCGTCCACCAGCACGGCGCGTAACAGGCGCGCCGCGGTGCCGAGCGCGACCTCGGCCACCCAGTTGGCGAAATAGGGCTGACCCGGCAGGCCGACGTGGGTTTCGATCAGCGTCAGCTCCGCGCCGGGCGCCAGATCGATCACCAGACGCGGATGGAACGCGACCGGCTCCGCGCCGG
>JANRJB010000111.1:0-4489 GCA_033764265.1 Rhodospirillaceae bacterium | reverse complement strand
GCGCCCGCCTTCATGGCGCTGTTGCGCGGCCGGCACCGCTACCGGCTCTTGCTCAAGACCCGCCGCGACCAGCGCCCGCAGGCCCTGGTGGCCGACTGGCTCGCGCGCGTGCGCTGCCCCAACGCCGTGCGCATCCAGGTGGACGTCGACCCGTACAGTTTTTTCTGAGGCTCGTGCGGGCCGACGCGTTCACTCGCGTTCAAAAAGACAACACCACCGTCACCCTCGCGCTTGTCGCGAGGGTCCAGGGGCAAGAGCCCCGGTTTCTCGGCTCTGGACCCTCGGCCTTCGCCGAGGGTGACAGCCGAGCATCGCAGCTCCGGCCCGTTTGATTGACACCGGCTGGTTCACATTTGAGCGGCGTGAGATAACGGTGCGAACATTCGGTACTCTGGAAAAGTGTCATGGCCGATCACTGGTTCGTCGCCACCAAGCGCGGGTTTGGGGTCAGGCCGGCCAACTGGAAGGGCTGGGCGGCGGTGGCAGTGTTCGTCGCCGCCAATGTGGCCGTCGCCCGGCTGATCGTCGCCACCTTCGGCGACGGGCTGTTCAGCGTCGCCCTCGCGGTGCTGGGTGTCGGCCTCGTCAGCTTCCTGTTCGCGGTGTTTTGCAGCACCAAGACGCAAGGGCCGTGGTTCTGGAAGTAAGCGGCCCCAGTCCCGTCTCTGTTGCAACGCGATAGGCGGTATGCTACCACCCGGCCCGGCGATCGCGGCAGCGGTGTTCACCGCCTTCAAAGTCGCTTAAAATCAATAGGTTATCGTCGGTTTTCGGGCCCCTCAACAGCCCCGTTCCAGGGGGCCGTCCGGAACGCCACGGGGTCTTGTTCGAAGGGTTCAGATCAGGTGTCTGCGCAGGCGGGAGGGGTCAGCGGGCTTGCCGCGCGGTACGCGTCGGCGCTCTACGATTTGGCCGATGACCAGGGCGCGCTCGATGCCGTCGCCGCCGACCTGAAGGGCCTGGCCCGGCTGATCGCCGACAGCGACGATTTCGCCCGCTTCATCAAGAGCCCGGTGCTCAGCCGCACCGACCAGGGCAAGGGCATCGCCGCGATTTCGGCCAAGGCCGGCCTCCATCCGCTGACCGCCAAGTTTCTGGGCCTGGTGGCTGCCAACCGCCGCCTGTTCGCCCTGCCCGGGATGATCAGGGGTTTCCTCGCCATTCTGGCCGAGCGTCGCGGCGAAGTGACCGCCGAGGTCACCTCCGCGTCGGCTCTGTCGGACGCCCAGTCGTCGGCCATCGCCGCCACGCTCAAGGCCACCGTCGGCCGCACCGTCGCGCTGACCGCCAAGATCGACCCGGCCATCCTGGGCGGGCTGATCGTCAAGGTCGGCTCGCGCATGGTCGACAGTTCGCTCAAATCCAAGCTCTCGCGCCTCAAGCTCGTGATGAAAGGGGTCGGATAAATGGACATCCGCGCCGCAGAAATTTCCAACATCCTTAAGCAGCAGATCGCCGGCTTCGGCACCGAGGCCGAGTCGGCCGAAGTGGGCCAGGTGCTCGCGGTCGGCGACGGCATCGCGCGCGTCTACGGCCTGGACAACGTCCAGTCGGGCGAGATGGTCGAGTTCCCCGGCGGCCTCAAGGGCATGGCGCTGAACCTCGAATCCGACAACGTCGGCGTGGTCATCTTCGGCGACGACTCGGGCATCAAGGAAGGCGATATCGTCAAGCGCACCGGCACGATCGTCGACGTGCCGGTCGGCAAGGGCCTGTTGGGCCGCGTCGTCGACGGGCTCGGCAACCCGATCGACGGCAAGGGCGAGATCAAGTCGACCGAACGTCGGCTGGCCGAGCTCAAGGCCCCCGGCATCATTCCGCGCCGCTCGGTGCACGAGCCGGTGCAGACCGGCATCAAGGCGATCGACAGCCTGATCCCGATCGGCCGCGGCCAGCGCGAGCTGATCATCGGCGACCGCCAGACCGGCAAGACCGCCGTCATTCTCGACACCATCATCAACCAGAAGAAGATCAACGACGCCGGCGACGAGAAGGCGAAGCTGTACTGCATCTACGTCGCCGTCGGCCAGAAGCGCTCGACCGTGGCGCAGGTGGTCAAGACGCTCGCCGACCACGGCGCGCTCGACTACACCATCGTCGTCGCCGCCACCGCCTCGGAACCCGCGCCGCTGCAGTTCCTGGCGCCCTACACCGGCTGCACCATGGGCGAGTGGTTCCGCGACAACGGCATGCACGCCGTCATCTTCTACGACGACTTGTCCAAGCAGGCGGTCGCCTACCGCCAGATGTCGCTGCTGTTGCGCCGTCCGCCCGGCCGCGAAGCCTATCCCGGCGACGTGTTCTATCTGCACTCGCGCCTTCTGGAACGCGCCGCCAAGCTGAACGAGAAGAACGGCTCGGGCTCGCTGACCGCGCTGCCGGTGGTCGAAACCCAGGCCAACGACGTCTCAGCCTACATTCCGACGAACGTGATCTCGATCACCGACGGCCAGATCTTCCTGGAGACCTCGCTGTTCTACCAGGGCATCCGGCCGGCGCTGAACGTCGGCATCTCGGTCAGCCGCGTCGGATCGGCGGCGCAGATCAAGGCGATGAAGCAGGTGGCCGGCTCGATCAAGCTCGAGCTCGCTCAGTACCGCGAAATGCGCGCCTTCGCCCAGTTCGCCTCGGACCTCGACCCCGCCACCCAGAAGCTGCTGGCGCGCGGCGAGCGGCTGACCGAACTGCTCAAGCAGCCGCAATACCAACCCGTTCCGGTCGAGGAGCAGGTGGTGTCGATCTTCGCCGGCACCAAGGGCTACCTGGACAAGATCGCCGTGCGCGAGGTCGGCCGCTTCGAAAAAGCCATGCTGAGCGCGATGCGCGACAAGGGCGCCGACATTTTGGCCGCGATCCGCAGCGAAAAGCAGTTGACCGACGCCACCCAGAAAAAGCTGGTCGCGTTCCTCGACGCCTTCGCCAAGTCGTTCTCGTGATCGGCGTCGCACGGCATATCTGACGGCACCCGGATCCGCCCATGCCCAGCCTCAAGGACCTGCGCGTCCGCATCACGTCGGTGCAGTCGACCAAGAAGATCACCTCGGCGATGAAGATGGTCGCCGCGGCCAAGCTGCGCCGCGCCCAGGAAAACGCCGAAGCGGCGCGGCCCTATGCCGAGCGCATGGCCGGCATGCTGGGCAACCTGGCGGGCTCGGTCGCGGGCCAGGCCGGCGCGCCGCGCCTGCTCGCCGGAACCGGCAAGTCCGACGTGCATCTGGTGGTGGTGATGACCGCCAACCGCGGCCTGTGCGGCGGCTTCAATTCCAACATCGTGCGCAGCGCGCGCGGCCTGATCCGCGAACTGAAGGAGCAGGGCAAGCAGGTGAAAATCCTGTGCGTCGGTCGCAAGGGCCGCGACAACCTGAAGCGCGACTACGGCGCCGCCATCGTCGAAAGCTTCACCGAGTTCGGCCGCAAGTCGATCGCCTTCGCCGAGGCCGCCGCCGTGGCCGAGAAGATCATCGCCATGTTCAACGCCGGCGAATTCGACGTGGCGACGCTGGTCTACGCGCGTTTCAAATCGGCCATGTCGCAGATCGTCACCCGCCAGCAGGTGGTGCCGCTGCCGGTGCCGGAAAACAAAGGGGCCGTGGCCGCGCCTTACGACTACGAGCCGTCGGACACCGAAATCCTGGTCGACCTGTTGCCGCGCAATCTGGCGGTGCAGACCTACCGCGCCATGCTGGAAAACGCCGCCTCGGAACAGGGCGCGCGCATGAGCGCGATGGACAGCGCCACGCGCAATGCCGGCGAGATGATCGGCAAGCTGACGCTGCGCTACAACCGCACGCGCCAGGCGCAGATCACCAAGGAACTCATCGAAATCATCTCCGGCGCCGAAGCGGTCTGACGCAGGCGCGGGACACGACACAGGAGCTCAATTGGGGTCAGAGTAAAAATTCGGAACGCGATCGCGCCGGCCTCCACGCCGACGACACCGCGAGTTTTTACTCTGACCCCAATTGAGTTGAACACGGATACGGGCACGAGAGGACACGACCATGGCCAAGAACACCGTCGGCACGATCTCCCAGGTCACCGGAGCGGTAGTGGACGTCAAATTCGACGGCGATCTGCCGGCGATCCTGAACGCGCTCGAGGTCGACAATCACGGCAAGCGCCTGATCCTGGAAGTGGCCCAGCACCTCGGCGAATCGGTGGTGCGCACCATCGCCATGGACACCACCGACGGCCTGGTGCGCGGCCAGAAGGCCACCGACACCGGCAACGCTATCCGCATGCCGGTCGGCCCCGGCACGCTCGGACGCATCATGAACGTGGTCGGCGAACCGGTCGACGAGCGCGGGCCGATCAACGCCAAGGAATTTTACCCGATTCACCGCCAGGCGCCGGAGTTCGTCGACCAGTCGACGGCGGCGGAGATCTTCGTCACCGGCATCAAGGTCATCGACCTGCTCGAGCCCTACGTGAAGGGCGGCAAGGTCGGCCTGTTCGGCGGCGCCGGCGTCGGCAAGACCGTGCTGATTCA
>JANRJB010000110.1:0-12414 GCA_033764265.1 Rhodospirillaceae bacterium | reverse complement strand
GTGTTGGTGATGCGGCCGTAGAAGGTGCCGGCGCTCTGCAGGCCGACCTTGCCGAGCTCGAGCGGCCCGAAGGCGCGCGAGAAGGCGACCTGCACGTCGTCGGCGATGTGCTGGTCGCGCAGCAGGATGACCGAATGGGTCTCGAAGGCAGCGCGCGCGAAGCGGTAGGCGTCGTCGTTGGTGGCGACGTCGAGCATCGACACGCCGCGCAGCTCGGCGCCGAAGCCGAGGCCCAGTGGGATCACCTCCATGCGAGCGGTATCCTCCTCGTTCTTGCGGCCATCCTATGTCCGGCCCCGGTCGAGTGCACCTATCGCGGGGCGCACGGCAGGGCTGCCGCTCGCGACGTCGTCGGAGGTTCGGATCTCCGACCGGCCCAGGCTCGCGGCTAGGCGATCACGGCCTTGTTATCGTGCTGTCTTAACCAATTCTTATCCCTATGGTTGAAACACCTCATGCGCCGCTCTAAGGTGACGCCTAGCTGTTGGGATAAACGCCGATGCATTTAGTCGACGCGCTGGAAACTGCGGTCGCGTGGCGATCGAGCTGCGCGCGGGTGATCACAGACGGTACGGCGTCCCGCCACGGCGGCGCGCAATAGAGCCATGTTCAGCTATAGCGTCAACGTCGCCAATGACTTCGACAGCTCCGTATCGAGCTACGTATCGCTGATCCAGGCGACGACCCAAGCGGCGCTGGCTGATTGGGGACGCTACCTGCGCGGTAGCGGCAGCATCGATGTGCGCGTGGAGATCACGGGCGAGCTTGGCAGCGGCGCCCTGGCTGCTGCCGGCCCGACTTCCGTCTTCAACCTATGGGGGGGCAGCAACGTCTACCGCGCCGGCACCTTGCATGAGCTGCTGACGGGGACTGACGTCAACGGGTCCACGGAAGACATCATCATCTATGTCGATGGGTTCACGCTGCAGGCCGGACAGTTCTATTTCGGCTCAGGCACGGTTCCGGGAAGCCAGTACGATGCCCTGACCGTGCTGCGCCACGAGGTCGGCCACGGCCTAGGCTTCATCGGGGCGCTCGACACCCAGGCGCTGCAGAGCAGCGGCGCGGATCGTTTCACCTTCGACAGCAATGTCAGCTTTGGCGGCGGCATCCCGCAATACGTCGGTACGCAGGCGCGGGCCTATCAGGGCGGCGTGATCGAGCTCAACGATCGCGACGTCTCGCATCTGGCGTCCAGCATGAACGACCTGATGACCCCGTCGCTGGGAACCGGCGTCCGCAAGGAAGTCAGCGTGCTCGACGCGCTGATGCTGGCGGATGCCGGCGCCCTGATCGCGCCGCAATCGATCGCGCCGCGTGTCACCACCTTCTCCGCCTCCGCCTTGACCTTCGACGCGAACATGTCGGTCGACGTGCACCGGCTGTTCAACTATCGCGATTTCGATGGCGACCAGCCGGTGATGTTCGAGCTGCTCGACAGGACGGCGGGGGGCGGCTACTGGACGGTCAATGGTGTCCAGCAGGCGACCGGCACCCCGTTCCAGATGAGCGTCGAGCAATACAATCCGGGCGGCTACAGCGTTGTGCATTTCCAAACCGGCCCCCGCACGCGGGACGAGGTTTCGATACGGGTCTCCGACGGGGTGAACTGGAGCAGCTGGACTTCTTTCTTCGTCACCAGCAACGGCAACACCCCGCCGGTCGCCACCGCATCGGCGCAGACTTATCGGCGCGGCGCGGTGGTCGCCGGGACCAGCCTGTTTTCCTCCAGCGATGTCGATGGCGATGCGCTGTCGTACACCTTCCGTAACGCCACGCACAACGCGGACGCCGGCTATTTCCTGCTTGACGGCCAGCGCTACACGGTGCCGGGCGACATCACCCTGACGCAAGCGCAGCTCGGGCGGGTGAGCTATCAGGTCGGCAACAGCGGCAGCAACGAGCTCGCCGTAAGTGTCCACGATGGCATGGCCATGGCCACGACCGGCCTGTTCACGGTCACGGTCGGACCCAATCACGACCCGACAGTCACGGCATCGAACGTCACGCTGGCGCGCGGCAGCGCGGTGGCGGCCAGCGCCCTGTTCTCCTTCGCCGACAACGACGGCGACGCGCTGATGTTCACGGTCAACAACGTGACGGGCGACGCCCGTGCCGGCTTCTGGATGGTCGACGGCGAGCGGCTCATGGGCGAGTTCGTCATCTCCCAGGCCAATCTCCGCCGGCTGAGCTACCAGGTCGGCACCACCGGAAGCAATATGCTGAGCATCCGCGCCACCGACGGCATGGCCTGGAGCAGCCCGGTCTCGTTCCAGGTCGCCGCCCCGGCCAACGCCGCGCCCACGGTCAGCGCGGCAAACGTCACGCTGGCGCGCAACCAGGTGGTGCTGCCGGCAGCCCTGTTCAGCTTCGCCGATGCCGACGGCGTCAGCCTGATGTTTACGGTCAGCAACGTCACCGCCGATACGCGCGCCGGCTACTGGATGGTCGACGGCCAGCAGCTGATGGGCCAGTTCGTCATCTCCCAGGCCAACCTGGCACGCCTGAGCTACCGCGTCGGCACCGCCGGCACCAACACCCTCAGCATCATCGCGACCGATGGTGTCGCCACCAGCGCGCCGGCCTCGTTCCAGGTCAGCGCTCCGCCGAACACCACGCCGACGATCAGCGCTCCGAACGTCACCCTGTCTCGCAACCAGGCGATCGCCGCCACCAGCCTGTTCTCCTTCGCCGATGCCGACGGTGACAGCTTGATGTTCACGGTCAACAACGTGACCGGGAACCCGGCCGCCGGATTCTGGGCGGTCGACGGCGAGCGGCTGATGGGCGAGTTCGTCATCTCGCAGGCCAACCTGCGCCGCTTGAGCTACCAGGTCGGCAGCGCCGGCAGCAACACGCTCAGCGTGCGTGCAACCGACGGCATGGCGTGGAGCAGCCTCACCTCTTTCCAGGTCAGCGCGCCGCCGAACAACGCGCCGACGGTCAGCGCATCGGACGTCACCTTGGCGCGCAACCAGGTGGTGCTGCCGGCGACGCTGTTCGCCTTCGCCGACGCCGATGGCGACAGCCTGATGTTCACGGTCAACAACGTGACCGGGAACCCGGCCGCCGGATTCTGGGCGGTCGACGGCGAGCGGCTGATGGGCCAGTTTGTCATCTCCCAGGCCAACCTGCGCCGCTTGAGCTACCAGGTCGGCGGCGCCGGCAGCAACACGCTGAGCGTCCAGGCCACCGACGGCATGGCCACGAGCGCGCTGACCACCTTCCAGGTCGCCGCCCCGCCGAACAATGCACCCACGGTGACCGCCGCGAACTTCACGCTCAATCCGGGCACGGTGGTGGCCGCCAGCGACCTGTTCGCCTTCGCCGATGCCGACGGCGACGCGCTGATGTTCACGGTCAGCAACGTGACTGGCGACACCAACGCGGGCTTCTGGATGGTGGACGGCGAGCGGCTGATGGGCCAGTTCGTCATCGCCCAGGGCAACCTGCGCCGGTTGAGCTATCAGGCCGGCGCCGGCGGCAGCAACACGCTCAGCGTCCACGCCAACGACGGCATGGCCTGGAGCAGCTTCACCAGCTTCACCGTCGCCGCCCAGCTGGTCGGCGCGCCGATCGTCACCGGTAGCGACCAGATCCTCACGCCGGACGAGACGGCCGCGGCCTCCTCGCTGTTCTCGGTCGCCGATCCGGAAGGCGACGCCATCGCGCGGTTCCAGTTCCGCGACCTGAGCGCCAATGTCGGCAGCGGCTTCTTCCTGGTGAACGGCGTACCGAAGGCGCCGAACACCGTGCTCGACATCGCTGCCGCCGATCTCGGCACCGTCACCTTCCAGGGCGGCCGGACCTTGGACAACCTGGAAATCCGCGCCCGCGACATCAACGGCAACTGGGGCGCCTGGTCCCGCGTCGTGGTCAACGAGTTGGCCGGCTCGAACAGCAGCAACGTCACGGTCACCTTCGACCCGCCGCCAACCATCGACTATTCGATCAATCATGCGCCGATCCTGCGCGCGAATACCGCGGGGAATCAGCCGCGGAACCAGGATCGCGCGCTGACCGATCTCGTCGACTTCTGGGATGTCGACAGCTTCAGCGTCGGCAACCAGGGCCCGACGCTGGTTGGCGGCGTGCTGATCAGCGGCGCGGTGCAGACGCTGGAATTTCGCGACGACACCGGCGTGGCCGGGACCGGCTACTTCGTGCTCGACGGCCAGCAGGCCGGGCCTAACGTCTCGATCTCGGCCCAGGACTTCGCCGGCGGCGACCTCGCCTTCCATGTCGGCGGCCCGAGCCTTGACAACCTGCAGGTCCGCGCCTCGGACGGCGTCGAGTGGAGCGCCTGGATCGATTTCAGCATTTCCAGCACCAACGCCCGGCCCGTCGTCACCCAGGCCGGCTCCTGGACCGGCGCGGCGCCCGGGCAGGCGATTGCCGTCGCGCCGCTGTTCACCGTGGCCGACGCCGACGGCGACGCCATGACCCGCTACCAGTTCGTCGACGGCACCGCGGGCGGCGGGCAGTTCCGCGTCGACGGCGTCGGCCAGGCAGCCGACCAGATCATCGACGTGCTGGCGAGCCAGCTCGCCGGCACCGTCTTCCAGGCGAGCGGCGCGGCGGGCGGCGCCGACGCCGTCTTTGCCCGCGCCTTCGACGGCGTCGCCTGGAGCGCGTGGAAATCCTGGAACATCGTCGCCACGGCCTGACGGCCTCCACAACTTTTGCTGGCGGCGCTTTCAGTCCCGTCTCTTAACCAATTGTTAGCCTTATGGTTGAAACCGTCACATGCGGTCCGTAGAATGCCAGGCAGCAGTTGGGTTCGGATGGGATTGGGTAATGCAGGGGCAATGGTCGAGCCGCGCGCCGGGTGCGCGCAATCGGATGGCGGGTTTCCGGCATAGGCCCACGGATTCTACCGATCAGGTCCTGAGTTGGCTACCTGCGGCGCAGGGTGGCCGGCCATGAGCACAACGGCGGTCAATGTCGGAACGCCGATTGCCCTCACCTCCGGTCATTCGGGACATATCCGCGAAACCAAGGTGCTGGCGCTGCCAGACGGCGGCTTCATCGCCTTCTGGACGACCGACAGGGTGGTCGACGGCACCCATCTCGGCGTGGACTGGTGGGGACAGCGCTATACTGCCGGCGAGGCGGCAGTTGGCGCATCGTTTGCGGTCGAGGGTACACCGACGTCGACCGTGCTCGCGAACGGGAATTTCGTGGTCCTCGGCTACGAAACCGGCGGCCTGCCCTCGAGCGCCTGGTACGTTCGCATCTACACCGCCGACGGCCAGGCCGTCGGCGCGCCGACACGCTTCGAAGGCGGCTCTTACGCCATGGGTGCCCTGCCGACCGGCGGCTTCGTGGCGGTGTTCAGCCAGGGCGGCATCGACGTGGGGAACGATCTCTTCGTCCGGACCTTCGATGCTCTTGGCCAGCCGGTCGGCGAAGGAACCCGCCTCAACGCGACCTCGGTGCCATCCACCTACGGCCGCTTCCACCAGTCTCCGGCGCTCGCCGTGCTCGCCGATGGCGGATACGTGGTCGGCTGGTCCGGGGGCCAGAGCGGCGCGCGGTACTTCGGCCAGCGGTTCGATGCCGCCGGCAATCGCGTCGGCGCGGAGTTCGATATCGGCGACGATCTGGGCAACGAACCCGGCGGACTGAAGGTGGTCGCGCTGGACAACGGCGGCTTCGTGTTCTCCTGGCCAAGCAGAAGCGCCGATCTCGGACAAGTCTATGACGCGGCGGGAAGGCCGGTGGGTGGAACCTTCGGCCTCCCCGGCGGTGTGGACGGTGCACTGGCGAATGGGGGCTTCTACACCGCGGAGAGCGGCTTCCAGGTGTTCGGTGGCGCCGGTCAGGCGGCAAGCGCTCCGAACTGGGGCCTCGGTCTCGGGCCGCAGCCCGATACCGCGGTGCTTGCGAACGGACGCATCGTCGCGACCCGTCCCAATCTCAGCACGGATCCGCAAGGGCGAACTACCTACGGCGCGGAGGTGGTGACCTTGACGCTGCAGCCCGGCGCTCCGTCGGGCCCACATCAGGGCTTCGCGGTCAACGCCCTTGGCGGCCGCACGTATCTGGGGGAAACGGCCGATCTGTCCGACATGGTCGCCCTGTTCGATCGGAGCGGCGACGGTCACACGGTCGTCGAGCACCAGGTGACGAACTTCGGAGCCGTCGGGGCGACACTGGTCATCGACGGGCAGCATGTACAACTCGCTCCGGGCGCCACGATCTCGATGACGCCGGGTCAGTTCGCTTCGGCGCGACACGCTGGGACCGCCGCCGGAACCGCCAATCTAGGCTTCGCCGTGCTCGACAGTGCGGGCGTGCTCAGCAACACCTCCTCCGCCTGGATCACGGTCGAGCCATCCGCGGCGCCGCCGGAGGTGATCGTCGGCGACCAGCGCGTGTTCGCCGGGCAGGAGGTCGTGCTCTCCGCCTTTGTCGACTCGGGCTGGTACGGACCCTCGCGATTCAGGGTGACCGACAACACGGCATCGGCCGGCAGTGGCGTCCTGCTGCTCGACGGGGTCGAGCAGGTTGCCGGTCAGGCCATCGAAGTGACCGCAGACCAGCTCGCATCCTTGACCTACCGCAACGGCTCGGTGGCGAACTCCCTGTCCATATCGGCGTTCAACGGCAGCACCTGGAGCGCTCCGCGAAGCTTCACCGTTGGGTCGGAAACCGCCGCGCCGACGTTGACCGTCAGCAACCAGGTCTTGGCGCCCAACATCGATGTACGGCTGGCGCCAATGTTCTTCGCTAGCGACGCCGACGGCGACACCATCACCCGGTATCGCATAACGCACGATGGCAGCAATCCCGGCGCGGCCACGCTCAGCTACGGCGGCGTCATCCCGCCGAACCAGACCTTCGAGATCAGCGCCGATCAGCTCGGCTGGGTGTCGGTGCACACCGGCACCGCGCCGTCCTCGATCACGGTTTCGGCCTTCGACGGCCTGCTCTGGAGCGCGCCGCAGACCTTCACCTTGTCCTCGACCTCGGCGTTCAACTACACGGTCACCGTTTCCGATCCAGGGTCGAGCTATGCCTCGTCGCTACGGTCGGTCGCCATCGCCGCGCTCGACTCCTGGGCTCGCTACATCGCCGGGGCCGGCACGATCGACGTCCGCATCGACATCGTCGATTTCGGCGAGGAGGACGCGCTGGCCCGCGGCGGCTTCCTCTCGACCGTGCCGCTTTCAGGTTCCGTGCATCGCGCCGGGACCATGGACGAGCTGATCACCGGCATCGATCCCAATGGCGCCGAGGCGGACCTGGTCATCCAAGTGTCCGCCGACCTCCTCGCGGCGAATGCCTTGTGGTTCGACCTCAACCTTCAGTTCGCCGTCCCTTTCAACCGCTTCGATGCGCTCACCATCATGGCGCACGAGGTTGGCCATGGCCTCGGCTTCCTTGGTGTCATCGACACCTGGGCCGAGCAGCAGAGTGGCGCCATCCGCACCACCTTCGACACCAACGTGAGCTTCGACGGCGGCATTCCGCATTATGTCGGGGCCATGGCCTTGGCCGCCCAGGGCGGCACGATCGAGCTCGCCGACCGCGACGTGTCGCACCTGGCGAACGACAGCAGCCTGATGGGTGCGGTCTTGCGGCCCGGCGAGCGGTACGGCGTCAGCGTCCTCGATGTCGCCATGCTCCACGATGCCGGCGCCCCGCTGATCGCGCACGCCTTCGCGCCGCGGGTCACGGTGACGGACCGCGTCGTCGCGCCAAACGCCGTGGTTGGGGTGAGCGATCTCATCCGGGTGTCCGACCTGGACGGCGATACGCCGCTTCGCTACCAGTTCGAGCTCAACGATTCCAAGGGTGGCGGATATTGGTCGGTTCACGGCGTGCGGATCGCGAACCCGCGCTTCGACGTGGCGCCGGCCGAGCTGGACGCGGTGCGGTATCACACCACGGTCAAATCCAGCACGGTGATCGGCGTGCGGTCGTATGACGGCGCCAATTGGAGCGGCTCGGCGTACCTGACCATTAGCAGCAGCGGCAATACCGCGCCGACGGTGGCCGCGACGGATGCGATTCTCGGCCGCAACCGGGTGGTGGCGGGAGCAAGCCTGTTCTCCTTCGCCGACGGCGACGGCGATCAGCTGATGTTCGCGGTCAACAACATCACCGCCCACACCGGCGCCGGCTTCTGGATGGTCGACGGCGAGCGGCTGATGGGCGAGTTCGTCATCGCCCAGGCCAACCTGCACCGGCTCAGCTACCAGGTTGGCGCCGGGGGCAGCAATACGCTCAGCATCCGCGCCACCGACGGCACGGACTGGAGCGGCGTCGCCACCTTCCAGGTCGGCACGACCAACCAGGCACCCACCGTCACAGCGCAGAGCTGGTCGCCCGGGCGCAACCAGGCGATCGCCGCCACCGGCATGTTCAGCTTCGCCGACGGTGACGGCGACAGCCTGATGTTTACGGTCAACAACGTGACCGGCGACGCGCGCGCCGGCTTCTGGGCGGTCGACGGCGAGCGGCTGATGGGCGAGTTCATCATCTCCCAGGCCAACCTGCGCCGCTTGAGCTACCAGGTCGGCAGCACCGGCAGCAACACGCTCAGCGTGCGCGCGACCGACGGCATCGGCTGGAGCGGGCTGACCACCTTCCAGGTCAGCGCGCCGCCGAACAGCGCGCCGACGGTCAGCGCATCGGACGTCACCTTGGCGCGCAACCAGGTGGTATTGCCGGCCGCCCTGTTCTCCTTCGCCGACGCGGACGGCGACAGCCTGATGTTCACCATCAACAACGTGACCGGCAACCCGGCGGCCGGGTTCTGGATGGTGGACGGCGAGCGGCTGATGGGCGAGTTCGTCATCTCCCAGGCCAACCTGCGCCGCTTGAGCTACCAGGTCGGCGGCACCGGGACCAACACGCTCAGCATCCGCGCCACCGACGGCATCGCTGCGAGCGCGCTCACCTCGTTCCAGGTCAGCGCCCCGTCGAACAATGCGCCCACGGTGGCCGCCGCGAACCTCACGCTCAATCCGGGCACGGTGCTGGCGGCGACCGACCTGTTCAGCTTCGCCGACGCCGACGGCGACGCGCTGATGTTCACGGTCAACAACGTCACCGCCAATGTCGCCGCCGGCTTCTGGGCGGTCGACGGCGAGCGGCTGATGGGCGAGTTCATCATCTCCCAGGCCAACCTGCGCCGGCTGAGCTACCAGGTCGGCAGCGGCGGCAGCAACACGCTGGGCATCCGCGCCACCGACGGCATGGCCTGGAGCAGCCAGACCAACGTCAACCTGACCGCGCAGCCGATCAGCGCCCCCGTGGTCGTCGGCCGGCCCAACGTCATCACCGCCGATGACGAGGTCCTCGCGAACACGCTGTTCTACGCGAGCGATCCGGACGGCGATGCCATCGCGCTCTACCAGTTCCGCGACAACAGCCCCAACGTCGGCAGCGGCTTCTTCCTGGTGAACGGCGTGCCGAAGGCGCCGAACCGCGTGCTCGACGTCGCCGCCGCCGACCTCGGCAGCGTCACCTTCCAGGCCGGGATGGGCGCCGACAACCTGGGCATCCGCGCCCGCGACGTCAACGGCAACTGGGGCGCCTGGCAGAGCACGTTCGTGAACGATCCGTCTAGCGACAGTAGTTCTGCAACGACTGTTTGGACTGGGACTTCTCGCATCTGGCCACCCACCGCCAACACGCCGCCGACGGTCACCGCCAGCGACGCCCTGTGGCAGCCGCGAAACGCCAATCGCAGCCTGCTCGACCTGGTGGTCATGTACGACTCCGACTCCGGCTACAGCGAGGTCGGCAACAACGGTCCGATGCTGGTCGAGGGCGTGTGGATCAGCGGACAGATCCAGACGCTCGAGTTCCGCGACGACACCGGCGAGTCCGGCACCGGCTACTTCGTGCTGAACGGCGTGGCGCAGAGCGGGTCGACCATCACCGTCTCGGCCGCCGATTTCAACGCCGGCAACTTCGCCTTCCGTGTCGGCGGACCCAGTCTCGACCACCTGCAGGTCCGCGTCTCCGACGGCATCGACTGGAGCGACTGGGACACGTTCGACATCTCCTCCACCAACGTCAGGCCAAGCGTCACGCAAGCCGGCTCCTGGATGGGCATCGGCGCCGGCCAGGCGGCGGCGGTGGCGCCGATGTTCACCGTCTCCGACCCCGACGGCGATACGGCGACCCGTTACCAGTTCGTCGACGGCACGCTCGACGGTGGCCGGTTCCTGGTCGGCGGCAACGCGCAAGCGGCCGACCAGATCATCGACGTGCTGGCGAGCCAGCTCGCCGCTACCCAGTTCCAGGCCAGCAACACCGCCGGCGGCTCGGATGCCCTCTTCGCCCGCGCCTTCGACGGCGTCGCCTGGAGCGCCTGGCGGTCGTGGAACATCGTCGCCCAGGCCTGAACCGTGCCGCGGCGGCATTAACCGGTTCTTAGCCATACGGTTGAAACCGTCACAACAGCCGTCTACTGTCATCTCAACGGTTGCTGTTCGACGGATGGAATTTCCCAATGGTTGTGCGTCGCAGGGGCTGGAGCCTGGCCGGGAACGCCGTCGTCTCGCTCGCTGAGCCCCGGCGTTAGCAGCGATGTTCAACTACACCATCAGCCTGCAGAACCCGTATGCTGACATGTCGGCATACGTGCCGTTGATCGAGGCGGCCACCGCCGCCGCGCTCGACCAGTGGGGTCGCTATTTCGTCGGCCTCGGCACGCTCGACGTCGCCATCGAGCTCACGGACTACGGCAATCTCCTCCTCGCCGGCGGGGGCCGCATCGAGGACAACGTGCTGGTCCCGCTTGGCGGCGAGGTCTATCGCTTCTCGGCCCAGCAAGAGCTGCTGACCGGGGTCGACGCGAACGGTGCCGCCGCGGATTTCGTGATCGAGGTCAACACCGCTTACATCCGGTCCGGCTTGTTCTCGTCGTTCGATCTCGCCACACCGCCGACGCGCGGTCTCGACTTTCTCACCTTCATGATGCACGAGCTCGGCCATCCGCTCGGCATCATGCATTTCGCCGGCTCGATAGGCGCGCGTCGGTTCGAGATGGACCAGCAGATCACCAGGGTCGGCGACGCCTACCACTTCATCGGTCCCATCGCCGTCGCCGCCCATGGTGGCCCGGTGCCGATGGAGTCGCTGCAGCACATCCACGGCAGCGTGATCGACCTGATGAGCCAGTCCATGTGGTCGTACCGCGGCCGCGCGCCGAGCCTGCTCGATCTCGCCATCTTGCACGATCTCGGCTACGATTTCGTGCCCGAGGGCGTGCCGGCCCGTCTCAGCGCCAGCAACCGCACCGCCGGCCCCGGCACGGTGTGGAACGCCGGCGCGCTGTTCACCTCCGTCGACATCGACGGCGATGCCGCGGTCACCTACCAGTTCCAGGATGCGAGCGGCGGCGGCTTCTGGACCCTCGACGGGCTGCAGCAGGGCGCGAACTTCCAGATCGACGCCACCGATCTCGGCCGCGTGCAGTTCCGCGCTGGCTTCCGCACCAGCGACCAAGTGGCGGTGCGCAGCTTCGACGGCGCGAACTGGAGCAACTGGGCGAACTTCACGCTTGCCACCAACGGCAATACCGCGCCGAGCGTCGTCGCGCAGGATCGCACGCTGGCGCGCAACCAGGTGGTCGCCGCGAGCGGCCTGTTCACCGTCGGCGATGCCGACGGTGACCCGCTCACCATCGAGCTGCTCGACGCCACGACCGACCCGAACGGCGGCTACTGGACGCTCAACGGCGTGCGCATCGCCCGCAACACCGCGACCAGCCTCGGCCAGGACCAGCTCGCGAGCCTCAGCTTCGTCGCGCAAGCGAGCGCCGGGGTGAGCCAGCTGCGGCTGCGCGCGGGCGACGGCACGCTGTGGAGCGACTGGGAAGACCTCACCGTCACGGTCCCGGGCAATCATGCGCCGATCGTCACCGCGCCGAACGTCACGCTGGCGCGCAATCAGGCAGTGCGGCCGGCCGACCTGTTCGTCTTCGCCGACCCCGACGGCGATGCGCTGATGTTCGCGGTTCGCAATGAGACCGGCGACACTACCGCCGGCTACTGGATGGTCGATGGCGAGCGGCTGATGGGCGAGTTCGTCATCTCGCAGGGCAACCTGCATCGGTTGAGCTACCAGGTCGGCAGCGGTGGCAGCAACACGCTCAGCATCCGCGCCACCGACGGCATGGCCTGGAGCGGCCAGACCACGTTCCAGGTGAACGCGATCAATCAGGCGCCGACGGTCACCGCGGCGAACCTCACCCTCGGCCGCAACCAGGTGATCGCCGCCACCGGCATGTTCAGCTTCGCCGACGGTGACGGCGACAGCCTGATGTTCACGGTCAACAACGTGACCGGCGACGCGCGCGCCGGCTTCTGGGCGGTCGACGGCGAGCGGCTGATGGGCGAGTTCATCATCTCCCAGGCCAATCTACGCCGCTTGAGCTACCAGGTCGGCAGC
>JANRJB010000413.1:0-6032 GCA_033764265.1 Rhodospirillaceae bacterium | reverse complement strand
TCGAAGCTGTAGAAGGCCTTCACCCCGGTCAGGAACGGGTCTTGCGCGGCGGGCTTGCCTGAATTGGGGAAGGCGATGGTGCCCAAGGCCGACATCAGGCTCGTCTCGCCGGCCTTGCCGGCCGCGACCGCCGCGTCGCCGGCGAAACCCACGCAGGCCGCAACCACACCCGCCAGCACCGTCGACCGCATCATCCGCCCCTCCTCGCCGCCCGTAATTGGCCCGAACGTCGGTTATCTTAACCCATGGCCCGCGGTCGTGGTATCACCGGCGCTCGCCGGTCTACACTTCCGGCGACCCTCGCCACCCCTGCGTCCATGGCCGACCGCATGTCATTGTTCTTCCGATCCGTTCCGCTTTTCGCAGCCGCAGTGGCGGTATCGCTGGCTGCGCAGCCGGCCGCGGCCAAGACGCTGCGGGTCGGCGGTACCCAGGCCCCGCCGACTCTCGGCAATCCCTATTCCGCCGTCGGCCCACCGGCCAGCACCACCTGGTCGGCGATGTTCGACGCCCTCACCTACCTCGACGCCAAGGGCGACGTGCTGCCGGCGCTGGCGCTGTCGTGGGAGAACACCAGCCCCCGCACGTGGGTGTTCAAGCTGCGCCCAGGCGTCAAGTTCCAGAACGGCACCGACTTCGCCGCCGATGACGTGATCGCCGTGCTCGACTACCTGAAAAGCCCCGACGGCGCGCGCTGGCTGGTGGCCGGCGAGCTGCGCATCATCGAAAGCTACCGCTCGGTCGATCCGATGACAGTGGAGATCACCACCGTCGCGCCCGACGCCATCCTCCCCAAGCGCATGAACATCATCATGATCGTCGAGCCCGGCGCGTGGAAAACCCTCGGCCCCGACGGCTTCGGCCTGACTCCGGTCGGCACCGGGCCGTTCATCCTGAAGGACTGGGGCCGATCAAGCGGCCGCGGCGTGATGGAGCCGTTCAAGGACTCCTGGCGCGCGCCCAAGCAGGTGACGCGGCTGGAGCTGGTCAACATCCTCGACACTGCGGCGCGCACACAGGCGCTGATGGCCGACCAGATCGACGTGGCGGTCGGGCTCAACCCCGAGGACGGCGCGCTCCTGGACGGCAACGGCTTCCGCGCCCAGTACGAGCCCTCGGCCGTGGTGATGAGCATCGCGTTCCGCACTGAACGGGCCGACACCGCGCCGCTGAAAGACAAGCGCGTGCGCCAGGCGCTGAACTACGCCGTCGACAAGGAGGGCATCGTCACCACCATCCTGGCCGGCACCACGCGCGTGGCCTCGCAAGGCGCCACGCCCGAGACCTATGGCTACAACCCGGACCTCAAGCCCTACCCTTACGACCCCGCCAAGGCCAAGGCGCTGTTGGCCGAGGCCGGCTATCCCAACGGTTTTCCGCTGAAAATCGAGGTGCTGACCAATCTCGGCATGTCGGACACCACGGTCTATCAGAAGATGGCCGAGGACCTGGGCAAGATCGGCGTGGCGGTCGAATTGCGGCCCAACACCTTCGCCGGCTGGCTGCGGCACTACATGTCGGGCGAGTGGGACGACATCGACGCCTTCTCGCTGACCTGGAACAGCGCGCCGTTCCAGGACGTGATCCGGCCGATCGAGTACTTCTCGTGCATGAAGACGGCGAAGTTTTTCTGCGATCCCGAGATGGTGCCCTTGATCGAGGCCAGCAACCGGGAGATGGACCCCGACCAGCGCCAGGCTAAGCTGCGCGAGATTATGGCGCGCATGTACGACGCCGCGCCGGCGTTGTGGTTGGTGGATTTCTCGAACCTCCTGATCGTCTCCGACCGGCTGGAGAACGTCTATACCCGCCCCGCCGGCATCGTGTTCGAGGAGATCGAATTCAAGAAGTGAGCTTCGCACACGTCCCGGCCTCCGGGCCGGGACCCACCGTTCCACAGACTGCATCGGCGCGTGTCGATGCGTGGGCCCCGGAACAAGTTCGGGGCTTTCCAGCTATCGACCCGATTTCGTCGCGTGCCAGCGCCGTTCGGCTTCCAGATCCTCCAGGAACGGGCGGCGCGGTTCACCGAAGCGAGACGGATCGTAGCGTTCCTCGAAACCGGTCAGGTGGTTGTCGGCGTCGGCGGCGTAGGTGAGTTCCGCCGACGGGAACTGAATCTTGTCGTTGACCAGATGCACGCCGTTCTGTTTCAACCAGGCGTTCATCAGGTCGTGGTCGGCAACGCGCTGCACCCAGGCGTCGGTGACTTCCTCGCGGTTGGTGGGCCGGCGCGCCGACACCCCACCCGGAAACAGTTCCAGGATCACGCCGTTGCCGAGGTCGAAGCAGGCCGCGCGGCCCACATGCCCAAGCGGGGCGAAGCCGTACACATCGCGATAGAGCCGGATCGCCGCGTCGAGATCGGACACGTGCCGCACGATCCATCCCAGCTCCTGGATGTGGCGCGGCATCGGCGAACAGCCGGGGTTGAAGTCCTCGCCGCGATCGAATCGCGCCCAGGCGGCCGCGTTGCCGGGCACGCCTGACTGGCGGTTTCGTTCGCGCAGTCCGACCAGCTGATCGTCGGGATCCAGCAGCCACACGTCGCGGCCCTCGGCGTGCACGGTGTCGCGCACGATGCGCACGCCGCGCGCCTTCAGCCAGCCGACATAGGCGGCAAGGTCGTGGCAGCGAAACACCGGTGTGCACGCCGCGGTGTCGGGGTCGGTATCGCGATGGGGGTGCGGCGCGACCTGCGACAGTAGCTCGAGCACGTTGGCCTCGCCCACCCAGTAGAACCACACCGGCGCGCGGCCGCGGATCACCGGCAGGCGCAGAATGCCGCCGTAGAATTCGGCCAAGAGCGCACTGTCGGGGCAACGGCGGATGTACCAGCCGAAGCCGATGGAATTCGCGCGGATGTCGGCGAGCGTGACCATGTTCTACTCCGATATGGGATTGGAATGCCCGGCGGCGGCGGCGAAGGCCGCGCCGATGTCAACAGCGCCGTCGCGCAAGGGTTCGAAATAGCGGCGCACCACCTGGCGCGGCGCCAGCGCGGAATCGATGTAGCGCAGCGCGAGCACGGCCAACAGTCGCCCAGATGAAAACACCGGCACGGCGATGGCGGATTCGCCCTCGATCGGCGTCGAGGAGCGCGCGTATCCGTTGGCGCGCACGCGGTCCAGGATCAGCTGGAACGCCGGCCGGTTGCGCGCGATGCGGTCCTTGGGATTGGCGGACTGCGCCAACACGTCGAGCAGCAGCTCGCGGGCGTCGTCGGTGGCGAAGGCCATGTAGGCGCGCCCCGACGCGGTCGAGGCCAGCGACAACCGATGCCCCGTTGAATAGCGCTTCAAGGCCAGCGCGCTGTCGCGGTCGGTGGTCTCACGCACCAATAGCTCCGCGCCGTGCAGCGTGGACAGGCCCAGCGGCCACTTGAGCGTTCGGCCGAGCGCGGCCAGACGCGGCCGCGCCACTTCGCCGATCCAGGCATCGTCGTCGACCCCATCGCCCAGCCCGCGCACCAGCAAGGTCGCGCGGTACTTGCCGTCGGCGGCATCGCGGCGCAGATAGCCTTCGTGCGCCAGCGTTTCGATCAGCCGGTAGGTGGTGCCGCGCGCCAAACGCGTGTGGCGCGCCACCTGGTTGGGCGTGGCGCCGTTGAGCGCGTTGAGCACGCGCAGCACGTCCAGCCCGCGCACCAGGGCGCGCACACCGGCCACCCTCTCGGTTGATTGCTGCTGTGTCCGGGCCATCGTGGCGTTCCCCCGCGCGCATCAGAGCCGACCCGCGCGGCGCGGTGGTCGGCGGCCGCGCCATCAGCCCATTCTACGGGCTGCGGCCGCCGTGGGCCACTCGCCCCAGCCCAGACGGCGGACTATCGTGGCCGGGCGCCGGGTTCGGGCCCGACCCGCGGCGTAGGATGGCGCGGTTCGACCCGCCGCCAGGAGCATGCCGATGACCCCATCGACCGCTGTCGCTTTCAATCCTCGCCCGACCGCCACGCCCGCGGTGACGGAGGCCGATATGCTGGACCGCGCCCGCGCGCTGGGTCCGCGATTGGCCACTCGCGCCGACGAAACCGAACGGCTGCGGCGCTTGCCCGAGACAACGGTGACGGACTTGCACGCGGGCGGATTTCTGAAAGTGCTGCAGCCGGAGATGTTCGGCGGTCTTGGCCTGGACTGGAGCACCCACGTCAGGCTGGGCGTCGAGCTGGCGCGCTATTGCGGCGCGACAGCCTGGATTCAGTGTGTGGTCGGCGTTCATGCCTGGCTGGCGGCGCGCCTGCCGCTCGAGGGGCAGCGGGACATCTGGGGCCATGGCCCCGATGTGCTGATCGCCACCGCCATCGCCGGCGGCCTGGACAGCCGGGTAGACCACGTCTCAGACGGGTATGTACTCAGCGGCCGCTGGCGGTTCGCGAGCGGTATCGATCATGCCGACTGGGTGATTCTGGGCGCCATGCCCGACGACGACCAGGCGCGCAAGGACCATAACTGGCTGGAACTGGCCTTACCCAAGACCGACGTGACCGTGATCGACACCTGGCAATCGGCCAGCTTGGCCGGAACCGGGTCCAACGATGTGGTGGTGGAGCGCGTGTTCGTGCCGACCCATCGGACCGTATGGCGCAAGGCGATGCGCGCCGGCGCGACGCCCGGCAGCGTCGCGCACGACCACGACGTTCATCACGTGCAATTCACGCCCTACTTCGGCTCGATCGTGCTGGGCCCGGTGCTGGGCGCCGCCAAGGGCGCGCTGGAGGCCTATGTCGGCCAGACCCGCGCCAGGATCGGCCACATGCGCGGCGACGCCATCGCCCGTCAGGTGCCGGTGCAGACGCGGCTGGCGGAATCCGCAGCCGAAGTGCGCGCCGCCGCCGCGCTGGTCGAGCGCACGCTGACGCTGCTTGACACTGCGGCGCGCGCGCGGCGAAACGTCACCAAGGCCGAATGGACGAAGATGCGCGCCGACGGCGCGTTCGCCGGCCGACTTTGCATGAGCGCGGCCGATCGCCTCGTCAAGTCGATGGGCGCGGGCGGGCTGACGCGCGACAATCCGGTGCGGCGCTTCCACGCCGATCTGATGGGCATGACCGCGCACATCAGCCAGCAGTGGGACCTCAACGCCGCGCCGTTCGGGGCCTGGGCGTTGGGCGTGCCGACCGACAATCAGGAAATCAACGCCGCGCCCGACGGCGACGACGGATTGTTCTAGCGGCAAGGGGTTGTCATGACGCGCCTTGCGGTGATTGCAACGCTGGTGTGTGCCGTGTGGAGCGGCATCGCGCGCGCCGCACCGCCGGCTCTGACCATGATCGACATTCCGGCCGGGTCATTCGCCATGGGCAGCCCGTCGGGTGACCCGGACGAAGTTCCGGTGCGCACCGTCAACGTGAAGGCTTTCAAGCTCGCGAAACTCGAGGTCACAGTCGGCGAGTTCCGCCGTTTCGTCGCCCAGTCTGGCTACGCCCCCGCACGCGGTTGCAACCGCTATGTCGAGGGCAAACTGACTTTCGATCCCGCGCTGGCGTGGGACGCGCCGGCGTTTCCTCAAACCGACAACCACCCGGTGGTGTGCGTCGGTTGGATTGACGCCATGGCCTACATCGCCTGGTATAATGCTGAAACGGGCGCGCGGTATCGCTTGCCGAGCGAGGCCGAGTTCGAGTACGCCGCGACGACCGGCGGCCAGCCGACCGGCAGCGATCCGAACGTGTGCAGCACGGCCAACATCATGGATGCCACCGCCCTGACCGCAAGCGCCGGCCGTTTTGTTCTCGGCGATCCCAATCAATACAAGTCGGGCGAGTTGCCGGCGATCGCGTGCCGGGACGGTCATCCGTTCACCGCCCCGGCCGGCAGCTACACCGCCAACCGCTACGGCCTTCACGATCTGCTGGGTAATGCCTGGGAATACGTCGCCGACTGCATCGGCCCAAATTACGAGGGTACGCCAACCGACGGATCAGCGGTCGACGCGCCCGGGTGCACCAAGCGCGGCATTCGCGGCGGCAGCTGGAACATCGGCCCGAAGTTCGCCCGCTTCCAGAACCGCAGCAGCGTCTCGCCGGAAACGCGCAA
>JANRJB010000094.1:0-5794 GCA_033764265.1 Rhodospirillaceae bacterium | reverse complement strand
GCTGCCAACGTGCTGCGCATCACCGGCGCGCCCCACCGCTTCACGCCCGAGGTTCAAAGCCGCGCCGCATCCGCCTGGGCCGAAAGCCTGAGCGGGCTGCCGCGGCCGTTCATCGCCCTGCTGGTCGGCGGCGCCACCCATCGCCGGCCATTTCCAGTGTCGGTCGCGGCCGATCTCGGCGCGCGCGTGGCGGCGATGGCGCGCATGGTCGGCGGGTCGGTGCTGCTGGCCACCTCGCGCCGCACCGGCCCCGAGGCGGAGGCGGCGCTCGTGTCGGCCATCCCCGAACCGCGTGCGGCGTTTCTTTGGGGCCGGGGCGGGGATAATCCCTATTTCGGCTATCTGGCCCTGGCCGACGGCGTGGTCGTCACCGGAGATTCGGTCTCGATGTGCTCGGAAGCCTGCGCCACGCCGGGTCCGGTCTGGATCGCTGCCGATGCCGAATTCACCGCGCCCAAGCACCAACGCTTGCATGACGAACTCTATCGCCTGGGATATGCCCGGCCGTTCACCGGCAGGTTCGAGACCTGGAGCCACCCGCCATTGAATGCTGCGGCCGACGTGGCGGCCGCTATTCACACGCTGCTGACGAAAGTTTGAAGCCATGCCCCGTTTCGCCGCCAACGTTTCGATGCTGTTCACCGAGGCGCCGTTCCTCGACCGTTTCGCACTGGCGGCCGCGTGCGGCTTCACCGGCGTCGAGTGCATGTTTCCGTACGAGGCGCCGGCGGCGCAGGTCGGCGACAAGGCGGCCATGGCCGGCGTCGAATTCGTGCTGTTCAACGCGCCGCCCGGCGACTACGCCGCCGGCGAACGCGGCCTGGCGGCGCTGCCCGGGCGCAAGGCGGACTTTCGCCGCTCGCTCGACCAGGTCTGGCCCTATCTGGAGTTCACCGACTGCAAGCAGGTGCACGTGCTGGCCGGCGTGGTGCCCGACGACCAGATCGAGGCAGCGATGGATGCCTACCTCGAAAACCTGGCCTATGCCGCCCAGCAATTCCATGCCGAGGGCGTGACCGTGTTGATCGAGCCCATCAACCTGCCGGGTTATTTTCTCTCGCTGCCCAGTGACGCGGTGACGGTACTGCGCCAGCTCGATCATCCCGGCGTGCGACTGCAGTACGACATTTTCCACGCCCAGAGCCGCGAAGGCGGCATCACCGACTTTCTCGAAGCCAACATGGACCTGATCGCCCACATCCAGGTGGCGCAGGTGCCGGGCCGCCACGAACCCGACCGCATGGGCGAGCTGAACTGGCGCTACCTGTTCGATCTGCTCGACGCCCATGGCTACGAAGGCTGGGTCGGCGCCGAATACGCGCCGCGGACGCAGACGATTCCCGGCTTGGGCTGGGCCAAGGAATGGGGTATCGCTGCGCCGCCGGACGCCGGCGAAAAATCGAAAAAGGGAGGGACGCGCCGATGATCACCTTGTACGGCAAGGCCGCCTCGCGCACCTCGCGCAATCTGTGGGTGCTTGAGGAACTGGGCGTGCCCTACACCCACGTGCCCTACGACTACGCCAAGGGCGACACCAAGAACGCTGCGTTTCTGGCGATCAATCCGGCCGGCAAGATTCCGGCGCTGACCGACGGCGACGTGGTGATGACCGAATCCCTGGGCATGAACCTGTATCTCGCCCACACCTACGGCCAGGGTACGCTGTGGCCGGCCGATGCCGCCGGGCGCGCCAAGTGCATCCAGTGGACGCTGTGGGCGGCCACCGAGCTGGAACCGCCGGCGGTGGGGCGTTTGATCCAGTTGTTCATGACGCCCGAGGACAAGCGCGATGCCAAGGCCGTCGAGGCCCTGGCCGAACGCACCAAGCCGGTGCTGACCACCCTCAACACGGCGCTGACCAAGTCGCCCTATCTGGCCGGGGCGCATTTCACCGTCGCCGACTTGAACGTCGCCGCGGTGGCGGAATATCTGGTGCGCACCAAGTTCGATGTGTCGCCGTGGCCGGCGGTGCACAAATGGCTGACCGCCTGCCTCGACCGGCCGGCGAACCAGAAAGTGAACCGGATGAAACTGGCGGCCTAAGCCGCCGATTGTTGAGGAGCATTGACGCCATGATCAAGATTTACGGGTCCATCATGTCGCGCGCCTCGCGCAACGCGTGGGCGGCGGAGGAAGCAGGCGCGGCCTACGACATCGTCGCGCTGGATTTCCGCAAGGCCGAGCACAAGCAGCCGGCATTCCTGGCCATCAACCCGGCAGGCAAGATGCCGGCCATCGTCGACGGCGACGTGGTGATGAGCGAATCCCTCGCCATCAACCTCTACATCGCCCAAACCTACGGCAAGGGTACGGTGTGGCCGAGCGCAGCCAAAGACCAGGCGCGCTGCCTGCAGTGGACGATGTGGGCCGGCGCCGAGCTGGAGCCGGTGGCCTACGGACGGCTGCGCGAAGTGTTCTTCAAGAAGCCCGAGGAGCGCGACGCCAAGCTGTTGGCCGAACTGGCCGAGAAAGCCAAGCCCATCGTCGAGGTGCTGAACGTCGCCCTGGCGCAATCGCCTTACCTGCTGGGCGCATCGTTCACCGTCGCCGACCTTAACGCCGCGTGCGTGATGGAATACCTGGTGCGCAGCGAATTCGACCTGTCGCCGTGGCCCAAGGTGGCGGCCTGGTACCAGGCGTGCACGGGACGCCCGGCCTATCGCAAGGTCCAGGACCTGCGCGTGGCGGCGATGAAAGCAGCGGCATAAGGAGCACGTTCGATGATCACCATTTTCGGCGGCAACAATTCGCGCGCCACGCGCAACATCTGGGTGCTGGAGGAACTGGGCGTTCCTTACGAACAGAAAAAGTTCGCCTTCGCGCCGGGTCAGCCCAAGCCGGCCGAGTTGCTGGCCGCCAATCCGGCGGGCAAGGTGCCGGCGATGGCTGACAGCGACGGCAACGTGGCGATGGCCGAAAGCTTCGGCATCAATCTGTACTTGGCGCAGCGCTATGGCGCGGGCAAGTTGTACCCCACCGACTGGGCCGGCCAGGCCAAGTGCATCCAATGGACGATGTGGGTGGCGACCGAGGTGGAGAACTTCGCCGTCGGCATGATCGTCGAGAAAGTGTTCAAGCCCGAGCCGGCACGCGATATAGCGGTCTATGCCGCTCACGAGGCGCGGTTGAAGCCGGCCTTGAAATACCTCGACGAACAGTTGGCGGGGCGCAGCTATCTGGTCGGCGCGACGTTCACCATCGCCGACCTGAACGTCGCCTGCGTGTTGGGCAGCCTGGCGATGGTCAAGTTCGACTGGACGGCCTACCCCAACGCCGCCCGCTGGTTGTCGGCGTGTCAGGCCCGCGACGCCGCCAAGAAGGTCGCGGCGATGCCGCGGCCCTGATCTCGGTCGGGGTATTGTCCGCACCATAGTCGCGATCCGCGATCGGTCGAAGTCGCGGCCGTCGTCGCGGTTTGTCTTGCCGCGGCCGGGCCACTAGATTGCGCCATCAACAGCGGAGGCAATCCCGTGGCCCTTTCCCGGCGTTCGATGATCTTGTCCGGCGTCGCCGTCACCGGCGGCCTGGCGGTGGCCTACGGCTGGCAATCGCTGAAGGACGGCGACGCGCGCGCCAAGTTCGCCGCCACCACGCCCGACAAGGCGGTGATCCACGCCTACGTCAAGATCGGCCGCGACGGCCGCGTCGTCATCGCCATGCCGATGGCCGAGCTGGGGCAGGGGGTCGCCACCGCCGTGCCGCAGCTGGTGGCCGAGGAACTGGACGCCGACTGGTCGATGGTCGACTTCGAGCTGGCGCCGATCGACAAGGACTACGGCAGCTACGTCATCGCCGAGGCGGTGCCGGCCATCTTCCTCGATCCCGGCCGGCTGGCCGACGCCACGCGCTGGGCGCTGAACAAAATCTCGCCGCTGATCGGCATGGTGTTCACCGGCGGCTCGTCGGCGATCTTCGGCAACTACAACTATCTGCGCCTGGTCGGCGCCACCGCGCGCGAGATGCTGAAGGCCGCCGCCGCC
This sequence comes from Rhodospirillaceae bacterium, assembly GCA_033764265.1. Classification (GTDB taxonomy): domain Bacteria; phylum Pseudomonadota; class Alphaproteobacteria; order Rhodospirillales; family Rhodospirillaceae; genus VGEM01. The sequence continues at coordinate 1,814 of JANRJB010000094.1, read as the reverse complement.
GCGCAGCTGGGCGTGCCCGCGCGCGAGCTGACCACCGACAAGGGCCGCGTGATCCACGCCGCTTCGAACCGGTCGCTGGGCTATGGCGAGCTGGCCGAGGCGGCCGCCCAACTGCCGACGCCGTCCGATCCGCCGCTGCGCGCGCCGGAAAATTTCAAGCTCATCGGCCAGCCGCTCAACCGGCTGGATGCACCGATGAAGGTCGACGGCTCGGCCGTGTACGGCATCGACCTGCGCCTGCCCGACATGGTCTACGCCGCCATCCGCCACGCGCCGGTCTACGGATCGACCGTTGGCGCCATCAATGCCGACAGCATCAAGGATCGACCGGGCGTGATCGGCACCTTCAAGGCCGGGCCCGATTGCGTCGCGGCGGTGGCCGACAGCACCTGGCGGGCCGAGCAGGCGGTGCGCGCGCTCGATGTCGCGTTCGCCGAACCGACCACGGGCGTCCGCGTCGACACCGCCGACCTGACCGCCGGCTACAAGACCCAGTTCGATGCGCCCGACCCGGCCGTGCTGCACACCGCCGGCGACGCGGCCGCCGCCTTCGCCGCCGCCGCCAAGACGGTCGAAGCCGTGTACGAGGTGCCGTACCTCGCGCACCTGTGCATGGAGCCGATGAACGCAACCGCGTTGTACGAGCCGGCCGCCGACGGCAACCCCGAGAACGCCAAGGTGACGGTGTGGGCGCCCAGCCAGTCCACCAGTCAGGCGCAGGGCAGCGCCGCCAAAACCGCGGGCGTGCCGAAGAAGAACGTGCGCGTGCACAACGTGCTGATGGGCGGCGGTTTCGGCCGGCGCGCCGACATGGACTTCGTGCGCCAGGCCGTGACCGTGGCCATGCAGGTGCCGGGCCGGCCGGTCAAGCTGACCTGGTCGCGCGAGCAGGACGTGCGCCACGACACCTATCGCCCGGCCGGCGTGGCGCGCTTCAAGGGCGCGCTGGATGCCGCGGGCAACGCCACCGCGCTCGACTTTCTGGTCGTGGCGAAAACCGTCAGCTTCGATTTCGGCACGCGCAATGACTCCGGCTTCCAGATGGAGCCGCGCAAGGACCAGGGCATGGTCTCGCCCATGAGCCAGGGCACCTACGCCATCCCCAATCTCAACCTCGCCATCCAGCCGCAGGAGAACCTGGTGCCCTCGGGCAACTGGCGCAGCGTCGCGGCCTCGCACAACGGCTTCTACCAGGAAAGTTTCATCGACGAGCTGGCCCATGCGGCCGGGGTCGATCCGGTCGAGTTCCGCCGGCGGCTGTTGCAGGACAAGCCGCTGCACAAGGCGGTGCTGGACGCGGTCGCCGAGAAGGCCGGCTGGGGCACGCCGCTTGCACCGGCGCCAGGTGGATCAACGAGTGGTGCGCGTCGCGGGCGCGGGGTCGCGCTGCTCGACGTGTTCCTGTCGACCATTGGCCAGGTGATCGAGGTGACGGTCGCCGCCGACGGCGCGCTCACCGTCGATCGCGTGGTGTCGGTGGTCGATCCGCACACCGCGGTCAACCCCAACATCATCAGCGCCCAGATCGAAAGCGCGGTGATCGACGGATTGTCGGCGGCGCTGTACGGCAAGGTGCAGATGAAGGACGGCGCGGCCGTCACCGGCAACTTCGACGACTACCGCATGATGAAGCTGGCCGACACGCCGCCGATCGTCGAAACGTACGTGATGGCGCAAGGCGGCCACCCCGGCGGTATCGGCGAGGTCGGCCTGCCCGGCATCGCGCCGGCCCTGTGCAACGCCATCTTCGCCGCCACCGGCCAGCGCATCCGCACCCTGCCGGTCGCCCCCGAGGGCGTGGTGGCGGTGTAGGC
>JANRJB010000091.1:0-1937 GCA_033764265.1 Rhodospirillaceae bacterium | reverse complement strand
ATTCGGTACCAACACGTCCGCAACGTCATTGTTCAGGACGAGCAGAAAGGCCGGTCGTTGCCGTCCGCGGCAAGCCCGGAGACCGAAGTGCGCTGGGTCGAGGTCGCTGCGGATGGCCGTATGACCCTGCCAATCGCCTATCGAAAAATTTTGGGCGTCGAGAATGGCGGATCGGTCTTCGTCACGATCGATGACTCCGGGCTGCGGCTCGAAAGTCGCGCGGTGGCATTGAAGCGCGTCCGGGACATGGTTGCGCCCTACCTCAAGGGCCGGCCGTCGATGGTCGACGAATTGATCGCCGAGCGCCACGCCGAGGCCGCCCGTGAGGACCTTTCTTGAGCGATGTGGTCTTGGATGCTTCCGCCGTGATCGCCATGATCGCGGCGGAACCCGGTGGCGATGAGGTCGAGACGACCTTGCCGGGCGCTTTCATTTCGACGGTCAACCTCGCTGAAGTCGGTGCGCGATTGTCGGATGCGGGAATGAGCGATGATTTGCTCGACGATATCCTGCAGATTCCAGGGCTGCGAGTCCTTCCATTCGAGCGCGAGATGGCCATGGATGCGGTGCGCTTGCGCAGACTGTCGCGCAGCGCCGGCTTGTCTCTCGGCGACCGAGCCTGCTTGGCGTTGGCTCGAACCTTGCGATTGCCCGTGCTAACCGCTGACCGTGCGTGGGCGCGGCTTGGACTTGGCGTCGAGATCAGATTGATACGTTAGAGGCCGCCGCGCCGTCGTAGACCAACTCGAACGGTTCGGCCCAGAACGGCATGTCGTCGGACACCGTCAGCCCGAACGGCGACAGCAGGCTGTTCCAGTACTGGGTGTGCAGGGGCTTCCACACCGCCGGGTCGCGCACCGGCGAGCCGTCGATGGCGATGTCGGCGGCGGTGACCCGGCCGAACACGACGTCGCGCACGGCGGTCAGGCGCACCACCAGGGTCGGCGTGCCGTCGAAGTCGATCAGGATGATGTGATCTCCGGCCATTGGCTTTGCCTGGCCGGTGCGCGCGACGATCCACGGCAGGGTGAAGGTGCCGGTTTTGTCCTGCGCGCGGATGAGGTCGAAAATCTGCCGCGTGGTCTCGGCGTCGAGGCCGATCCAGCGCACCTGGTGATCGCGCGGCAGGCCCGGCACGGTGGCGCGGGCTTTGGCCCAGAATGCATCCAGCGCGGCAATCGACGGCCGCGCACAGCCGGCGGGCAAGTAGCCGGAATAAGTCTCCGTCATGGCGCATACACCAGTTCAAAGCGTTCGACGCACACCGGCATGTCCTCGGAGAACGCGAGGCCGAGGCCGGTCAAGACTTGTGAATAGTACGGCACATGAACCCGGCGCCACACCTCCAACGGCCGCACCGGCGGGCCGTCGATGGCGGTGTCGGTGGCGTCGATGTCATTGAACGGTTTGACCGCGACCGATGTGGTGCGCACCACCAGCTGCGGCGTGCCGTCGATATCGAGCTGGATGGTGAAATCGCCCGGCTTGGGCATCGGTTCGCCGGTCTTCTGAAGCTGCCACGGCAAGGGAAACGTGCCGACCTTTTCCCCCGACTTGATATAGCCGAGGATCAGCTGATTGGTCTCGCGCGTGCCGCCGATGCAGCGGGTGCGATAGCGGTCGCCGAGCTTGAGGTCCGGCCGTGCGGCGCGGGCCTTGGCCCAGAACAGCGCCGCCGGCGACGGCGGATGGATCAGCTCGAAGCGCTCGACGCACACCGGCATGTCGGACGATGGCGCGAGGCCGTAGTCCTTGAGCTGCGCCGTCCAATAGGGCCAGTGGATGTCGCGCCAGACCTTGGGATCGCGCGCGCCCGGGCCTTCGCAGGCGACATGGGGTGCGTCGATCTGGTCGTAGCGCACGAACTCAGGCGTCTTCTGACGGATCAGCGCGCGCGGCGTGTCACTGAAATCGATATAGATCATCAGCCCGCCGGT
>JANRJB010000088.1:0-23190 GCA_033764265.1 Rhodospirillaceae bacterium | reverse complement strand
GCGCCGGCGCGGACGATCAGCAGGTGCGCCTTGGCCAGAAGCTCGGGCACGTTGTCGAAGAAGTGGCGCAACTCCACGTGAACGCCGGCGCCGGCATAGGCGGCATGGGTCGCGTCGATATCCTCGGGGCGCGCCTGCTGCGCGATCTCGATGCGCCGGCGCAAGGGTTCCGCCAGACGCGCGATCGCAGCCGGCACGATGGTGGAAAACACCCGCGCGCCCTGGCTGCCGCCGAGCACGACGATGCGAAACGGACCGGCCTCGACCGGCGGCACGTAGGGCGTGGCACGCACTGCCGCGACGGCGGCGCGCACCGGCATCCCGGTGCGGACGATGGTGGCGCCGGCCGGCGCCGGCTTGGCCAGGTCGAACGACGTGCAGACCCGCGCCGCGCGCCGGGCAAACAGCCGGTTCGCGCGACCCAACACGGCGTTTTGTTCATGAATGGCGGTGGGCAGGCCCAGGACCAGCGCCGCCGCCGTGGCGGGCACCGCGGCATAGCCGCCGAAGCCGACCACCGCGGCCGGCGCCAATCGGCGCAACAGTCCGGCAGCCTGGACCACGCCGGCCGCCAGCTCGGCGGCGCCGCGAGCGAGCCCGACCAGGCCGCGGCCCGAGACCGCGCGGGCGGACACGCGATAAGTCTCGATCAGGCCGAGTGTGCCGCCGTAGGCCGCGCCGCGGCGGTCGGTAATCAACGCCAGCCGGAAATTTTGCGCCAGCAGTTCCTGCGCCAGCGCTTCGGCCGGGAACACGTGCCCGCCGGTGCCGCCGGCGGCCAGCACGATCAGCGGGGCGGCGCTATCTGTGGCTGCGATCACGACGCGGTCCCTTCCCAGTCGCGGCGGCGTCGGGTCAGCGCCAGGATCATCCCCATGCCGACGCCAAGCGCGACCAGCGACGACCCGCCGTACGACACGAACGGCAGGGTCATGCCCTTGGTCGGCATCATGTGAAGGCTGGAAGCCATGTTGATGACGGCCTGCAGTCCGAACTGCACCGCCAGCCCACCGACGGCAAGCAACACGAACAGGTTTTCTTCGCGCATCACCTTGGCCAGCACGCGCGCCACCAGGAATGCGAACAGTCCGACCATGACCAGGCACAGGACCACGCCGAATTCCTCGCCGGCGACGGCGAAAATGAAATCGGTATGCGCGTCCGGCAGCGACTCTTTCACGCGGCCCTCGCCCGGGCCGCGGCCGATCCAGCCGCCCTGTTGGAAGGCGCGCATGGCCTGCGTGATCTGGTAATTGTCGCCGCTGGACGGATCGAGGAAGCGATCGACGCGGCTGGCGACGTGCGGAAACGTGAAATAAGCCCCGACGATGGCGCCGACGCCCGCCACGACGATCGCTACCACCCAGACGATCGGCAAGCCGGCGATGAAGAACTGCGCACACCAGACGGCTGTGACGACCAGGGTCATGCCGATATCGGGCTGGCTGAGCAGGATGCCGACCACGATGGCAAGCAGCAACACGGCGATCAGATTGCCCGGGAAATCTTCGCGCATCCGGTGTTCGGCGAACATCCAGGCGGCCACAACGGCGAAGAACGGCTTGATGAATTCCGACGGTTGCAGCGACAACCCGCCCAACTGAATCCAGCGGCGCGCGCCGTTGACTTCGGCGCCCAGCACCAGCGTCGCCGTCATCAGTCCGAGCGCGACGAAGAACCCGACGACCGCAAGCCGTCGGACCTGGATCGCTGGCAAGAGCGAGATCGCCAGCATCACGACAATGGTGATCGGCAGGAACATCATCTGACGGCGCACGAAATGGAACGTGTCGGCGCCGATGCGTTCGGCGGCGGGTGGCCCGGCGGCGAAGTTCAGCAGGATGCCGATTGTGATCAGCACCGCGGTCGCGGCCAGAATCCACTTGTCGACCGTCCACCACCAGCGGCCGACCAGGCTGGTATCGGTGCGGGCCAGGGTGGCGTTCATGGCCGCACCTCGGGCGTGTCGGCGCCGGTGGGCCGATCCTGCGGCCATAGCGCGCGCACTTCGGTGCGGAAGCGGTCGCCGCGTTCCTCGAAATTCTTGAACATGTCGAACGAAGCGCATGCGGGTGACAGCAACACGACAGCGCCCGGCCGCTTTTCGCGCAGAGCCGTCGTACCGGCATCCTCGACCGCGGTCTCCAGGTCTTCGTACAGGTCGAACGGGACCTGGCCTTCCAGCGTGTCGGCGAAGGCGTCGGCGGCCTCGCCAATCAGGAATGCGCGGCGAATGCGCTTGAAGTGCGGCCTGAGTGAGGCGATGCCGCCCGCCTTGGCGCGGCCGCCGGCGATCCAGTAGATGTTGTCGTAACAAACCAACGCCTTTTCGGTGGCATCGGCGTTGGTGGCTTTGCTGTCGTTGACGAACCGGACGCCGTCGACGGTCGCCACCAACTCCTGGCGATGGGCGAGGCCGGCGAACGACTGCAGCGCGGAAGCGATGACGCCCGGGGCAACGCCGTAAGCCCGGGCCACCGCGGTAACGGCTGCTGCATTCTGCCAGTTGTGGGCGCCGGGCAGCCGCGGGAGCGCGCGCAAATCGGCGACCGGCGCGGGCCGTGCGTCGCTGGCATCGATCAGCATGCCGTTGTCGACATACACGCCGCCCGCGACCGGCTGGCGCACCGAAACGGGGATCACGCGATGCGCGCCGACCTTGCGCAGATCGTCACTGATGGCCGCCGCGTGCGGATCGTCGACGCCGATCACGGCGACGCGGGGGAACCGCTGATTCCTGAAAATGTTGCGCTTGGCGGCGATGTAGCCGTCCATGCCGCCGTGACGGTCCAGATGGTCGGGCGTGATGTTGAGCAGCACCGCGATCTCGCACGAGAGCGACGGAACCAGCTCGAGCTGGTATGACGACAGTTCGAGCACGTATGTGCCCAACGGACCCAGCGGCGCGAGATCGAGCGCGGGCGTGCCCAGATTGCCGCCGACCGCGACCTTGCGCCCGCCAGCCGCCAGCACATGGGCCGCCAAGGCCGTGGTGGTGGATTTGCCATTGGTCCCCGTTATGCCGACCACGCTTGCGGCGGCCTGCGCGCGACATAAAAGGTCGACATCGCAGACCACGGGAATGCCCAACGCCCGGGCGCGTACGGCCAGCGGATGCGGCTTGGGCCAAGTGTGCGGCACGCCGGGGCTCCAGACCAGCGCCGACACCGACGCGAGTGCCGCCGGGTCGTTGATGTTGAAGGCGCGGTAGCCTTGCCGCACCGCAGCCTCGCGCGCCGGCGCGGCGTCGTCCCACACCGAGACCTGCGCGCCGCCGGCGCGCAGCGCCGCGGCGGCCGACAAGCCGGATTTGCCCAGGCCGACCACGACGACCGCGTGCTTGAATTGGCCGAAAACGGGGATCATGCCGGGCTCACCTGAGTTTCAGCGTGCTGAGGCCGACGATCGCCAAAATCAGGGCGATGATCCAAAAGCGAATCACGATGGTGGGCTCTGCCCAGCCTTTTTCCTCGTAATGATGGTGCAAGGGCGCCATGCGGAACACACGCTTGCCGGTGAGCCGGTACGAGGCGACCTGCACGATCACCGACACGGTTTCCAGCACGAACAAACCGCCGACGATGGCCAGCACGATTTCGTGCTTGGTGACCACCGCGACCGCGCCCAGGGCCCCGCCGATCGACAGCGATCCGGTGTCGCCCATGAACACCATGGCGGGCGGGGCGTTGAACCACAGAAAGCCCAGCCCGGCACCGACCACGCTGGCGCAAAACACGGCCAACTCGCCGGCGCCGGCGACATAGTGGACCTGCAGGTAATTCGAGAACACCGTGTTGCCGATCAGGTAGGCGATCAGCACGAACACCGAGGCGGCGATCATCACCGGCACGATCGCCAGGCCGTCAAGGCCGTCGGTCAGGTTGACGGCGTTCGAGGTGCCGACGATCACGAACGCCGCGAACGGGATGTACAGTATGCCGAGGTCGATCAGCACGTCCTTGAACACCGGCACGGCGAGCGTGTTGGCCAGGTTGGGCGCGCTGGTCAGGGCAATGACGTAGGCCGCCGCCGCGGCGGCGGCGAATTCGAGCGCCAGCTTGACGCGTCCCGGCAGACCGCCGGAGGACCGTTTGGTCAGCTTGCGGTAATCGTCGGCGAAGCCGATAAGTCCGAACGCCAGCGTGACCAGAAGCGCCACCCAGACGTAACGATTTGACAGGTCGGCCCACAGCAGCGTCGCCACGCCGATGCCCAGCAGGATCATTACTCCACCCATGGTCGGCGTGCCCTGCTTGTTGACCAGGTGGCTTTGCGGACCATCGGTGCGGATCGGCTGTCCGCCGCCCTGCTTGGACTTGAGCCAGCGGATGATCGCGGGCCCGAACACGAACGCCACCGCCAGCGCCGTCAGAATCGAACCGCCGGCGCGGAGCGTCAGGTACCTGAACACGTTCAGGAAGCTGAACTGATCGGAGAACTGCGACAGGTAATACAGCATGAACCGGCCTAACCTCCGTTCGCGGCGCGCTGGGGTTCGGCCGGACGGCCGCGCGCCAACAGCGCCGCGACCACCTTGTCCATCCGGCTGCCGTGCGAACCTTTGACAGCCACCACGTCGCCGGCCTTCAGCGCCGCGGCGACCAGCGGCGCGATCGCAGCAGAGTCCCGCGCATGTCCACCGCGCACCGTGCGTGGTAGCGCGGCGTGCAGGTGTTCCATCAACGGCCCGCAGGTGAACACCAGATCGACGCCGGCACCAATCAGATGCGGCGCGAGCCCGGCGTGCAGTGCGGGGCCGTCGTTGCCCAGTTCGAGCATGTCGCCAAGCACCAGGATGCGGCGGCCTTGCGTGCGCGCAACGGGTGCGGGCAAAGCATCGGCAAGCGCCCGAACGGACGCGGGGCTTGCGTTGTAGGCCTCGTCGATCAGCGTTGCGGCGCCGCCGGCGACATCGATGTCGTGTTTGGCCCCGCGCCCTGCTCCCGGGCTGACGTGCGCCAAGTTGCCGGCGGCGCGACCGATGTCGGCGCCCAGGGCCGCGACCGCCGCCAGCGCGGCCAGGCTGTTCAGCGCCCAGTGGCGCCCGCGCAGGCCGAGATCGTAGGTCATGCGCTCGCCGCCGATCTCGGCGACGACCTGGCCGATCTCGCCATCGGCGTAACCGACCATGCGCACGTCGGCGCTCTCGTCCGTGCCGAACGTGATGATGCGCGCAGCGCCATGACGGACCGCCTCGCGGCGCAGCGTGTCGATGTGCGGGTTGTCCGCTGGAAGGATGATCGTCCCGCCGGCGTCCAGGCCGGCTGCAATGCTGGCTTTCTCGGCCGCAATCCCATCGACAGAGTCGAAAAATTCCAGATGCACCGCCTCGACCGCGGTGACGATGGCGACGTGCGGACGCACGGCGCGCGACAAAGGCGCAATCTCGCCCGGATGGTTCATGCCCAGTTCGAACACGCCGTACCGGGTACCGCGCGGCATGCGCGCCAGGCTGAGCGGGACGCCCCAGTGATTGTTGAGATTGCCGCCGGTGGCGTGCGTGACACCTTGGGCGGACAGCACGGTCCGCAGCATGTCCTTGGTGCCGGTCTTGCCGACGCTGCCGGTGACGGCGACGATCCGTGCGGTGCTGCGTGCGCGGGCCGCCGCGCCGAGAGTCTGGAGCGCGATAAACGTGTCCTTAACCCGCACCAGCCTATGTTCGAGGGTGGCGGAGATCGCCTTGGGATGCGCGGAGACGATTGCGCCGGCCGCGCCGGCGGCGAACGCGGCGGCCACGTAATCATGGCCATCGAAGGTTGGCCCGCGCAGCGCGACAAACAGGTCACCCGCCTTCACCGTGCGCGAGTCGATCGAAACGCCGGTGACGTCCCACGACCCGGCGCATTCGCCCGCGGTCGCGGCTGCGACCTCGGCGGCGGTCCACAATACGGTCGCTGCCGCCGTCATGGCGCCCCCGACTTCAGCGCCGCACGGGCCGCGTCGACATCGCTGAACGGAATGACGCGATCGGCGACGATCTGGCCCGCTTCGTGGCCCTTACCCGCCAGCAGCAGCACGTCACCATGCCGCAACTGCGACACGGCAAACGAAATCGCTTCGGCGCGGTCGCCGATCTCGGTGGCGTGCGGGCAACCGGCCAGCACCTGAGAACGGATCGCCGCCGGGTCTTCGCTGCGCGGATTGTCGTCGGTGACGATGACCAGATCGGCCAGTTCGCAAGCGCGCGCCCCCATCAGGGGGCGTTTGCCCCGGTCACGGTCACCGCCGCAGCCGAAAACCACGATCAGCCGCGCGGCTGTGTGCGGGCGCAGTGCGTTCAAGACCGTGTCGAGCGCGTCGGGCGTGTGAGCGTAGTCGACATACACCGGAGCCCCAGACGCATGACGACCCGCGAGCTGCATGCGCCCCGGCACGCCCTGAAGACCGGCGAGCGCCGCCAGCGCGACGGCCGGTTCAACGCCGGTCGCCATCGCGCAACCGGCGGCGCACAGCGCGTTCGATGCTTGGAAACGACCGGCAAGCGGAAGTTCGATAACATGCGTTCGCCCGGCGATCGCCACCCGCAGCGTTTGCGCCGCGGCGGTGGGAGCGACATCAGTGAGCCTCAAATCGCGGCCATGTGCACCGAAGGAGATCACGCGAATAGCGCGGGCCGCGCACAGACGATCGAGCGCGGCGAACTCGGGCACATCGGCGTTCAACACGGCCGTGCCATCCGCGCGCACCACCTCGCCAAACAAGCGCGCCTTGGCGGCGAAGTACGCCTCCATGCTGCCGTGATAGTCGAGGTGGTCGCGGCTGAGATTGGTGAACGCCGCCACCGCCACCCGCACGCCATCGACGCGGAACTGATCAAGGCCATGGCTCGAAGCTTCCATCGCCAGATGGGTGACGCCGGCATCGGCCATCCGCGACAGAACCTGGTGTAGCGCCACCGGATCGGGCGTGGTCAGGCTGCCGTCGATCCTGACCGCGCCGCCCCACGCGCCCAGCGTGCCGATGTATCCGCTGACGCGGCCGGCCGCCTTAAGGATTTGCGCCGCGAAGTGAGCCACCGACGTCTTGCCGTTGGTGCCGGTGACAGCGATCACGGTTTCCGGCTGGCGCCCGTGAAAAGCCGCGGCCATCTGGGCGAAGCGACGGCGCGGGGCGGACTCGAACAGGAGGCTCACGCCCCGCGCCTGCGCCTTCGCACGGTCGATCTCGGACCCCTCGGGCAACAGGATGGCCGCAGCGCCGCGTTCAATGGCAGCATCGACGAACGCGCGGCCGTCGGCCTTGCTGCCCGGCAGCGCGGCGAACAGGAAGCCGGGCGCGACCTGACGGGAGTCCGACGTCAACCCGGCGATCTGTGCCGCACCGGCGGCTACGGTTGGCATGCCTACGGCCATGAGCAGCTCATTCAAGATCACCGCCGGCCTCGCGGCTTGAGTCGACACCCGCATCATCGCGACCGATCAGCGCCCCGATCGAATCGACGACTGTGGCGGGCACGGCATCCTCGGGCGAGTGCGAAAGGTCTTCGCTCATCGACGGATCGCCGCGCAGCACGGCCGGCTGAACCGCGACCGGCTCGGCATCCGACGCATAGTGCGCGGCCATGATTTGCGGCAACGGCGCGAACGTGTCGTCGTGATCGACCGGATAGACGCCGAGCAAGGGCGCAATGCGGCCGATCACCGCACCGGCGGTAGGCGCGGCATTCCAGCCGGCGGTGGCGAAGTTATAGGTTTCCTTGATGCCCTTGGGTTCGTCGAGAATCACCAGCACGACATAGCGCGGCGCGTCGATCGGAAACGCGGCGACGAACGAGGTGCGCAGCGAGTTCTTGGCGTAACCACCGCGCCGGGTGACCTTTTCGGCCGAGCCGGTCTTGCCGCCCACGAGGTAGCCTTTGACGTCGGCCTGCTTGCCCGACCCCTCGATCACGTTCAGCCGCATCATGGCGCGCACCGCGTCGGAGGTGGTCCGGGCGATCACGCGCCGCCCGTCGGGCGCGGCGCCCGGATTGCGCCGCAGCACCGTGGGCGGGCTGAGCGTGCCGCCGTTGACCAGAGCCGAAATGGCGGTGGCCATGTGCACCGGCGTCACCGAGATGCCGTGCCCGTAGGCAATCGTGATGGTATTGATGTCGCGCCACGTGGCCGGATACTGCGGCGTGCCGACTTCGGGCAATTCCAGCGACAGCGGCGAAAGCAGCCCCAGCTTGCGCAGGAACGCCTTCTGGTACTCACCGCCGACGTCGAGGGCCATCTTAGCCGCGGCGATGTTGGAGGAATGCACAATCACCTCGGGCACGCTGAGCCAGCGCGTCTGGGGGTGGAAATCGTTGATCGTGAAGCGGCCGATCTTGATGGGCGTACGGGCGTCGTAGCGGCTGGTCAGGCCGGCTGCGCCGCTGTCCAGGCCCATGGCCACTGTGAACAGCTTGAAGGTCGAGCCCATTTCGTACAGGCCCAGCGTGGCGCGGTTGAAGCGCGCATCGTCCGAGGCGGCGCCGACCGATTTGGGGTCGAAGTCCGGCAGCGACACCATCGAGATCAGTTCGCCGGTGACGGCGTCGATCACCACCGCGCTGCCGGCCTCGGCGCGGAAGCGGGCAATGCCGGCAGCAAGCGCATCGCGCACCGCATGCTGAACCCGGATGTCGAGCGACAGTGCGAACGGCGCCGGATCGGTGCGCAGGAGTTCGTCGAACGTCCGTTCGATCCCGGCGTTGCCGCGGTTGTCGGGATCCGTGGCCCCGACGATATGGGCGAACAAAGCGCCTTGCGGATAGGTGCGCCGCTCGGCCTGCTCGAACTCGATACCGGGCAAGCCCAGCCGATTGACCGCGACCTGTTCCACCGGCGTGAGGTGCCGGCGCAAATAGACGAATCGCTGGCCCGACGACACCTTCTGCAACACCTCGTCGTACTTCAGGTCGGGCAGCGCGGCGGTAAGCCGGTCGGCGGTGAGTTTCGGGTCGAGTACCTTGGCGGCGTCGGCGAACAGATTGACGGTAGGCAGATTAGTCGCGATCAGCACGCCGTTGCGGTCGACGATCTCGGCGCGGCCCCGCGACGGGTGAGCCTGCGTGCCGGGCGCACCCGCGGCGCGAGCGACGGTCGCCGATTGCGGCGTGCCGACCACCATCAGTTCCACCAGCCGCACGCCGATCAGGGCGAACGCCAATCCGAACAGCGAGGCGGTAACCCACAGCCGCATGTGACCCACATCGAGCGCATGCTTGGCGATGCCGTGCAGATGCAGCTTGGGCGACCGGCTCGGTTTGATCTCCTCGCCCGGATAAAGGAACGGGCGGCGCTTCAGGGCGGCGACTGAGCCGATCATGGCCGCGCCTCCGCTTCGATGGTCGCCCCAGCCCACCCTGACGGTATCAGACGCTGAAGACGGGCTACGGTTGCCAGGATCAGGCTGGGGCGTTGGTGTGCCGGCAGGGCGACGGGCATTGCCGTCACGTCGGCCGCTGAGTCGGCGTGTGGCGGGACCGACCCACGCGCGGCGCTGCGCGGCGGTGCGGTGTCGGCAGCCGGCATGTCGGCTTGATGTCCCGACAGCGCCGGTTCGACCGGCGCCGCCGTGCTGGGAGCAGACGGGTCAGTCGCCCGCACCGGCAGCGTTTCGATCTTGGCCACTTGGGACGGCGTGGGCGGCGCAAAGCCGAAGTGCTCGGCGCTCAGTCGCGCCAGGCGTTCGGGGTCGTTCAGATAGGCCCACTCGGCTTCCAGCACGCGAATCGCTGTGCGGTCGCGCTCGACGCGCTGCTCCTTGGCGTGCAATTCGTCTTCCAGCGCCTGGACCTTGTACTTCAAGACGAACAGGCTGACGCCCACGCCGATGATCAGCGCCGTCCACATCAGTCCGGCGGCCCTCATGCGCGCCTCCCGACCACTTGGCCCAGGGCCGAGGCGGAGGTGCGTTCGGCGGCGCGCAGGCGCGCCGAACGCGAGCGTGGATTACGGCGCATCTCGTCCTCGCCGGGCGCGACCGGCCGGCGCGACAAGGCGGTGAACGTGGGCTCGGCGGTGACCACCGTCATCGCTTCGGGCGAATGGCGCGACGGCCGTCCGGTGCGTCCGCCGCGCCGACGCAGGAAATCCTTGACGATACGGTCCTCGAGCGAATGAAAGCACACCACCGCCAACCGCCCGCCGGGCTTCAACAGCACTTCGGCGGCGCGCAACCCCCGCTCAAGCTCGCCCAGCTCGTCGTTGACGACGATGCGCAGGGCCTGAAACGTGCGCGTCGCAGGATCGATGCCGTCGTAGCCGCGCGGCACCTCGGCGCGAATCACATCGGCCAGATGCAGCGTGCGGGAAAACGGGCGTTCCTGCCGGCCGGCAACGATCGCCTTGGCGACACGGCGGGCGTGCCGTTCCTCGCCGTACTTCAGGATCAGCTCGGCCAGATCCTTCTCGGGCATCGTATTGACGATATCCGCGGCGCTGCGGCCCTCGCGCTCCATGCGCATGTCGAGCGGGCCGTCGCGCAGGAACGAGAAGCCGCGCGCGCGGTCGTCGATCTGCATGGAGCTGACGCCGATATCCAGCGCGATGCCGTCGACGTGGCGGATGCCGCGCGCGGCAAGCAGCTCGACCATATCGCCGAAGCGACCGGCGAGCAGATGAAGCCGGCCGCCGAACTTCTCGGCCAAGCCGGTCCCACGCGCGAGCGCGTCGGGGTCGCGGTCGATCGCCCACACCACGCAATCGGCGGCCTCAAGGATCGCGGCCGAGTAGCCGCCGGCGCCGAACGTGCCGTCGACGTAAACGCCGCCGTCGCGCGGCGCCAGCGCTTCGACCACTTCGCGCAGCAGCACGGGAATGTGCGGAACACCGATCTGCCGCCCGGCGCTGTCGGACGCCGCCAGGGCCATCATCGGGCCGGATCCTTGTTCGGTTGCGCCGGGCGCGCGGGCGGAACAGCTTTTTGCGCGGCGGCGATGCGCCGCAAGCGCGCGTCATTCATGGCCGCAAGGGTATCGGGTTCCCAAATCTGGAATACGCGGCCCTTGCCGACGAACGCGCCGCGGTCGCGCAGGCCTGCATGGGCGATCAGGTCCTCGGGCAGGATGATGCGGCCATCGGCGTCGAACGCAGCTTCGCGCGCCGCCGCAAGGATCGCTTCGGCCACTTCGTCCGTGCCGGAGACCTGGTCGAAGCGGTCGGGCATCGCCTCGACTAGACTGTCGATGCGGTCCATGCCGCACCCTTCGACGCACGATTCGACCGGCGACGCATACAGCGCCACGCCGGTCAGGCTCTTGGCTTGAACGACCCCGCGGAACGACGCGGGCACAGAAATCCGGCCCTTGGCGTCGATCTTGTTCACGAAGGTGCCGATGAAAGCCTTCATCCGGCGACCGCCCTCAAACCTACGCCCCGAAGCCGCGACTACGCCGACCGCGCGCCCCCAAGGCTTTTGCCCCTGTGGTCCGAAGGCAGAACTGTCACGAAACCCCTCCGCCCGGACTGGCATGGTATCTCATGGGATTTCATGGGTGTCAATGGGAGCACACCGTAAACTTCTGGGCTGACTTGGTTTTTTGGCTCAAGCCGGCACCAGCCAAGCGCCGCCACAACCCAGAGGTGCTGAGTGCGAACCGACCGCAACATGTTGATCCGCCAACATGTCGGACCCGCGGCAGGGATCGGGCGGCATTGGGGCACGAAGCGGCCCCGGCTCAGACCCGCATCAAGGCCTCAAGATACTGATTCTATTAAACAAATTGCCAGATGGCCTGTAAGCCGGGTTCTGTTCCCGGCACGCGGCCGGGAGATGGCCATTCCTCTGGGACGCCCGTCACCGGGCGCCTCGCGCGACCGACCCGAACGGCAATGGGGAAACCCATGCTCCGGCGCGGCGAACCGCCCGGACGGCCGTTCCTATTTGGTCTTGCTCCAAGTGGGGTTTGCCGTGCCGCGACCGTTACCGGCCGCGCGGTGCGCTCTTACCGCACCCTTTCACCCTTACCGGCAGCCGAAGCGGCCGGCGGTTTGCTTTCTGTTGCACTGTCCCTGGGGTCGCCCCCGCCGGGCGTTACCCGGCACTTCGTTTCCCTGGAGCCCGGACTTTCCTCCATGCGCCGGCGACGCCGCCGGCGAACAGCGGCCATCCGGCCATCTGGCAGGCGCGACCATGGGCGTGCGTGGCGACAAGGTCAAGAATGACTAGACGACCGAAGATCCGCGACCGATCTCGGCCAGAACCGCCGCGATTTGCGCCCGTGTTTCGGCGTCGGCCACGCCGTCGGCGCGCACGGGGCGGAACCGCGCCTGGAATGCCGCGATCACCGCCGCGCCGGGCTCGGTCGAGGGTAGGATGTCGGCGCCGGCGCCGCCCGGGACGGCGTAGCCGATGGCCGACAACGATTTAAACAGCGCACCAGGGTCGATCAGCGGCGCGCCGGGTGATGGCCATAGGCCGACTCCGCGCGCGGCCAACGCCGCCCATGGAAACAATTCCCCTGGATCCTGCTTTCGACCCGGCGCGATGTCGGAGTGTCCGGCCACGTTCCACGGCGCGATGCCGTGCCGCCTGACGATATCGCCGGCCAGGCTTGCCAGTGTGTCGATCTGCGCGGCCGGGAATTCGCGATAGCCGAAGGCATGGCCGGGATTGACCAGTTCGATGCCGATCGAGGCGCTGTTGACGTCGCGCACGCCGCGCCAGAACGACACGCCGGCGTGCCAGGCGCGCTTGTCTTCGGCGACCAGACGATAGGTTGTGCCATCCTCGTCGACCAGGTAGTGGGCGCTGACGGCCGTGGCCGGATCGCACAGGCGCGCAAGTGCATCCGACGCCGACGGCATACCGGTGTAGTGCAGCACCAGCATCGTAATGCGGGGCGCCTCGGCCCGGCGCGGGCCGAAGTTCGGTGACGGTCGATCGATCAGCGTCGACGGCATGGGGCGCCAAGACCGGATGAGACATCCAGTCTTGGCGCGACCAAGCCGCGTCGGTCAAGAGACGGACAAAACCGCCTACGCCGGCGCAAGCACTGGACCGCGGCGCTTGGGCCGCAGGTATTCACGGATCTTGGCGATGGCCTTGGCCTCGATCTGGCGCACGCGCTCGGCGGTCAGGCCGTAGAGCGTGGCCAGTTTCGCCAGCGTGGCCGGACGCGCCGACAAGTAACGCTTGGCCACGATCTCCTGCTCGCGCTTATCGAGCTTGGCCAGCGCCTCGCGCACCGCGGCCGCGCGCCATGCGCGCTCGTCGGCCTCGAGCAGGCGCTCCTCGGGGTTGGGCTGCTCGTCGGCGATGGTGTCCTGCACCAACATGGCATCGCCGTCTTGCGCGTGGCCGATCGGCTGCGATAGCGACACGTCGTTGGCCGACAGCCGCTGGTCCATGGCGACGATGTCCTCGCGCGTCACGCGCAGCTGCTCGGCCAGCTTGGCGATGTCGGCATCGCTCAGGTAGCGTTCGCCTTCGCCCTGCAAGTCGCGCTTGGCGCGGCGCAGGTTGAAGAACAGGCGCTTCTTGTTGGCGCCGTTGCCCACCTTGATCAGCGACCAGGTGTGCAGCACGTAGTTCAGGATCGAGGCCTTGATCCACCAGCGCGCGTACGTGGAGAAGCGAAATCCCTTTTCGGCCTTGAAACGCTCGACCGAGTGCAAGAGGCCCAGGTTGCCTTCACTGATCAGGTCGGCCACCGAAATGCCGTACCCCGAGTATTTCTGCGCGATCTTCGGCACCAGGCGCAGATGGCTCGCGATCAACAGGTCATAGGCCGCGCGATCGCCCTGTTCGTACCAACGGCGCACCAGATCGGCTTCTTCCTGCTCAGAGAGGATCGGAAGCGACCTGATATGGTCGAGGTAGCGGAAGTCGGCGCTGCCCAAGTTCGGGTCGCGCGTTGCGGCCAAGCCTGCGTAAGACGGCTTGCCGCTTGCAGTTCGCATTGCAAAGGCCATGGTCGTCTCTTTCCTGTTCACCACGTTCGACGGAACGTTGTGAGTCGTAATTAGGACTGGGTTAGTCCTATATGCAAGCAAAATCGGACTGATTTAGTCCTATATCAGTCACGGACAATGGGATTCGATTTATTACTTTGATTTATAAAGATATTTTGCGCTCTGCGGGCCGGTTGACCAGAGCGTTCCAGACCGTAGAGTGAGGGCGATCACGCGCTTGTTAGGCGACCCACCAGTCGTTTCGTCTACTGCAACCCAACCCCGAATCCCCGCCGACCCACCCCAGGACCGTGCCATGCCGACTTACACCGCTCCGCTGCGCGATATGCGTTTCCTGCTCCACGAAGTATTCGCCGCGGAAAAGACGCTGACCGCCCTGCCCGGCTTTGCCGACGTCACCGCCGACGTCATGGATGCGGTGCTCGAGGAATGCGCCAAGCTTTGCCAGGACGTGCTCGCGCCGCTCAATCAGGTCGGCGATCAGGATGGCTGCGACTTTGTCGACGGCCGCGTTACGACACCCAAGGGCTTCAAGAATGCCTACAAGCAATACGCCGCCGGCGGCTGGTGCGGCCTGACCGCCGATCCCGAACACGGCGGCCAGGGATTGCCGGAAGCCATCGACTATCTGGTGGCGGAAATGGTGGGCGCGGCCAACCTGTCGTTCGGGCTGTACCCCGGCCTGACCCAGGGCACGATTCTCGCCCTGTCGGCGCACGGCACCGACGAACAGAAGAAAGTCTACCTACCCAAGCTGATCAGCGGCGAATGGCAGGGCACCATGTGCCTGACCGAATCTCACGCCGGCTCGGACCTGGGTTTGTTGCGCACCAAGGCGGTGCCCAACGGCGACGGCAGCTACGCCATCACCGGCACCAAGATCTTCATCTCGGCCGGCGAGCACGACATGGCCGACAACCATGTGCACCTGGTGCTGGCCCGCTTGCCCGATGCGCCCGAAGGCAGCCGCGGCATTTCGATGTTCCTGGTACCCAAGCTGTTCGTGAACGCCGACGGCTCGCTGGGCGCGCGTAACGCCGTGGCGGCCGGATCGATCGAACACAAGATGGGCATGAAGGCGTCGGTGACGTGCGTCATGAACTTTGACGGCGCCAAGGGCTGGCTGGTCGGCCAGCCGCACAAGGGACTGGCCGGCATGTTCACGATGATGAACAAGGAACGCATGTTCGTCGGCACGCAGGGCATTAGCCAGGCCGAGCTCGCCTACCAGAACGCCGCGGCCTACGCGAAGGACCGCCTGCAGGGCCGCGCCGCCGACGGCGTGAAGGCGCCCGACAAGCCGGCCGACCCGATCATCGTGCATCCCGACATCCGCAACCGGTTGATGTTCGCCCGCGCGATCATCGAGGCCGAACGGGCGCTGACACTATGGGCGCACCTACAAGTCGATATCTCACATCGCCATCCCGACAAGGCCGTGCGCGAACGCGCCGACGACATGGCGGCGTTGATGACCCCGATCGTCAAGGCGGCCGGAACCGACTACGGATCTGACATCACCAATCAGTTGCTGCAGGTGCTGGGCGGACACGGCTACATCCGCGAATGGGGCATGGAGCAGCTGGTGCGCGACGTGCGCATCACGCAGATTTACGAGGGCACCAACACCATCCAGGCCCTCGACCTGATCGGCCGCAAGCTGGGCCTGGGCGGCGGCCGGCTGGTCAAGCAATTCGTCGAGGACACCGACGCGATGCTGTCCCGACTGAAAGGCCGCAACGATCTGGCGGAGTTCACCGGGCCGTTCAAGGACGCCCGCGACCGGTTGCTCGCCTGTACGCAGTGGATCGTCGAGCACAGCCAGCGCGATCCCAATCTGCGGCCGGCGGTGGCCAACGAGTACTTGCGCATGTTCGCGCTGGTGTGCTTCGCCTGGGTCTGGACGCTGATGGCCGAACAGGCGGTCGCGCGCAAGGGCAACGGCGACGGATTCTACGACGCCAAGCTCGCGGTCGGCCGGTACTTCATGACGCGCGTGCTGCCGCAGATGCAGTCGTTGGATGCGGTCGTGCGCACCGGCAGCGCGCCGATGATGGCGCTGGCCGACGCCGCGTTCTAAACCGTCAACCGCCGTGCCTCCGGGCCCGCGATGAAGAAGGCCATCATCGCCGGCGTCGTCGTGGTCGTCGCCGCGCTGGGCGGACTCGCGTCCGTTCTCGCACTCGATCCTGCGCGCTTCGCGCCGCTGGTCGAAGCCGAGCTGTCCCGCCTTGCCGGCCAGCCGATCACGATCAACGGTGCGGTGGCGCTGTCGTGGTTCCCCGATCCTGCGATCGCCGCTGCCGACATCGCAACGGTCCCTGACTCGCCCGTCGCCATTCGCATCGCCCGCGTCCGCGTCCAACTATCATGGCGAGCGCTTTTCGGTGGAGACATCGTCGCCCGCGGCGTGCAGGTGCTGTCACCGCGCATCAATCTGCCGGCCGAGGCACTCGGCTCTTTCGCCGCCCTGGCGGTGCCACCGCCGGCGGCCGACGGGCAATCGCGACGCGCAGCGGGTAGCGCGACCGCGTCCGAGGTCGTGGTCTCGGACGGCCGCGTGCGAATAGTTGGTGCGGATGCCCCGCTTGAAATCGGTGGCGTCGAGCTGCGGATTGTCCAGGCCGACCGCAGCCAGCGTCGGGTGACGGCATCGTTCGTTGTCGGCGGCCTGCGCACCGAGATCGACGGCCGGCTTCAGCCGATAACGGCGAATGGCCTGGCCCGCTTCGACGCCGAATTTGCGGTGCCCGAGGCCGACGTACGCGGCAAAGCGAGCGGACAATTTCGCTTTGACCCGGCGGCGCCTGCCGGCGTGACCGATGTGCGCCTGACCACGACGGCCGAGGCCCAGAGGTTGGGCGACATGCTCGCGCTCATGGGCGTGGATGTTCCCGGCGATCAACCGATGGCCTGGTCGCAACCGGTCAACCTGAGCGCCGAACTCATCGGCGACGGCAGCGCGGTCACGGCCGACCCCATTTCGATCGACGTCGCCGGCGAGGTGGCGCGGGGGCGCCTCGCCTTATCTCTTGCTGCGCGCCGCTTCGAGATCGTTGCGACGTTGTCAGGCCTGGTCGCCGAGCGCTGGCTGGCGCTGCCGATCGCCGTGACGCGGGCAGCGGGCGCGCCGGACACGTCATGGCAGGGAACACTGTCTGTCGCCGCGCCGCTGTTCACCGTAGGCGGGCAGGTCGGCCGCGATGGCGCGCTGGACGCCGCGCTGGCCGATGGACAATGGACGATCGCGCGATTGGCCGCGACCCTGCCGGGTCAGGCCGCATTCGATGCCTCGGGTTTCGTGCGCGGCGAAGGCGATGACGCGCTGCTCGACGGCGCCTGGTCGTTGTCGGCGCGCGATCCGCGCGGTTTTTTCTCTTGGTTGGGCGTGGCCACCGACACGGTCCAGGCCGACCGGCTGGCCGTGTTCGATGCGCGCGGCACGGTGCTCGGCGCGGCGAGCGGTGTGGAGTTCAGCGACGTGGCGATACGGCTCGACAACGCCACCGCGCGCGGCCGCGCCGGCATCGTGTTCGGACCGCGCCCACGCTATCGGGTTCAAGCCTCGATCGATCAGTTCGTGCTGGACCCCTACCGCGCGGCGTTGGCCGCGTTGTTCGCGCCGGCCGCCTTGCCGCCGGCGGAGACATCCACCTATGGGATCACTGCGCCGCCGGAGCCGGTCTCGGCGTTGGCGCGCGCGGATGCCGACGTGCGTGTGGATATCGAAAAGCTGATCGCCGGTGATGCCGCCGCCGGCAGCGGCGCGATCGACTTCGATCTCACCGCGGGCCGGTTGTCGCTGCGCGCGTTGGCGCTCAGGGATGTCGGAGGCGTCTCGGTCTTCGCCACCGGCGCGCTGGCCAACTTGGGCACCGTGCCCGCCGCCGAGGCACTGGAAATCACCGCGTCGGCCGCAGACCGCCGCGCCGTCGCCCGCGCCTGGGGTATCGCCGCGTCGTCGCGGTGGGATGGCGTGTTTCCGTTCTCCGCGACCGCGACCCTGAACGGCCCTCAGATCGGCGCCGCGTTTGCGCTGAATGCCACCTTGGGATCGGCGGAAGGGCGGGCGGCGGGGACCTTGGCGTGGGCCGACAATGCGCCGCGCGGCGCCTTGGACATCGCGCTGTCGGATTCACGACCCGAACAATTGGTGCGAGCGCTCGCCGGCGTTGACGCGCCCGGCATCGACGGGCCAGCGACCGCGCGCGGCAAGGTCGAGCTGTCGCCGGGTCTGTTCACGTGGTCCGAGGCCCGGCTGGATGTGGGCAAGTCCACCCTGACCACAACCGGAAAAATCGAGACGAAGCCAGGCGCGGAGACGTTCACGATCAATCTGGATGAGGTGTCGTTCGATTGGCCGAGTGCTGGCGCAGCGTCGGCGGCGGCCGGCGCGCCGCGCGCTTGGCCGGAGGCGGCATTCGCGCCGTTCTGGCCGCCCAGCGCGCGCGGGTCGATTCGTATCGCCGGCCCTGCGCTGCGGTGGCGCGGGCTGAAGCTCGCCGACTTTTCGGCTGTGCTGTCGTTCGACGACAATGCCCTTGAACTGTCGCAGTGGCGCGGCAGCATCTTCGGCGGTCCGGCACAGGTCCAGTTGCGCGTCGACAACGCGCCCGCGCCGGCGGCTCGACTGCAATTGTTGATCGACGACGCCAAGCCCGCCGAAGTGTTCGCGTGGCTCGGCACCGCTGCCGGTGGCGACGGGTCGGTCGACCTGGCGTTGGGCCTGGCGACCGACGGATTATCGCCGCGAGCATGGATTTCGCGCCTGTCGGGGTCCGGCTCTTTCAGGATCGAAACGCTGCAGCGCCAACGCCCCGCCGATCAGGCCGGGCCGTTGAGCTTTCTGACCGCGCCGGCGACCGCGGCCGGTGCGAGCGCGGCTCGGGTCGCCACCGGCGCTGCGTTTCGCATCGTCGACGGCAAGCTGAGTTTTCAGGACGGCAGCTTGACCACCAATGCCTATACCGGGCCGTTGCGCGGCGAGATCGATTTCGCGGCGTGGCGCATAAACCTGTCGGCGAACCTGCGGACCCCGGCCGGCGTCGGCGCGGGGCTACGGGTCAACGCCGAAGGCGCGCCCGACGCGCCGACCGTCAAGGTGACGCAGGAGAAATAGGCGCAACGCCCGACCGGCGTTGCAACCAGGCGAGCACGTAGAGCCGTACGCCGCTCGACAGGTTGCCGGCGCGGTGTGTGTCGATCTCGACCAAGAGATCGGTGACCGAGCGGCCTTCCCGTTCGGCAATCGCCTTGAGTGCGTCCCAGAACGCGTCTTCGACCGACACGCTGGTCCGGTGACCGGCCAGCGTCACCGACCGCTTCCTGATGGTTCCAGCGGTCATCGGTCAATCGGCGGGGCGGGTCATGTCGGCGGGCCGGACCCAGGCGTCAAATTGAGCCGCGGTCACATGGCCCGAGGCGAGTGCGGCCTGACGCAAGGAGATGCCGCGATGGTGAGCATCCTTGGCGATGGCGGCGGCCTTGTCGTAGCCGACGTGCGGCGCGAGCGCGGTGACCAGCATCAGCGAGTTCTCGACGTGCGCGGCGATGCGCGCGCGGTCGGGCGCAAGGCCGGAGACACAGTGCTCGGTGAAGCTCGCCGCCGCATCGGCCAGGAGCCGGATCGAGCGCAGCACGTTGGCCACGATCACCGGTTTATAGACATTCAGCTCCAGGTGTCCTTGCGACCCGGCAATGGTGACGGTGGTGTGGTTGCCCATGACCTGAGCGCACACCATGGTCAGCGCTTCGGCCTGAGTGGGATTGACCTTGCCCGGCATGATCGAAGAGCCGGGTTCGTTCTCCGGCAGGATCAGCTCACCCAGCCCGGCGCGCGGGCCCGACCCCAGGAGCCGGATGTCGTTAGCGATTTTCATCAATGCCGTGGCGGTGGTGTTGAGCGTGCCGGAACAGGCCACCAACGCATCGTGGGCGGCCAGTGCCGCGAAGAAGTTGGCGGCCGGTTCGAAGTGCTCGCCGGTCAGCGCTGACAGCTCGGCGCAGAACGCTGCGGCGAAACCGGCCTTGGCGTTCAGTCCGGTGCCGACCGCGGTACCGCCCTGGGCCAGGCGGCGCAGGTCGGGCAGCGCATCGCTCAGTCGTGCGATACAGGCGTTCACCTGCGCGGCGTAACCCGAGAATTCTTGCCCCAGGGTCAGCGGGGTGGCGTCCTGCAGATGGGTGCGGCCGATCTTGACGATCTCGGCGAAGTCCTTCGTCTTGGCCATCAGCGCCACGTCGAGCGTACGCAAGGCCGGCAAGAGCCGGTCGCGAAATTCCAGCACGGTGGCCACGTGCATCACGGTCGGGAAACTGTCGTTGGAGGACTGCCCGGCGTTGACGTGATCGTTGGGATGCACCGGCACCTTGCCGCCACGCGTGCCGGTGAGAATCTCGTTGGCGCGACTGGCGATCACCTCGTTGAGGTTCATGTTGGTCTGGGTGCCCGATCCGGTTTGCCAGATCACCAGCGGGAATTCGTCATCAAGGCGGCCGGCGGCCACTTCGGCGGCGGCGGCCGCGATCGCGTCGGCCAGCTCGGCTTTCAGAACGCCAAGTTCCCGGTTGGCCCGCGCCGCGGCCTGCTTCTGAAGCCCGAAGGCGCGGACCAGGGGCAGCGGCATGCGTTCGTTGCCGATCCTGAAGTTCATCAGGCTGCGCTGGGTTTGCGCGCCCCAGTAGCGCGACGCCGGAACTTCGACGGCGCCCAGGCTGTCGGTCTCGGTGCGGGTCGGTTCGCTCATGCCCGCAAGCTTAATCCAAGCGCCGCAAAAAGTCCGTGGCCGCCGTCAGGGCCAGAGCGAGATTGTCCGCGTGCGTGTGCCCCGACACCTTACGCGGCTTGAAATCGTGATCGCCGTCGGGAAGCCACTGGAACGCGACGGACGCCGGCCAAGAAAGGGATTCGACGGCGGCGCGGTCGCCGAGCGGGTCCCGCTCGCCCTGGCAGATCAGCGTCGGCGTGCGCAGATCAAGCAAATGCGCGATGCGCGGCTTGTCGCGCCGGCCCATGCCATAGAACGGGTAACCCAGGCAGATCAGTCCGCGCGCACCCAACTCGTCGGCCAGCAGGCTCGCCATGCGCCCGCCCATTGATTTGCCGCCGATCACCAGCGTGCGCGGATCGTGTGCCCTCACCACGGCGCGCCAGGTGTCCAGCAACACCGGCGTGCGATCCGGCGGTTTGCGCTGACCGGTGACGCGCCGCGCCGCCATGTACGGGAACTCGAACCGCCCGACGCGGTAGCCCGCCGCCGCCAACCCGTCTGCGAAATAGGCCATGAACGGGGTGTCCATCGGCGCGCCGGCGCCATGGGCCAGGATGACCATTAACGGCGCAGCGGAAGCGCCAGTCCAAAGCAACTCATCAGGCATTTCGAAGGGAACCTCACGACGCCCTCACCCGCACTCTTTGTGCGCACCTTCTCCCCACGGGAGAGTGTTGGGTGCGGGCGCGTTCCTTGGCTTAAAGCTTCGTGAAAAAATCGTTGCCTTTATCGTCGACGACGATGAAGGCCGGGAAGTCCTCGACGTCGATCTTCCAGATCGCTTCCATGCCGAGTTCGGGGTATTCCACCACTTCGACCTTCTTGATCGACTTCTCGGCCAGGCTGGCCGCCGCGCCGCCGATGGAGCCGAGATAGAATCCGCCGTGCGTCTTGCAGGCCTCGGTCACGGCCTTGGAGCGGTTGCCCTTGGCCAGCATCACCATCGACCCGCCGTGGGCCTGGAACTCGGCGACGTAGCTGTCCATGCGCCCTGCCGTGGTGGGTCCGAACGCGCCCGACGCGTAGCCCTTCGGCGTTTTGGCGGGACCGGCGTAGTAGACCGGATAGCGCTTGAAGTAGTCGGGCAGGCCCTGCCCGGCGTCGATGCGTTCCTTCAGTTTGGCGTGGGCGATGTCACGGGCGACGATCAGCGGGCCCGACAGCGACACGCGGGTCTTGATGGGATAGCGGCTGAGCGTGGCGCGGATCTGGTCCATCGGCTGCGACAGGTCGAGCTTGACCACCTCGCTCGACAGCTTGTCCTCGCGCACCTCGGGCAGGTACTGGGCCGGGTTGGTCTCGAGCTGCTCGAGGTACACGCCGTCCCTGGTGATCTTGCCCAGCACCTGACGGTCGGCCGAGCACGACACGCCGATGCCGACCGGGCACGACGCCCCGTGGCGCGGCAGGCGGATGACGCGCACGTCGTGGCAGTAGTACTTGCCGCCGAACTGCGCCCCGATGCCGAAGCCGCGAGTCATCTCCAGCACGTCCTGCTCCATGGCCAGGTCGCGGAAGGCCTGGCCGTGCACGCCGCCCGATGTGGGCAGCGTGTCGAGATAACGCGCCGAGGCGAGCTTGACGGTCTTCAGCGTCTGTTCGGCCGACGTGCCGCCGATGACGATGGCCAGATGGTACGGCGGGCAAGCCGACGTGCCGATGTGGCGCAGCTCCTCGTCCAGGAACTTCTTCAGGCCGGCCGGGTTCAGCACGGCCTTGGTCTTCTGGAACAGAAAGCTCTTGTTGGCCGAGCCGCCGCCCTTGGCCATGAACATGAACTTGAACGTGTCGCCCGGCACCGCGAACAGGTCGATCTGGGCCGGCAGGTTGTTGCCGGTGTTCTTCTCGTCATACAGCGAGGTCGGCGACATCTGTGAATAGCGCAGGTTGAGCTTCTGATAGGCCTCGGCCACGCCCGCGCTGATGGCGAGCGCGTCGTCGCCCTCGGTGAAGACGTTCTGCCCTTTCTTGCCCATGACGATGGCGGTGCCGGTGTCCTGGCACATCGGCAGCACGAAGCCGGCGGCGATGTTGGCGTTCTTGAGCAGCTCCAGCGCAACGAAGCGGTCGTTGGCCGAGGCTTCGGGATCGTCGAGGATGGCACGCAGCTGTTTCAAGTGCCCTGGGCGCAACAGGTGCGAGGCGTCGCGGTAGGCTTCCGCCGTCAGCCGCGTGATGGCGCCAGGGGCGACGGTGACGATCATACGGCCGCGAAAGGTGTCGGTGCCGACGCCGTCGGCGGACAGCTTGCGATAGGGCGTGTCGTCGGGGCCGAGCGGGAACATCTCAGCGAACGCGGCGTCGATCATGGCTCTGGTCCGTGGCGTGCGATGAAAATCCGCGGCGGTGCGCCGCGGCGGTTACTTCTTGCGGAAGGCGTCCAGCGTGACGACGTTGCCGTTGTCAGGCGCCGCCGGCGCCTCGGGCTTCGGCACCACCACCTGCGGCGGTTTGCGCTCTTTGCCGAGCGGGGTGGCGTTGGGTTTGACGGCCGTGTTCTCGGCGCGGGCCGCGGCCTCGGCCTCTTCGTCGGC
>JANRJB010000078.1:0-10321 GCA_033764265.1 Rhodospirillaceae bacterium | reverse complement strand
TGAACGGCCCAGAAGCCGATCTGCTTCAGGCTCAACTCGCCGCTGGCCCAGGCGCGGCTGAAGCCGTGGCCGCCGGAATGAACCGGGGCGCGGGCGGCTTCCAGGGCTTTGAAGAACTCGGGCTCGCTCATCAATTTCGTGGGCATGGTGCTCTCCTGTGGTCGATGTGAAACGGCAAACGGCACTGACAAGAACTCAGGCGCCCCAACTCAGGCGCCCCATTTGGCCATCGGGAAGTCGGCCAGCGGGATGGTGGTGGTCTTGGCTTCGGTGAAGAACATCAGGCAGTCGTGCGCGCTGTCGCGGCCGATGCCGGAGGCCTTGTAGCCGCCGAACGGCGCGCGCAATTCGCGCGTGAGCGGCGTGTTGACCCAGATGGTGCCGGCGCGTACCGCCTGCGAGACCTTCATCGCGGTCGGCAGGTGTTCGCTCCAGACGTAGCCGACCAGGCCGAACTCCGAGGCGTTGGCGATGGCGATCGCCTCGTCGATGTCGTCATAGGTCAGGAACGCCGCGAACGGCCCGAAGATTTCCTCCTGGCAGATGCGGGTGTCGTTACTTTTCGCCATCACCGCGGTCGGCTGGACGAAGTAGCCCTTCTTGAAGTCCGGGTGGCGCGCGCCGCCGGTCAACAGCTCGCCGCCGTCCTGTTTGGCGACGTCGACGAAGCTCAGCACGCGCTTCATGTGCGCCTCGTAGGCCAGCGGGCCGATCTGGGTCTTGGGATCGAGCGGATCGCCGACCGTGATCTTGCGCGAACGCGCGACGAACTTCTCGATGAACTCGGGCGCGATCTTGCGGTCGACCAGGATGCGCGAGCCGGCCAGGCACTGCTGGCCGTTGTTGGAGTAGATCCCCAGAAGCGCCCCGTCGAGCGCGCGGTCCAGGTTGGCGGTCGCGGTGATGATATTGGCCGACTTGCCGCCCAGCTCCAGGGCCACCGGTTTGAGGCCCTGGCCGGCGCGGGACGCGATCGCGCGGCCGGTGGTAGTGCCGCCGGTGAACGAGACCACGTCCACGCCCGGATGACTCACCAGCGCGTCGCCGGTGACGTGGCCGCGGCCGTTGACAAGATTGACCACGCCTTTCGGAATGTCGGTCTGGTGGATCAGTTCAACCACGCGGCGCAGGGACAGCGGCGTGAACTCCGACGGCTTCAGCACGCAGGTGTTGCCGAACGCGATGCAGCTTGCGATCTTCATGGTGCACAGCGCGATCGGCGCATTCCACGGCCCGATCAGCGCGCCGACGCCGATCGGTTCGCGCGTGACGATGGACAGGTACGGCTTGGTCTGGGTGTAGGCGTCGCCGGCGGCCTGGCTCGCCACCTCGGCGAAGAACTCGAAGTTCCAGGCCATGCGCGGCCCGTGGAAGCCGCGGGTATGGCCGTGGGTGATGCCGGCGTTGAGCGTTTCCAGATAGGCGATCTCGTCCAGGTTCCGAGTCAGCACGTCCTTGATCTGCAGCATGATGCGCTTGCGCTCGTCGACGCTCATGCGCGGCCAAGGGCCCTGGTCGAACGCGCGCCGGGCGGCCTTGACGGCAAGATCGACCTCGTCCTTGTCGGCCTCGCGCAGGAACGAGAGGGTGTCCTCGGTGGCCGGGTTGACCGCCGGCAGCCGTTCGCCCCGGTTGTCGGCCGGCACGCCGGCGCCGTCGATGAAGCTGGTGACCAGCTCGGGGATCGGGAACCTGGCTTTGCTGCGGTCGAAGGTGATGGCATTCATGGCATGAAGGCTCCGCCGTTCACGTGAAGGATTTGTCCGGTCATGTAGCGCGATGCCGGTCCGGCCAGAAAGAGGATCGGCCCGACGATGTCTGCCGGCTCGGCGACGCGCGCCATCGGAATGTTGCGCACGTAGTTCGCGGCGTCCACCGCGCTGGGGCCGTCCTCGTTCGACCGGCCGGTGCCGCCGCGGGTGAAGGCGGTGTCGACCAAGCTGGGCGCGACCACGTTGACGCGAATAGTGGGCGCGTTCTCTTTCGCCAGCGTTTTCGCCAGCGCGTTCAGGCCGCCCTTGGCGGCCGCGTAGGGGCCGTAACCGGCCATGCCGTAAATGCCGATGCCGGACGACACGTGGACGATGCTGCCGCCGCCGGCGCGCTTCAACAGCGGCAGCGCGGCGCGCGACACCAGGAATGCCGCACGCAGGTTGCCGGCGATGCCGGAATCCCACGCCGCGACGTCGACGGCTTCGGCCGGTTTCACCTCGGCGTTGAAGCCGCACAGGTTGACCAGGCAATCGAGCCCGCCCCAGGCCGCGTCGACCTGCGCGAAGGCCGATGCCACGGCGTTTTCGTCGGCGGCGTCCACGGTCACGGCCCAAACGTCTTTTGGCGGCGCGTGCCGGGCGATCGAGGCGGGCAGGTCCAGCACCATCACCGACACACCGGCGGCCAGCGCCGCCGTCACCAGCGCCCGGCCGATGCCGCCGCACCCGCCAACCACCACCATGCGGCTGCCGGGCGGTGGGGCGAGCTGGGTCAGGGCGAGGCCAGCGTTCATCGACATGTCAGCCGGCCTTGATGATGCGCAGCGCCGCGCCTTGCGCGAAGTCGCTGGAACAATGCGGGCAGTGCATCGCCACCGCCGGCCGCTTCAGAATTTCGGGGCCGACGTGGAACCAGCCCTTGCAGTTCGGGCACTGTGCCCATGAGGTGTTGCCGGTTTTCTCCCACGGCGCGCCGGCGGCAATCGGCTCGATGTTGGACTTCGTCGTCATAGCGTCGGCCACTCCGACATGTCCGCGCCGGCCAGCGCTTTCGCCGCGGCAGCGCGTGCGGCCACCGGCACCGTGGAGCGCGGCGGCACCGGGCTGGGCGCCCCGGCGCTGGACGGCAGCGGCAGGGTGGCGTCGATCGCCATCTTCGACAGCGTCTTGGCGCCGGCGGCGGTCGAGGGGTCGAGCAGCGAACCCGACAGGCCGTCGATGGTGAAGCTGTCGCGGCTCCACTGCACGCGGGTGGCCAGCGCGAACAGCACCTCGGAATCGTCGAACAGGTCGATGTCGTCGTCGAGCGCGATGGCGAGTTTCAAGCGGCGGTACGACAGGGCGGCGGTCAGCGCGTCGCGCGCTTCGCCGGGGCCCGGCTTATTCAATTGCAGATAAGCGTGGAATCGCCGGCCTTGCGCGGGCACGTAGACGTTCGTCAATGCCGGTGCGACCGCCTTGCACAGCTGATAGACCTTGCCTTCCATCGCCATATTGTCGGGCACCAGCATGTCGGTCAGGCCCGAGCCGTAGTCGTGATACAGCGCATTGGCGCGCATGGTGATGCAACGCACCTCGCACACCGGCGCGGCCACTTGCGGGCCGGAATAGCCGGTGTATTCGCCGAAGGGGCCATCTGCTTCCAGCACCTCGCGCGGTACCGTGCCCTCGATCACGATCTCGGCGTCGGCGGGCACCATGATCTTGTCGCCGAAGGTGCGGCTGGGCACCAGGCGCAAGGGTTCGCCGATCAACCCGCCGCAGGCCGCCCAGTGGCTTTCCGGGTAGCCCAGCTTGGCCTGGGTGCCCATCAGCACGGCCGGATGATGGCCGATCCAGAACACCACCGGGCAATCCTCGCCGCGCGCCCAGAACTTCCGCATATTCCGGTTGTTGTGCGAGGCGGGGTAGGGGTAGTAGCTCATCCGCCGCGGCCCCTTGATCCAGCAACGCTGGATGGCGGTGTTGTCGGTGCCGGTGTCGGGGTCGTAGGTCGTGGCGTGAGCGGCCGTGAGGTACGGGCCCGGATCGAAGCTGTGCTGCTTCAGGGCCGGCAGCCGGGTCAGGTCGACCGTGTCGCCCTCCGATACAATCTGTTGCACCGGGGCGTCCTTGGCCGCGACCACCTTGGGTGCGATCGGGTTGCCGGTTTTCCTGGCGTAGATCGGCGCGGCGGTGCGGTGATCGTTGATGCCGAGCGCCTTGGCCACCAGCGCGCGGCTGGCGGTCAGATTGCACACCACCGGTATATCGCTGCGCCGGCCGTCGGGCAGCACCGGCGCGTCGACCACCACAATCGGCCGGCGGCCTTGCTTTTCAAGCGCATACTGCAGCGCGGTGATCTCATGCACGGTCGACAGCGCGTTCGCCGGGCGAAACACCGCGTTTTTTTCAGCCAACAAATATGTGCGCAGATCGAGAATGGCCGGCCCCCGTCGGCTGCCGCACGCGTTGAAAATCGGCGGCGGCGTTAAAAGGTATATAAATATACCTTTTAACGGCGGTCAATCTGATTCCGTGAGTCCGCTTCGGGTCTCGCGTTCCATCAGGAATAGGTTCAGGATCAAGCTCTAACGCATTTTGAAAGCACGAAAAACCGGCAGGGAGATCGGCCATGAAACGACGCGACGTGTTGGGATCGGCGGGGTTGGCGGGCATGGCAGCGATGGCTGCTTCCGGGCCGGCGGCGGCGCAGGACTCGAAGCCGAAAGCGCAGTCCGGATCCGCGCTTGCGCCGATCGAGGGATCCAATCCGCTCGAAGCCAAAATCGTGGTCTTCACCACCGTCTCGCCCGACGTGGAGGCAAGCATCCGGTTCTATCGCGACGTGATCGGTATGGTGGTGGCCGACGACGGAACGTTGCCGGGCGACATTTCCAGCGGCCCCGGCGTCGGCAAGCAGGGCCGCCGCTGCGTACACCTGACCATGCCGGCCAATCCGCGCAGCGCCGTGGTGCGCGTGCTGGATGCGCCGCCGAATGCCGCGCCCAACCGGCCGCGGCCCAATTCCGGGCCGATGGACCCGGGGCTGTTGGTGATGGAGGGCGGCACCCGCGACCCGGCCGAGAGCTACGCCATGCTTAAAGCCGCCAACACGCCGATGATCTCGCCGCCGCGTTACTACTTCTTCCGCAACACCACCTGGGGCCGCGACGTCGACGTGATGAGCTACGCCCCGTTCGGCCCCGGCGGCGAGCAACTGTTCATCACCGCCAGCATTCGCGGCGACCGGCCGGAGTGGAAGTTCCCCGGCATCCACGGCGGGTTTTCCAACGCCGCCGTCACCAGCCTGGACCAGCGCCCGCTCGACGCCTTCTATGAAAAGGCGCTCGGGCTGAAGCGCACGTCGCAGATGGAGTGTTTCCAGAAGAACGCCAACCAGCTGATCGGTGCGCCCGATGACGGCTATTTCCTGTGGGGCAATGTCGGTTCGGGCGTCAGCATCGAGGTGTGGGAATTCAAATCCGCCACCGGCACCATGTACCCCACCGCGCTCGACCGCACCGGCCTTGCCATGTTGACCATCCGGGTCAACGACCTGGCGGCCTGCCGCGCCATGTGCCGCGCCGCCGGCATCAGGCCGGTGGGCGAGGGCGCGCTGCCGATGCCCGGCCAGCCGCAGCCCGACGGATTCTACCTGCGCGGCGCCGCCGGCGAACTGATCGAAGTGGTCCAGGCGTAAGGCCTTAATGGACTGGTAAGCGCGTCTCGGCGACACTCGGCGGTCGAACTGCGTTCGGGATCGTGCGGACATGGCGTCCAGCGGCAATCGCATCATCGTCGGGATCAGCGGCGCGTCGGGCATCGTCTACGGCGTGCGCGTGCTGGAGGCGCTGCGCGCCGCCGGCGTGGAGACGCATCTGGTCATGTCCAAGGCCGCCGAACTGACGCTGGCCTACGAGACCGACCTCAAGGTCAAGGACGTCAAGGCGCTGGCCGCGGTGGTGCACAACGCCGCCGACATCGGCGCGTCGATCTCGTCGGGCTCGTTCAAGACCCGCGGCATGATTATCGCGCCGTGCTCGATCCGCACCGCGTCGGAAATCGCCTCGGGCGTCACCTCGTCCCTGCTGACCCGCGCCGCCGACGTGGTGCTGAAGGAACGCCGGCGGCTGGTGCTGATGGTGCGCGAGAGCCCGTTGCACACCGGGCATCTGCGCACGCTGACCGCACTGTCGGAAATGGGCGCGGTCGTCGCGCCGCCGATGCCCGGCTTCTACAGCCTGCCGCGCACCGTGGACGACATCGTCGACCACACCATCGGCCGCGCGCTCGACCTGTTCGACATCGACACCGGCCGCGTCAAGCGCTGGGGTGAGGCGCCGGCGGGTGCGGCCAAACCCGCGCGCGCACGCCCGCGCCGGCGCGGCGCGAAGTAGGCCGCCATGAACGCCGCCGCGAGCCCGGTCGCCACCGCGCGGAACCCGCTGTGGGAATTCGCGGTTTGGGCTTATGAACTCGACGGCGTGGCGAAATCGTGCCTGGCGCTTCAGCAGCGGTTCGGCGCCGACGTCAACATGATCATGTTCTGCCTGTGGCTGGGCTCGCGCGGCGAGGGCAACACCAACCTGGCCAAGTATTTGAGCGCGGCCCTGAAGCTCTCGCGCGAGTGGCAGTTCAACTTCGTCGAGCCCCTGCGGAACTGCCGGACGAACCTGAAAGACTTCCTCGAGAATGCTCCGCTCGAGGACGAACACCGCGCCGCCATGACGGTGCTGCGCGAGCGAGTCAAGCAATGCGAGCTGGATATGGAGCGCATGCAGACCACGGCGCTTTACGCCCTGGTCGGCGACGGCGGCGCACCCGCCGGCCAGGTGCCGCTCGACAAGCAGCATGACGTGGCGTTCAACAACCTGAACGTCTACCTCACCGCCACCGGCGTGAAGCTCGATCCGCTCGGCGCGTCGCACGTGCGCAACATTCTGGACACTGTGTTTTCGTGACGCGAAGGTGTCCCGCGAACCTGGTTTGACTTTGCCAAACGTTCGCGCTGAGCGTGTTGAACGATGGGCCCGGGAGATAGTCCCCAGGGCGAAGGCGATCTTCCCCGCTGTCGTCCTGCGCCTTGTGTCAAGGACCCAGAGCCAACGCCGCCGGCAATTCAGCGCCGCTTGACCTTCGGTTCTGTGGCCGGAGCGCCCCTCGGCATTCGTCCACTCACCACGGGATTTCCTCGCCGGTCCACTCGATCAATCGACCCGATCTCTCGATCGTGAAGGCGTCGATCTGGGCGATCATGCCGGCGGTGCGTTCGGCCGGGTCGCCGAGCGGCATGCGCCCGCGCACCTCGGCCATGAAGTCGGTGTCGGTGGCGCCCGGCGCCACCATGCCGACGATGATGCCGCGCTCCTTCAGCGCCTTGGCCAGGTTCACCGACACCATGTTCAGCGCCGATTTCGAGGCGCGATAGAAGTACAGGCTCGCGCTGCGCACGCTGGCCACCGAGCCCTGGCTCGACGACACCATCATGATCTTCTTCTGCACGCTGGCCGCCACGTGCTCGACGAACGCCTCGGAGACCTTGAGCGGGCCTTCCACGTTGGTCTTCATCACCGGGTCGAACATGGCGTAGTTGATCCGGCCGAACACCTGGTTGGCGCCGCCGCCGCCGATGCCGGCGTTGTTGACCAGGATGTCGATGGCCGTGCCTTTGTACTTCGCCGCCAGCGCGTCAATGGCGGCGTGATCTGTGACGTCAAGTTGTTCGACCGTGACCTTGGGGTTGGCCGCGGCCAGTGCGTTGAGGTCCGCCGCTTCGGCCGGCTTGCGCGCGGTGCCGATCACCGCCCAGCCGCGCCCGGCGTATTGGCGCGCGAATTCCAGCCCGATGCCGCGATTGGCCCCGGTGATCAGCACCGTGGTATCGCCGGTTGCCGCCACGGCTGATCCGCCGGTTTCGGCGAAAAATCCCAGGCCCAGGGTAAAGCTTGCGGCCCCGGTGCCGATCCCGAGCGCCTCGCGGCGCGGCCACGCGATAGGGTCGGTCATGGCAGCCTCCTCTCAGTGCGCGGACGGGCTATACCGGCTGCTTCTCGCCATTGTAGCGGATGATGGTGCCGGCGTCGTCCATGGTCAGGCCGGCGATCACCTTGATCATGCCGGAAATGCTTTCCGGCGTTTCGATCAGGCCCGGGATCGGCACGTTGCCGATTTTCTCCACGCGCACCTGGCCGGGCGAGAGCAGGGCGACGATCACGCCGTCCTTCTTGGCGTCCATCGACACATTGACCATGGCGGCGTTCAGCGCCGCCTTGCTGATCTTGTACCAATAGCCGCCCGGCATGCCGCCGAACTTCGCGCCGAACGAACCGGCCAGCGAAGTCACCGCCACGATCTTCTTCATCGCACCGGCCTTGACGTGCTCGTAGAACGCCTCGGTGACCTTCAGCGCGCCCAGCGCATTGGTGCGCATGAAGTCCTCGGCGGCGGCATGATCGAGCGTGCCGAAGCTTTGCGGCTGGGGATTGCGGAAGTCGCCGGTGATGCCGGCATTGTTGATGAGCAGGTCGACCGGCTTGCCCTTGTACTTGGCCGCGAGCGCGTCGACGGTGTCGTACTTGGTCACGTCGAGCGCCTCGAC
This sequence comes from Rhodospirillaceae bacterium, assembly GCA_033764265.1. Classification (GTDB taxonomy): domain Bacteria; phylum Pseudomonadota; class Alphaproteobacteria; order Rhodospirillales; family Rhodospirillaceae; genus VGEM01. The sequence continues at coordinate 2,029 of JANRJB010000078.1, read as the reverse complement.
CGCAACTGACTTGTGCTGCCCGGCGACCTTGTTCAACTCCTCGGCTTTGTCCGGGCTGCGCGTGGTGGCGATCACCGTCCATCCGGCGGCGGCATATTGCTTGACGAATTCAAGCCCGATGCCGCGGTTCGACCCGGTGACGAGCACCGTCGAGCCGGCTGCGGCCCGCGCCGTGCTGGCGCCCATCACGGCGGCGGCGCCGACCGCCAGCGTGGCGCGGCGGCTAAGGGTTGGTGCGTCGGTCATGGTGGCCTCCCCGATTGAAACGGTTCGGGGATGATATGCCAGCCCAACCCCCGCGCGGAATGCGGCGTTGGCGGTTCGCATGCGGAAAAGCAGCGATGCCCGCGCCTTGGACGGCGCTAGTCTGTCACGTTGAGTTCATGATAGCGCACGAAGCCGAACGGCGCGCGGTAGCCGGCGACACGCGGGCCCAGCCCGTCGGGGTGAATGTTCTCGAACAGGGCCAACCCGGGCGGGTCGGCGCGCAATTTGCCCATGATCGTGCGGATAATGGCGCGGCGCTTCTCAACGTCGAACTCCGCCTCGACGTCTTTCATCAGTGCGGAGATCTCGGGCCGGCACACCCACGGCGTCGGCCACGAGCATGAGTGGTAGCGCAAGGCCGCCAACGGGTCGAACGCCGGCAGCGAACCGTAGTTCATGTTGAACGCCACGCCGATCCATTTGCCGTTGTAGACGCCGTCCTGGATTTGCTGGCGCGTCACCCGGCGCACCGTGATACGCGCGCCGACGGCGGCCAGGTCGCTGGCGACTTGCTGATAGACCGCCGCCTCGCTGGGACCGTCGGCCGACACCTGGAACGTCAGGTCCAGGCCGTTGGGGAATCCGGCCTCGGCCAGCAGTTGCTTGGCCCGCGCGGGATCGAACGGGAACGGCGGCAGGTCGGGATCGAAGCCGAACACGTCGTGCGCGGTGAACTGCGTGGCGATGCGCGTCTTGCCGCGCAGCAGCGCGTCGACGATGCGCTGGCGATCGATGGCGATGTTCAGCGCCATGCGCACCCGCGCGTCCTGCAGCGGCGACGGCAGTTCGGTGATGAACTGCCAGACCTCGACCGAGGCCCGTTTGCGATAGTCTATGCGTCCGCCGGCGGCCTCGATGGTCTCGAGATCGTCCAGACCCACGTCGAAGGCGATATCGACGGCGCCCGAAATCAACGCCTGCACCCGGCTTGTGGTGTCGGGCAGGGCTTTCAGGTTCAATCGTTCAAGGCGCGCGCGTTGCCAAGCGCCGTCGTACGCGGCCAGGCGGAACTCGCTGCTCGAGACCGCCTCGGCCCGGAACGGCCCGGTGCCGTGCGGCGCGCGGGCGAAGCCGTCCTCGCCGACCTGTGCCAGGTAACGTGGCGGCAGCATCCACACACCGGCCAGCTTGCCAGGCAGGGTGGCGTCGGGGCGCGACGTGGCGATCTCCAGGGTATAAGGCCCGCGCACGCGCGTATCGGCCACGGACTGGATGTCGCGCGACGACGACATGCGCCGGCCGGCCTCGGTCAGCAGGAAATCGAAGGTGCCCTTGGCGGCCGCCGCATCGAACGGTTCGCCGTTGGAGAACGTCACGCCTTCGCGCAACTCGAACACCCAGGTGGTCGGCGTTTCCGCGCGCCACGACAGGGCCAGCGACGGCTGGAACGTGCCGGTCTCGTCCAACTCGACCAACGTGTCGAACATCACCGGCCAGACCAGCAACTGCGGAAAGCCGCCAACCGCCAGGGGATTGCCCAGGCTGATGGGCAAGAGCGGAATGGCGATGGTAAACGCGCGGTCCTGCGCGGTGGACCCGCCGAAGGACAGCGCCGTCAGCGCGGCGGCGAGAATGAGGGTTTTAATCCGCGTCATGCGCCAGGCGGAAGCCGATGCCCCAGTTGCGCGTTTCCGGCGAGACGCTGCTGCGGTTCTGGAAGCGGGCGAACTTCGGGCCGATGTTCCAGCTGCCGCCGCGAATGCCGCGCTTGGTGCACCCGGGCGCGTCGACCGCTGATCCGTCGGTTGGCGTACCCTCGTAA
>JANRJB010000066.1:0-20988 GCA_033764265.1 Rhodospirillaceae bacterium | reverse complement strand
TTGTAATTATGCAACAGGAGCGGAATGGCCGTCACGCGGGCGTCATCATCGAGTCATCGCTCACAATGTCAATCAAACAAGTGCGATCCCGCCATCGCATTCGCGAATGGCCCACGATGCGGGCATCCGGCCAGCGCCTGGGGTCGCGTCGGAAAATGGAAAAAAGCTCGCGGCGGCCGGTCGCCCGGCCGCCGCATGCTTTGTCCGGTCGGGACCTCAGAAGCTGTAGCTCGCGCGTACGCCCACAGCGCGCGGATCGGCCGGTGACCAGCGGATTTCGTTCTTGAACGGTCCAAGGCCGGGCGGGAACGTGAACAGATCGACGCCGGCCGCCGTCGCGGTCGACTTCAAGACCCGGTTCTGGGTCAAGTTGGTCACGAACGCTTCGATCGACATGTCGTCGTCGCGGATGCCGACACGGGCGTTGACGTTGTGGTAGCCGCCGATCCACGCCGCCGCCGAGAAGTCGGTGAAACGCTTGCCGCGGTAGGCATAGTCGACGCGGGCGAACCACCGGAAGCGGTCGGTCAGGTCAGCCTCATAATCGGCCGCCGCGGACCACGTGTACTTGGGCGTGATCGGCAGGCGCCGGCCGATGACTCCGGTCGCGGCGCCGGTCGCAGAGGCCGGGGTGCCGTAGACGTTGGCGCAATCGGCGCAGGTTCCGTAGGTCTTGATCTCGCTGTCATTCAAACCGAAGGTGCCGGACAGGCGGAATTCCTCGGTCACCTGGAACTGCCCTTCCAACTCGATGCCTTTCAACGCCACTTTGCCGGTGTTGGTCGTCAGGCCGATCAGGTTGTTGAAGAGCGTCCCGTTGGCAAGGATGACCGACACCGGGATCGAGTTGGCGACCTGCCCATTCAGCCATTCGTCGTAATAGACCGTCAGGGTGCTGCGGGCGCGTCCATCGAGGAACGACGACTTGATACCGGCCTCGTAGTTGTCCAAACGCTCCTGCTTGTAGGAAATGCCGGCGCCGGACTGAGTCAGGATGGCGATCACCTCGGGCGGCGATGTCGTGAGACCCGTATTGAAACCGCCCGGTCGATAGCCTCGCGAGAACAGGGCGTAGACCGTCGAATTGTCGGCGTACTTGTAATCAATCGACACGCACGGCGAGAAGCTCTTGTACGTCTCGTCGAAGGGCGCGGCCGCCGCCCCGGTCACGGGCAGGCCGGTCGTGGCGATCTTGGGCTGAACGTGCAGTTTGTCCCACTGGTACCGGCCTTCAAGGGTCAGCGTGAGTTCGGGCACGAAGTCGTAATAGACGGCGCCGAACACGGCGGGCGTCTTCACCTCTTGCGCGGTGATGGCCGCCGAGAAGTTCGGGCCCGCAGCGCTGTTGCCGTACACTGTCCCGCCGGGCGTTGAGCCATCGAAATAATTGCCGCCCACGGTGAACCGCAGGGATTGATCCTGGGGCGAGGTCAGGCGCAATTCCTGGCTCCAATCGCGGGTCCGGTTCTGCGTGATTTGCATGAACTGAATCCACGGCACGCGGGTCGCGGCCAACGCCGGCGTATAGAGCGGGTTGGCAAGGGTGTGGGAATCGCGATAGTTCAGGTCCAGAACGACCTGCGCCTTGTCGCGGTGATAAGCCGTCAGGCCGGTGAACGTGTAGCCGCCGGCGGTGTCGTAATCGAAGCGGACGTTGGCTTGGAACGCGTGGCGCTTCAACCCGCCGTTGGTCTTGAACTGCGGATCGAAGACAAGAAAATTCGGATTCGGCGCGAACAGCGCGTTGCGCGTCGCTGGCAGGCTGAAGTCGTAGTCGCCGGAGATCAGGTTCCGCAACGCGCCCTTGATTTTCGGCAATTCGCCGCACCAATAGCCGAACGACGCGCGCGAGTTGGCGGCCGCCGTGCCATAGGCGGAGCCCCGCACCGCGGTGGTCGAGAACGGCGTGCAACTGCCGTCGGCGTTCACCCGGCTGGTGAACTCGGTGGACTTGAACGCGCCTTGGGCCGGCGGGCCGTCATTGTCCTCGAACCAATTCGCGTAGGCCTTGACCTTCAAATTGTCGGACGGCGTGAACACCAGCGAGCCGGACACCGAGCCGGTGTTCTGCTCTTGGAACTTTTGGCCGCCGGTGTTGGTGGCATTGACGAACGAACCGCCCTTGTGGAAGTGACGGCCGGTGATGCGGCCTGACAAACGGTCTTTGACCAGCGGGCCCTCGAAGGTCAGGCTGGCGTCGTGAGAACTGAAGCTCGACGCCTCGACGTTGATCCTGCCCGCGAACTCATCGGACGGGTCCTTGGTGACGTAGTTGATGGCGCCGAGGAAGGTCGAGCGGCCGAAGTAGACGCTCTGCGGCCCCTTCAGCACTTCGATCCGCTCGACGTCGACGATCGAAGGCGGCTGCGCGCCGACCACCGGCGTGCCGTCGATGAACAACTGGCCACCGCCGATCAGGCCCGTGGCCTGGTTGGTTAGGAACAGGCCACGGAACACCAGCGAACTCGACCCGCGTTCGTTTCGGCCCGATGCGCCCGCTTGCGGCGTGTAGTTGAAGCTTGGCGTCATCATGACGATGTCATCGAGCTTCTTGATGTTGGCCGCGTCGATATCGCGCGACGAGAACGCCGTGATCGCGATCGGGATGGTCATCAGGTTTTCTTCGATGCGCCGCGCCGTGACGACGATTTCCTCGAGCTTGATGTCTTGCGCCTGGGCGCCGCTGAGTGCGCCGGGCAGCAGGGCGAACAGCGCCGCGCCGCAATACAAGGTGGTTCTCGTGCTCATGTCGAAACTCTCCCCAAAGTTGGTGCGCCGGCGCCAGCACCAGCTGTTGCGGTCCTGCAACGCTTTCGGCGCGGCCGCCACGCACCCGTCATCATTGAGTCGGGGCCCATAAAGTCAAATAGACATATGCGACCTCGCCATCGCATAATGTTATGGTTCGACGTCATGGTTTGACGGTCGGACGTCTGGCAGGGGAGCATGGCGTCATGGACTTGCCCGCGCTGCGCCGGTTCATCGCGGTGGCCGAGCACGGCAGCCTGAGTGAGGCCGCGCGCAGCCTCAACATCGCCCAGCCGGCGGTGACGCGCAGCATCAAGGTACTGGAAGCGAGCCTGGGCGCCACGCTGTTCGAGCGCTCGACCCTCGGCATGGCGCTCACGGTGTTCGGCGAAGGGCTGTTGCCATATGCCCGCACCATCCTGGCCGACGCCCAGCGCGCCGTCGATGAGGTCCAGGCCATCCGCGGCAACCTGCGCGGCCAGGTCAACCTTGGCATCACGCCCAATTACGCCGACGACATCGTGCCCGACGCCGTCGCCGAGGTCACCCGCCGCTGGCCCGACATCCGCATCTCGGTCCACGTCGATTTCTTCGTCGCGCTGACGCAACGCCTGCGGAGGTCCGAGCTCGACTTCGTGTTCGGGCTGGTGCCGCCGCCCAATCTCGGCATGCATGAACCCGGCTTGCTGGTCGAAGAACTGGTCAAGCAACCCGTCGGGATCGTCGCGCGCGCCGGCCACCCGCTCGCCCGCGCCGGGCGCGGCGACGTGCCGCTGGCCGAACTGGCGGCCTGCAATTGGATCGTCATCGCCCAGCAGCCGGCGATGTCGACCTTCTTCTACGAAAAGTTTGTGCTCGCCGGCCTGGCGCCGCCGCGACAGGTGATCGAGGCCAACTCGACGGCGTTCATCAAGGCCATCCTGCCGCTGACGGACGCGTTGGCGGTGCTGCCCGATCAACTGGTGCGCGACGAACTGGCCACGGGCGCGCTGGTGCGCGTGCACGAAGGCGAGTTGTCGGGCCGGGCCGCCGCCGGTTTCGTCCGGGTCCACCGCGAGGTGGTGTCGCCGGCCGTGCAGGCCCTCACCGACGCCATTCGGCGCCGCTGCCTCGCGGATCGGCCGGCGCGCCGACGCCGGCGAAAGGGTTGAACGCTACTCGGGCCGGCGCGGCGGTGGCCACGCCAGCGATGTGTCGCGCATGTGATAAATCTTGTTGGCGCACGCCGGGTTGTCGAGGCATTGCAGCGTGTAGATCGCAAGGTCGGCGCGCGTGTTCGGCGTCAGCGACGTGTGGTCCTCGGTCAGCACCGCCTGACCCGTGCTGGGCGTGTCTTCGGGGTAGATGCGCGCGTTGCGGATGATGGTGTAGGTCAGGCCGCTGGCTTTGATGTGGTCTTCGCCCACGCCCTGGTCGGCCAGCCGTTCCAGCAGGCCCGGGCGCTTGTCCCAGCCCTCGGCCTTGAAGTTCTCGGCATTCTTGCCGGCGCCGACCGCGCCGTGATGGATGATCTGCTTGACCCCCGCGGCTTTGGCGTGGGTGGCGATGTGCTTCATGGCGATCGAATAGAACGTGAGGTCGCCCTGCGGGGCGATCAGCGCGACGATCGCCGCGCGGTAGGCACGGCCTTTGAAGGCGGCAGCGACCTCGGCGTCCTTCAGAACGTCGCCTTCGACGAAGTTCACCGCAAGCCCTTGCAGACGGTCGCGGTTGGATGACGGCCGGGCGAACACGGTTACGGTTTCGCCTTTCTCGACCAGCAACCGCACGATGTCCGACCCCAACCTGCCGGTGCCGCCAAACACCAGCACGCCGTCGTCGGCGGCGAGCGCCGGGCCTGCGAGCAGCGCCGCGCCCGCGGCAACCAAGATCGAGCGTCGAATGAAGGTAAACATGTCGGACCTCCCGGACAGAACAGCGTCGCGCCGCATGGTAATCCACGCGGCCGCGGATGTCGCCTCCGACCAGCCGAAGCCGCAGGATTTTCGCCGCGGCGACACTTGATCGGCCTCCCGGAAAGGTCTACGCCTCGACCCCTGAGGCTGGTTGGTTCCGACCGGTCCTTTTGCATCAACGCCCTGCCGCCGGAGTGCCGCCGTGCCCACGCTGAAGCGCATCAACTTGTGCGTCGCCGACTTGGAGCGTTCGCTCAAGGTCTATCGCGATGTCCTGGGATTCACCGTCAATCAGTTGAAGGAGTCGAAATCGGACTCCTATTCCTATCCGGTGTTCGTGTTTCCGGCGCAGGCCAAGCTCCGCTTCGCCACGCTCGATAGCCCGACCCAGGAACGCACCTTGGCGCTGACCGAGGTCAAGGGCGTGACCCTGCCGGTGCCGCCGGTGCCGCACATGTCGGCGGTGGTGATCAACTGCCCCAATTTCGACGAGGTCGTGGGTAAGGTGAAGGCGATGGGCCTAAAGGTCGTGCCCGAGCAGCCGCTCCCCGGCCCCGACGGCACGCCCAAGGGCCGCGAGACCGCGTTCGTCGACCCTGACGGTCACCTGATCGTGCTGTACAAGCTGGTTGGCGAATAGGCGGCAGGCTCAAACCCATGCCCGACGGTCGATGGCGTGTCGGATCACATTGCACAGCACCGGGTGACCTCGGAGGCTGAAGACAGCTTCGGCCTTGATCCGGCGTTCGTCGAACAGGTCGCCGAGGCGCTGCGCGCCGACGACAAGGCGCGCCTGCGCGAGTTGGTGCACGATCTGCACTACGCCGACATGGCCGACCTTCTGGAGCACCTCGACCAGGAGGACCGCCGCATCCTGGTGGAGAACATCCGCGAGGATCTCGACCCCGAGGTGCTGCCCGAACTCGACGAGCAGGTCCGCGCCGACGTGATGATGACGCTCGGCTTCGAGGATTTCGCCGCGGCCCTGACCGAACTCGATTCCGACGACGCGATCCATATCGCCGGCAAGCTGAAAGAGGCCGAACGCGAACAGGTGTTCGCGCGCCTGCCGCAGGCCACCCGGATGCTGATCGAGCAGGGCCTGTCCTACGCCGCGGACAGTGCCGGCCGTTTGATGCAGCGCGAGTTGGTCGCCGTGCCCAACTATTGGACGGTGGGCGAGACCATCGACTACATGCGCGCGGCCCACAATCTGCCGGAAAAATTCTACGTGGTGTTCGTGGTCGACCCGCGCCATCGGCCGCAGGGGCTGGTCGAGCTGAGCCGGCTTTTGAGGTCCAAGCGGCCCGAGCGCATGAAGGATCTGATCGAGAAGGATGTCGAAGCGGTCGGCCCCGACATGGACCGCGAGGACGTGGCGTTCCTGTTCAAGCAGCGCAACCTTGTCACCGCCCCGGTGGTCGACAAATCGGGCCGGCTGATCGGCCAGATCACCATTGACGACGTGGTCGACGTGATCGAGGAAGAGGCCGCCGAAGACATCTTGAAAATGGCAGGTGTCGGCCGGTCCGACGTTTCCAGCCTGTACAGCGCCATCATCTCAACGGCGAATTCGCGTTTTCCCTGGCTGTTCGTCAACCTGCTCACCGCGATTCTGGCGTCGTGGGTGGTGGGGATTTACGAAGACTCCATCGAGCAGCTGGCCGCGCTGGCCGTGCTGATGCCGATCGTCGCCGGCATGGGCGGCAACGCCGGCACCCAGACCCTGGCGACCGTGGTGCGCGCCCTGGCAACGCGCGAGATCGACAAGACCAACGCATGGCGGGTGGTCGGCAAGGAAACCTTCGTCGGCATGATCCACGGCCTCTTGTTCGGGGTCATCGTCGGTGTCATGGCGGGCTGGTGGTTCGACGACGTGCTGCTGGGCATCGTGATCGGCGTCGCGATGTTCGCCAATCACACCGTCGCGGGCCTGTCCGGCATTCTGATCCCGCTCGCGCTCGACAAACTCAAGGCCGACCCGGCGGCGTCGGGCGGGGTGTTCCTGACCACGGTCACCGATGTGTGCGGGTTTTTCACGTTCCTGGGGCTGGCGACCTATATCCTCTTGTGAAAGGTGGGCAGGCGGCGCGCCGTGCCGCCGCCGGTTTTCGTTTTTCCTCGTCGCCCATCCGGGATAAACTGCCCGTTGCCGCGCCCTGGCGGCGCACTCTCGATGGAATTGCGGTTTTCATGTCCGAAAGCACCGTCAAATACATCACGCCTCCGAAAAACCTGCGCAAAAAGCAGATCGACGCCGGCGTGGCGTTGTCGGTGAACGTGGCCATGATCGACGCGGCGGAGAAGTCCGTCAGCGACATGAAAGGCAGCTACCTGGAGTGGGTCGGGGCCGACCTGGGCAAGCTGCATGCCGCCTGCGAGGCCGCCGTCAAAGATCCTGCCAACCGGGCAGTTCATGTGCACGACCTCTATAACACCGCGGTGGAAATCAAGGGCCAGGGCGGCAGCTTCGGCTACCCGCTCATCACCACCATCGGCAGCCAGTTGTGCCGGTTCATCGAATCGGCCGGCCATGATCTGACCGACGCCAAGCTCGATGTGGTGCGCATCCACGTCGAAACGCTGCGCCTGGTGATCCAGCAGAAGATGGAAGGCGATGGCGGGGCCATGGGCCAGAAACTGCTGACCGGCCTGACGCTCGCCCTCAAGAAGGTCGCGGGCTAAGGCCGGCGCGGCGGCTCATCCGCCATGAAAGCGTTTTTCAAGTTCATCGCGGTGATCGTCGGCGTTGTCGTGCTGGCCGGCGCCGGACTCGCGGTGTTTGTTCTGGCCCGCACCGGCGGGTTCCGCACGGTCGAGAACGTCAACACCGGCTCGTGCCGCGCCGTCGATCTGGCCGGACAGAGCGCCGAGGACATCATCGTCGACCGCGCCCGTGGCGAGGCGTTCTATTCCGCGCTCGACCGCCGCGGCGGCGTCGAGGGCCGGCCGCAGCCCGGCACCGTGAAGGTGTTCGACCTGGCCGATTCCGCCGCGGTGCCGAGGCCGGCGCTGTCGAGCGAACCGCCGACCTTCAAGCCGCACGGCATGTCGCTCTTTGCCGGCCCTGATGGCGCGCAAACGTTGTTCGTGATCAATCACCTGCCCGACGGCACGCACGCCATCGAGATCTTCGAGCGGGGCGCCGAGGGCGGGCTGTTCGCCCACATCGACACGGTGCGCGGGCCGGAGCTGTTCGCCCCCAACGATGTGGCCGCCGTGGGCCCCCGCGAGTTCTATGTCGCCAACGACACCGGCGCGCGCAACGGGCTGCAGCGCGCCGCAGAACAGATTTTCGGCTCGGGCTATTCGACGCTGGTGCATTACCTCGACGGCAAGCTGCAGGTGGTCGCGGCCAACCTGGCCGCACCGGGCGGCGTCAATGCCGCGGCCGACGGCGCGCGCGTATTCGTGGCCGAAACCCAGGGTCAACGCGTGCTGATCTTCAATCGCGACCGCGTCACCGGCGCACTGGAACTTTCCGCGGCCGTCGACATTGAGGGCCTGCCCGACAACATCGACATCGCCCCCGACGGCGCGGCGTGGGTCACGGCGCACGGCAGCGCGGCCGGTTTGGTGCGCCATTTCATCGACGCAGCCAACCCGGCGCCGTCGCTGGTGCATCGCCTTGCGCTCGACGATCGTGGGTTCTGGCGGGCTGAGGCGAAGTATTCCAGCGACGGGCGCAACCTGTCGGCGGGCAGCGTTGCGGTACCCGTAGACGGCAACCTCGTGCTGGGTTCGATCACCGAGCGCAAGGCGCTGATCTGCGCCCTGCCGTGACGTGCGACGCGATCAGTTGATCGGCGTCATCGCTTCCCAGCGCCGATAGGACTCCACGCCCGCCAGCACGATTCCGTCGAAGCCCAGGTCCATCAGGCCCGCAAAACTCTGCCCGACGATCGACCGCCACGCCGGATTCCAGAATTCGATGTGGTAGCGTCCTGGCTGGGCGCGGTCGAAGGCGACGATCCAACTGGGGTTGCCGACGCCCCATTCGCGCTTCCAGTAGTATTTCTCGTCCTCGGCGTGGCCGACATCGAGCCAGGCCAGCACCAGCCGCCGCGCGCCCAGCTTCTTGAACTTCAGGCGTTCGATCTCGGCGCGCGACAGCGCGCGGTCGCCGTTGTGAAAGCCGGTGATCACCAGCACGTCGTGGTTGGTGTCGCCCAGTGCCGCCAGCCACGCATCTTTGGTTTCGTAGCCGCGGCTGTTGAGGTTCACCAGCATGCTGCGCGCCTGGCCGATGTTCTCGACGCTGGCGGCGTTTTCCGGCACCGGGCGCGCGCTCGGAACACGCGCGAAGCGGTTTTCCGGGTCGACATTCACGTCGCCATCGACGTGGGCGACCATGCCGGAGGCCGCGGCCTGGCGGAAGGCGTCGGCCACCAGATTGGGCGGGCAATGATCGATGCTGAGGGCCTTGAGCGCCTCGGAGCGCATTTCAGCCACGTCCGCCGCCGGCACCCGCAAAGGCGAGCAAAAGAACCCGTTGAGGACGTAGCCGTCCACGCTTTGCATGAATTGGCGCATGGGATAGCCGGCCGGCGCGGTGGTGTCGGCCGCGCTGGTGTCGACCACCGGGCGCTTCAGCTGCGCCAGGTCGAATTCGCGCTGGCTCCAGGTGAACAGGTCGAACCCGCCGTGCGTGAGCAGCACGAAATTGGGATTGCGGCCGCGGGCATAGCGGCTCAATTCCTCGATCGTTTCGCGCATCCGGTCGCGATAGTTCGGAATCTGCGCCAGGGGAATGTCGAGGACGATGGTGGTGTCGCCCAGCAATTCCTTGGTGCGGTCGGGCAGCTCGGGCGGAAGCGGCCGGATCGCGCCGGCCGCGGTTTCCGGCGTCAGCCTTGGAATGTCCTCGGCCGGGCGCGGCGGCGGCAGGTTCTCGCCGCCCTCAAGGTCGGCCCCCGGCGCGGGCTCTTGCGGCTGCGGCGCGATGGGGGTCGGCTGTTGCTGGGCCGGTTGCGCATGTGACTGCGTTGCGCCCAGCGCGAGCGCAACCGCAACGCCGAGCCACATCGTACTTGGACGCACGATCATGGTACGCGCTCCACAACGTAATCGGCGATCGCCAGGCACGATGTCAGGCCGGGGGATTCGATCCCATAAAGGGCGACATAGCCGTCAATCCCGGTTTCGCCCGGCAGCTGAATGGTGAAATCCCGCGCCGGATCGCCCGGCCCTTGCAGTTTCGGGCGGATGCCGCTGTAGCCGGGGCGCAGCGCATCGTCGGGCAAGCCGGGCCAATACGTGCGGATGGCCGCGTAAAAGCTCGGCCCGCGCGCGGGATCGACGTCGTAGGTCAGCCGGTCGACCCATTCGATGTCGGGGCCGAACCGGGCCTGGCCCGACAAGTCGACCGTGTAGTGCAGGCCAAGGCTGTGCGACCCCGGCAACGGATAGATCAAACGCGAGAAGGGCGGTTTACCCGACAGGTAGAAATAGTTGCCCTTGGCGTAATGCAGCGGCGGCACCGACCCCGGCGCGATGCCCGCCATCGCCTGGCTGATCGCTTGCGCGCCCAGGCCCGCGCAGTTGACGACCGTGCGGCATTGCAGGGCCAGCGGCGAGGCGCCGCCGACCTCGACGATCACGCCGTCGTCCGTGCCGCGCCCGCCCACGACCGGACTGTGGTAGGCGATCACGGCGCCGGCGGCTTCAGCGTCGCCCAGCAGCGCCAGCATCAGCGCGTGGCTGTCGACGATGCCCGACAGCGGCGAATGCAGCGCCGCGGCGCAGCTCAGGGCGGGTTCCAGCCGCTGGGCTTCCGCGCCGCTCAGAAATGTCATGTACGCACCGCTGCGGGCGGCATGCACCTGTAGCCTCTGCAGCCCTTCGACTTCGGACTCGTCGGCCGCGAACACCAACTTGGTCGTTCGCTTGGCGGTGACGCCGAAGGCGTGGCAGAACGAATAAAGCTTGTCGCGGCCCTCGATGCATAGCCGCTCTTTCAGGCTGCCGTGCGGGTAGAAGATGCCGGCATGGATGACTTCGCTGTTGCGCGAGCTGGTGCCGGTGCCGAACGCGTCGGCGGCTTCCAGGATCAGCACCTCGCGGCCCTTGCGGGCCAGCGCGCGCGCGACCGCCAACCCCACGACGCCGGCGCCGATCACGATGCAGTCTGCGCGTTCCGGTTTTGCGGTCATGATGGGCGGTGGAAAACTGATCGAACGTCGAGTGCGCGGCGCGGCCGGTTGCCGCGCTCACCCCGGCTGACTAAGGTGCCCGCCGGAGCTTCGGAACGATGCCCCAAGACGGCGCAAAAGTCATTGTTTTCGGTAACGAAAAAGGCGGTACGGGGAAATCGACCCTGGCCATGCACGTCGCCGTTGCGCTCTTGGCGCAAGGGCGGCGGGTGGCGACCATTGATCTCGATGCCGGCCAGGGCACGTTATCGCGCTATATCGCCAACCGGCGCGAGGGCGCGCGCCGCCGCGGCCGGACGTTGCCCATTCCCGACCACGCGGCCATTTCGCCCGCGGTCTACCAGGACGGCGCCGAGGCCGAGTTGGCCAAGACGCTTGCGGGGTTCGCACGGCACGACGTCGTGGTGGTCGACACCCCCGGCCATGACAGCGCGTTGTCGCTGGCCGGTCATTCCTACGCCGATATCGTCGTCACGCCGATCAATGACAGCCTGGTCGACCTTGACGTGATCGCCGAGGTCGACGCCGAAAAGCGCGCCATCCGTCGGCCCAGCCACTATGCCGAACGGGTTTGGCGGGCCAAGCAGATGCGCGCGCGGCGCGACGGCGGATCGATCGACTGGCTGGTGGTGCGCAATCGCGTCGGCGCGCTCGACGCCCGCAACAAGCGCCTGATGGCGCGCCTCTTGGCCGAACTCGCCAAGCGGATGGGGTGTCGAATCGTCGACGGCATCGGCGAACGCGTGATTTACCGCGAGTTGTTCCTGGACGGCCTGACGGTCGAGGACCTGCCGGCTCTGGCCGGGCAGGGCCGGCTGGCCCTGTCGCATGTGGCGGCGCGGGCCGAACTCGGCAATTTGGTCCACGCCTTGAACTTGCCCGATGCCGATGCGGCGCCCGCTCCGGCGATGGAAAGCGCCGGCGCGTGATACTATCTGAAATCCGAACACCCCAAGCGCCGGCCATGCCTGATCGTCCGCCAACGAATGTTCCCGCTGCACGGCCCGCCAGCAAGGCCGTGGCCGATTTTCTCGGCCAGGCGGCCAAGGTGCCCGCGCCGGTGCCCGGCGCACCGCGCGGCCGGCTGATCTTCGCCATGGACGCCACCGCCAGCCGCGCGCCGAGCTGGGCGCAGGCGATGGCCGTGCAGGCCGACATGTTCCGCGAGGCCGCAGCACTCGGTGGGCTCGACGTGCAGTTGGCCTACTATCGCGGCCTGATGGAGTTCGATGCCCAGCCGTTCACCGCCAACGCCGACCGGATGGTCTCGGCGATGCAGCGCGTGAGTTTCCTGGCGGGCGAGACGCAGATCGAACGCGTATTGCGCCACGCCGCGGCCGAGACGCGCCGGCAGAAGGTCAACGCGGTGGTGTTCATCGGCGACGCCATGGAGGAATCCGCCGATCGGCTGGTCGGGCTCGCCGGCCAGCTCGGCGTGCTGGCCGTGCCGGTGTTCGTATTTCACGAAGGCGGCGGCGAGCCCGCCGCATCGACCTTCAGGGCGATCGCCAAGGCCAGCGGCGGGGCTTACGCCGCCTTCGATGCCGCCAGCCCGCAACGTCTGCGCGATCTGTTGCGCGGCGTGGCGGCTTTCGCCGCCGGCGGGCGCAAGGCGCTTTCGGAGCTGGGACGCCGCAATGGCGGCGCGATCCTGCAGCTGACCCACGATGTCGGCGGCGGTTGAGGCGGCGCCATGATCCCGTCGGTCATCCTCGGCTTTATCGCCGTCGCCTTCGTCGTGTTCTTTCTGCGCTGGTACGCCAGCGCCAAGACCGAGGACGTGAAGCGGACGTTGCGCTGGACCGGTATCATCGTCGGCGGTCTGGTGATTGCCGCGCTGATTGCCACCGGCCGCATGGGCGCGGCCCTGGCGGGTCTGGCCGGGTTGGCAGCCTGGGCTTGGCGCGTCTTCAACATGATTCAGGTCGGCCGCCAGTTCGCCTCGATGTTTCGCGGCCTCGGCGGGATCGGCGGCGCGCGCGCGGCCGGACCGAAGTCGTCGACGGTCGAGGCGGCGTTCCTGCGCATGACGCTCGATCACGACAGTGGCGCAATGGACGGGGCTGTCGTGAAAGGCGCGTTCGCCGGCCGCGCGCTCGGCAGCCTGTCGCGGGCCGAGCTCGATGCCTTGCGCGCCGAATGCGCCGGCGACCCCGACTCCCTGGCGCTGGTCGAGGCTTACCTCGATCGCACGCACCCGGATTGGCGGTTCGGCACAGGTGGCGAGGCCGGCCCGTCACCGCCGCCTTCGCCGCCCGGCGGCACGATGACCGCCGAGGAAGCCTATCGCGTCCTCGGCCTCGCGCCCGGCGCTGGCGATGACGATGTGAAGTCGGCCTACCGGCGGTTGATGGCGCAGTTGCACCCCGACAAAGGCGGCAGCGACTACCTCGCCGCCAAGATCAATGCCGCCAAGGACACCCTGTTGAAAAGCGCGAAGAAATAGCCCCCTGGCAAGGTTGCGGCAGCGCCCGGCCCGTGGCACAAAGCAGCCGCTCCCGCGCCGGAATGCCAGTCGATCCGGCTGCGGCGTACGTGTCCTCGGTCCCCGAAACGGCGTTCAAGGCGCTTCATGTCCGCTCGTGTCCGCAAGGCCGTCTTGCCGGTCGCCGGCCTCGGCACCCGGTTCCTCCCGGCCACCAAGGTCATCCCCAAGGAAATGATCCCGGTGATCGACAAGCCGGTGGTGCAGTACGCCGTGGAAGAAGCGCGCGCCGCCGGCATCGAGGACTTCATTTTCGTAACCGCCGACGGCAAGGAAAGCATCGCCAATCACTTCTCGGTGCATCCGGTGCTGGAAGCCCTGCTGGCCGAGAAGAAGAAGGCCGCCGAGCTGAAACTGGTGCGCGACGCGTCATTGCCGTCTGGAACGCTGCACATGGTCAAGCAGCACGATCCGCTCGGCCTGGGCCACGCGGTCTGGTGCGCCAAGGAACTGGTGGGCAACGAGCCGTTCGCGGTGATCCTGCCCGACGACATGGTGCTGGCCGATACGCCTTGCCTGAAGCAGTTGATCGACGCCCACGCCAAGGTCGGCGGCCACGTGGTCGCGGTGGAAAACGTGGCGCGCGAACAAACCAACCGCTATGGCATTCTGGACATTGAAGGTGAAACCGGCCGGCTGGCGAAGGCCAAGGGCCTGGTCGAGAAGCCGGCCCCCGAGACCGCCCCGTCGACGCTGGCGATCATCGGGCGCTATGTGCTCGATCCGATCGTCTTCGCCGAACTCGACAAGCGCATGACCGGCGCTGGCGGCGAGATCCAGCTCACCGACGCGCTCAACCGCTCGATCGGTCGCGTGCCGTTCCACGGCTACCGGTTCGAAGGCAAGCGCTATGACTGCGGCACGCGGGTCGGTTTCGTCGAGGCCAACGTCGCCTTCGCGCTCGCCCACCCCGACATGCACGCGCGCATGTACCCCATCCTCGACCGGCTGATGTCCGAATATCGGGCCGGCGATCACCGCTAAAGCCCCCGTCCAGATCGCGAGTTCCCCATGCGCATTGCCATGATCGGTACCGGTTACGTCGGCCTGGTGTCCGGCGCCTGCTTTTCCGAGTTCGGCGTCGACGTGGTGTGCGTCGACAAGGACGCCGGCAAGATCGAGCGGCTGAAGAAGGGCGAAATCCCGATCTACGAACCGGGCCTTGACGACCTGGTGCGCACCAATTCCGCCGCCGGCCGGCTCAGCTTCACCACCGAGCTCAAGGGCGCGGTCGCCGGCGCCGACGCGGTGTTCATCGCCGTCGGCACGCCCAGCCGGCGCGGCGACGGCCACGCCGATTTGTCCTACGTCTACGGCGCAGCCGAGGAGATCGCCCGGGCTTTGACCGGTTATGCCGTCGTCGTCACCAAATCGACCGTGCCGGCCGGCACCGGCCGCGAAGTCAAGCGCATCATCAGCCGCACGCGACCCGACGCCGAGTTCGACGTGGTCTCGAACCCGGAATTCCTGCGCGAAGGTTCGGCCATCAACGACTTCATGCGCCCCGATCGCGTCGTCATCGGCGCGGAGAGCGACCGGGCACGGGCGGTGATGAAACAGCTGTACCGCGTGCTGTATCTGATCGAAACGCCGATCCTGTTCACCACGCTTGAAACTTCGGAGATGATCAAATACGCCGCCAACACATTCCTCGCGGCCAAGATCACCTTCATCAACGAGATCGCCGACCTGTGCGAGAAAGTCGGCGCCGACGTGCACGACGTGTCCAAGGGCATCGGGCTTGACGGGCGCATCGGCAAGAAATTCCTGCATCCCGGACCGGGCTACGGCGGCAGCTGCTTCCCCAAGGACACGCTGGCGCTGGTGAAAACCGCGCAAGACGCCGGCGCGCCGCTGCGCATCATCGAAACGGTGGTCGACATCAACGACAAGCGAAAAGCCAAGATGGCCGACAAGATCGTCGCGGCCTGCGGCGGTTCGGTGAAGGGCAAGTCGGTCGCCGTGCTCGGCCTGACCTTCAAGCCCAACACCGACGACATGCGCGACAGCCCCAGCCTCGATATTGTACCCGCGCTGCAGAAGGCCGGCGCCACCGTGCGCGCCTATGATCCCGAGGGCATGCACGAAGCGCAGAAGATGTTGACCGGGGTCGTCTATTGCAAGGACGCCTACGACGCCATGCAGGGCGCGGACTGCGTGGCCATCGTCACCGAGTGGAACCAGTTCCGCAATCTCGACATCACCCGCATGAAAAGCCTGCTCAAGGCGCCGGTGATGGTGGACCTGCGCAACATCTATGTGCCGTCGGAAATGACCGCCGCCGGGTTCAAATACACCTGCGTCGGTCGTCCCGCCGCCGCGGCCGGCGCTTAATCTTTGCCTGACAGCCCAGCCCCCGTTTGCTAGCCTGTCCACGACCGATCAAAACGGTCGTGGGGCAGGGGGTTTTTGAATGAGCAACGGTTCAACCGCGGCCGCGCCGTCCGCCGGCGCGGACGGATATCCCAACCCGCGTTATGCCTGGTACGTGGTCTCGATCCTCTGCCTGGGCTACATCTTCGCCTTTATCGACCGCATCGTCGTCGGGCTGCTCACGGTGGCGATCCAAAAGGATCTGCTGCTCACCGACACCCAGATGGGCGTGCTCCAGGGCATCGCGTTCGCCCTGTTTTACACCGTGTTCGGCATTCCCATCGGCTGGCTGGCCGATCGCTGGAATCGCAAGGCGATGCTGACTGTCGGCATGTCGGTGTGGAGCATCATGACCGCCCTGTGCGGTTTCGCTGGCACGTTCTGGACCATGTTTCTGGCGCGCGTCGGTGTCGGTATCGGCGAGGCAACCTTGAACCCCTGTTCGGCGTCGCTGATCGGCGACTATTTCCCGCCCAAGACCCGCCCGCAGGCGTTTGGCGTCTACGTCATGGGCACGGCCTTCGGCACCGGGCTCACCTACTTGGGTGGCGGCTTCGTGTTCGGAATCCTGGCCGCCTACACCGTGGTCGACTTGGGCGTGTTCGGCGAGCTGGCGCCGTGGCGCGCCATGTTCCTGGTCGTCGGCCTCGGCGGTCTGGTGCCGGCAGTGATTTTTTTCTTCACCGTGCGCGAACCGTCGCGACTGGAACAGGCCGCCAAACAGAAAGGCAAGGCGAGCAAGGAGGAAATCCTCGCCTTCTTCCGCACAAACCGCACCGCCATCATCTGCCATCACGTCGGCATATCGCTGGTGATCATGAGCATTTACGCCTGGGTCAACTGGATGGCGCCCTATTTCGAACGCATCCATGGCTGGGCGCCCAGCAGGTTCGCGGTCTCATATGGTCTTCCGGGCATGGTGATCGGCGTGATCAGCGCGCTGTCGTGCGGTTGGTTGGCCAACAAGCTGAAGGCGCGCGGCCGGGTCGACGGCACCATGCGCGCGGCCCTCTACGGCTGCATCGGCGTGGTCGTCGGCGGCGTGATCGCGCCGCAGATGCCGACGCCCGAACTGGCGCTGATTGCGTTCGTTCTGACCGGCTTGTTTTCCAACTACCCCACCGTGCTGGCGCTGGCGGCGATCAGCGAGATCGCGCCGAACGAGATGCGCGGCTTCTACACCGCGACCTACATCTTCCTGGTCGGGCTGATTTCTTCGGGTCTCGGCCCGCTGCTGACGGGTCTCGTCACCGATAACGTATTCGGGGACCAGATGCGCATCGCCGACAGCCTCAGCCTCGTCACCATCGTCACCGGCGCGTGTGGCTGCGCGTTCGTCGCCTACGGCCTCAAAAGCTACCGCGAAAGTCTCGCGCGCGTGACGTGGGCCAAGTGAGGTCGCCGCGGTGAGTGCGAGCCCAGCTGCGGCGGCGGCCGCCACGTATCCCTCGCCCCGGCGCGCCTGGTACGCGCTGTCGATCATCGCCTTCGGCTACATCTTCGCGTTCCTCGATCGTTCGGTGGTCGGGCTGATCGCCCCCGACATCACCGCCGACTTCGGGCTCACCGACACCCAGATGGGCCTGCTGCAGGGCCTGGCGTTCGCGCTGTTGTACACGCTGTTCGGGCTGCCGCTCGGCTGGTACGTCGACCGCTTCAATCGCAAGTGGATCTTCGCCGGCGGCATGGCGTTGTGGTCGGGCATGACCGCCTTGTGCGGCACCGCCACCAGCTTCATGCAGCTGTTTATCTATCGACTGGGCGTGGGCGTCGGCGAGTCGACCCTGAATCCCTGTTCGTCCTCGCTGATTTCCGATCTGTTCCCGCCGGAAAAGCGCGCCCGTGCGTTCGCCTTCTACACCATGGCCACCGCCTTCGCCGGGCTGAGCACGGCGCTGATCGTCGGCGTGGTGTTGGCGGCGCTGCGCGACACGCCCACGGTCAACGTGCCGCTCTTGGGCGAGCTGAAAAAATGGCAGGTGGTGTTCCTGGCGGTCGGACTGCCGGGCCTGATCCCCGCCTTCCTGCTGGCGTTCACGGTCGCCGAGCCCAAGCGCATGGGTCTCGCGGCGAAGGTCAAGGGCCGCGCCACCTGGGGCGAAACGCGGGCGTTCATCGGCAGCAACAAGATCGCGCTGGGCTTCACGCTGCTCGCCGCCGCGCTGGTGATCCTGGAAATCTACGCCGCCGCCTACTGGCATCCCACCATCATGCTGCGCCTGTTCGGCTGGTCGCCGCTTCAGACGGTGATGACGCTCAACCTGTTCGGCGCCATGTGCGGCATCGTCAGCGCCTATACCTCGGCCAACCTGACCAACTACTTCAAGCGCAGGGGCCATCCGGAGGCCGTGCTGTTCACCATCATGGTCGGGGTGATCGGCTGCACCATCCTGGGCGCCGCCGGCCCGCTGATGCCCACCGCCGAGCTGGCGGCGGTGACGCTGATCGCCAAAAGCTTCTTCGTCAACTATCCGCCGGCGGCGGCCATCACCGCCATCAACGAAGTCACGCCCAACGAACACCGCGGCCTGACCACCGCATTGTACGTCATTCTGACCGGGCTGGTGGCCCAGGGCATCGGCCCGGTCAGCGTCGGGTTCACCACCGACGCGGTATTTCAGGATCCGAAGGCCATCGGCCTATCGCTGTCGCTGGTGGTGCTGGCCACCGGGGTGATCGCCGCGGTGCTGCTGCTGTACGCCCGCCCGGCCTACCGCCGGGCCGTGGCGAACGTGACCTGGGAGCGTCCCGCGCCCGCCGCCGCCGGGCACTGATCCCCCGCTTTCGTCCTGTCGGCCGACCGGGTATGAAGGCGCCCCGTTCTCACCGTTTCCGCGAGCCTGCCCATGCCGTTCGCCCACACGTTTCATCCCAGCATCCTGCGCGAATACGATATCCGCGGCATCGTCGGGGAAACGTTGTCCGCGGCCGATGCCTACGCCATTGGCCGCTGCTTCGGCACGGTCGTCCGGCGCAAGGCGGGCGGCGGGGCGAACTTGACCGTCTGTGTTGGCTATGACGGCCGATTGAGTTCGCCCGAACTGGAAGCCGCCACCGTCAAAGGTTTGGCTGAATCCGGCGTCAATGTCCTGCGCATCGGGCGCGGACCGACGCCGATGCTGTATTTCGCCGTGTGCGACACCGATGCCGCCGGCGGCATCATGATCACCGGTTCGCATAATCCGCCCAACCACAACGGCTTCAAGATGATGCTTGGGCGCAAGCCCTTTTTCGCCGATCAAATCCGCGCGCTGGGGCCGCAGGCCGCCACGGGCGACGTCGAGACCGGGCAGGGAGCCGTGACCAGCCGCGACATGCTGGCCCGCTATGTCGGCCGCATCCTGAAGGACTTTTTCGGCGATCGTGCGCTGACGGCGGTGTGGGATCCCGGCAACGGCGCCGCCGCCGAGGCGGTGAACATGCTGGTCGCCAAACTGCCCGGCCGGCACCTGGTGATCAACGGCACGATCGACGGCACCTTCCCCAATCACCACCCCGATCCGACTGTGCCCAAGAACTTGGTTCAGCTGCAGGACGCCGTCGCGCGCGAGAAAGCCGATGTCGGCTTCGCCTTCGACGGCGACGGCGACCGGGTCGGCATCATCGACGGCCGCGGCCGCATCCTGTGGGGCGACCAGATCATGCAGATCCTGGCCGAGGACGTGCTGAAGACCCGCGCCAAGGCCACCATCATCGCCGACGTGAAAGCCAGCCAGGCATTGTTCGACGAGGTCAAGCGCTTCGGCGGCACGCCGGTGATGTGGAAAACCGGCCATTCGCTGATCAAGAACAAGATGGCCGAAACCGGCGCGCCGCTCGCCGGCGAGATGAGCGGGCACATCTTCTTCGCCGACACCTACTATGGCTTCGACGACGCGTTGTACGCGGCCATGCGCTTCCTGCGCATCCTGGCCGCCGACGCAGGGTTCGATCTGTCCCGCCGCTTCGACGCCATGCCGAAAATGCTCAATACGCCCGAGCTGCGCTTTCCGTGCGCGGAGGAGCGCAAGTTCAAGGTGATCGACGAGGTGAAGGCAAGGCTCTCGGCGGCCGGCGCAGACGTGTCTGCCATCGACGGCGTGCGCGTCAACGTCGACGGCGGCTGGTGGTTGTTGCGCGCCTCCAACACCCAGGCCGTGCTGGTGGCCCGGGCCGAAGCGCCCACCGCCGCCGCGCTTGAAAAGCTGAAGGCGGTCCTGGCTGACCAGCTCAAGGCCAGCGGTCTCGAACTGCCCGAGGATGCATCCGCCGGGCACTGAGGGCCCGCCGGCTCCCCAATGCGGACAGGGGTCAATTCTCCCCCTGTTGCGCCCACGCGATTTGCCCTTCAATCCCGGACCACTGCGTTGGGGAGTTCGACATGCTGAGGTGGATCGCGCGCGCGCTGCTGGTTGCCGTCATTGCCGTCGGCGCCTTCGCCGCCTGGCAATGGCCTTACACCGCCAATCTATGGCGGGCGGTCAGCGAAGGCCGGGCCGAGTATCCCGACCTCGCCGACAGGCTGCCGGTGGTGGAGAAAGTGGCGGGCGCACCCGCGCCGCTGCCGGGCGAGCCGGCGGTTGACGAAGCTGCGCGCTTCGCCGAGGCCATTTCGTACGCCGAATCCCAAAGGTCGTGGTCGCTGTTGATCTGGCAGGGCGGCCGACTGCACGTCGAAAAATACATGAACGGCTCATCGGCCGCCGCGCGCCCGGAATCCGCCTCGATGCACAAGACGGTGCTGGCGATGGTGGTGGGCCAGGCGCTGGCCGATGGCGTTTTCAAAAGCCTCGATGACCCGATCGGCGCTTACATCGAGGAATGGGCGGGCGACGACCGCGGCAAGATCACCTTGCGCCAGCTTCTGTCTATGTCGAGCGGGCTGACCACCACCGCCAGCAGCGGCGGCCTGTTCAGCGAAACCTTGCGCTTCCAGATGGGCCTGTTCCCTGAACGCCTGTTGCTCAGCCGCCAGGTCGCCCGGCCGCCCAACACCGATTTCGAGTATCTCAACGTCAACAGCAATCTGGTCGGCCTGGCGCTGCAGCGCAGCCTGGGCCGGCGTTACGCTGAGTATCTGTCGGAGAAGATCTGGCGGCCGATCGGCGCGTCGGATGGCTACGTCGTGCCGGCCCGGCCCGGCGGTTTCGTCAAGACCTCCGGCACCCTGCTCGCCCAGGCCCGCGACTGGCTGCGGGTCGGCTTGCTGCTGAAAGACGACGGCCTATTCGACGGTCGGCGTGTCCTGCCCGAAGGTTGGGTGGCGCAGATGACCGCGTCGTCGGCCACCAACCCGATCTACGGCATGCAGGTCTGGCGGGCCAGCCCGCATGTGGCCGAGCGTTACTATAACAAC
>JANRJB010000059.1:0-3967 GCA_033764265.1 Rhodospirillaceae bacterium | reverse complement strand
ACCGCCGCCGCCGAGGCCTTCATGGCCCGGCTGGACAGCGCCATCGTCATGCACAACGCCTCGACCCAGTTCGCCGACGGGGCCGAGTTCGGCATGGGCGCCGAGATCGGCATCGCCACCGGCAAGCTGCACGCCCGCGGCCCGGTCGGCGTCGAGCAGCTGACCACCTTCAAGTACAAGGTGCGCGGCACGGGGCAGGTGAGAAAGTGACGCGCCTTTCGCCGAGCAACCGACGAGAGGACGCCGCATCCTGCTCGATTTTTGACCGGGTGAAGGAATCCAGCGTATGATATCGACTAAGTTAATGGACTAAGCTTGTGAGCGCACGGCCATGAAGCAGGTCAACATCCACTGCGCCAAGACTCACCTGTCGCGAATCCTGGACGAAGTTCGGGCTGGCGAGGACGTGGTGATCGCCAAAGCCGGGAAGCCTTACGTGAAGCTGGTGCCGGTCGACGATGACATGCAGCGTCGACCGGGAACATCGGCGCACTTGAAGTTCGACATGTCTCGATTTTTCGATCCGCTGCCCGAGGCCGAACTGGACGCTTGGCAGAAGTGAAACTGCTGATCGACACACACGCCCTGTTGTGGTGGGCGTTCAACGATGTCGATCGCCTCTCGACTACCGCGCTGCGGGCATTGGCCGATCGCGCCAACGATGTATTGGTCAGCAGCGCCTCGGCCTGGGAGATCGCGACCAAGTTTCGGATCGGCAAGCTGCCCGAGGCGCGGGCGTTCATCGAAGACTTTGCCGGGGTGGTCGCGCGCGCCGGCGCGGAGCACTTGCCGACGTTGTGGACCCACGCACTTGCGGCCGGCCTGTTGCCTGGCCCGCACCGCGATCCGTTCGACCGCCTGCTCGCCGCCCAGGCGAAGATCGAGAACGCACGCGTCGTTTCGGCCGATCCGGTGTTCGCGCACTACGGCGTGCCGGTGATCTGGTGAGCGCATGAGCGCGCAACCGCCGCCGTTCGGCGATCGCCGCCGCCGCGCCGTCGGTCTGCTCGGCGGCTCGTTCAACCCGGCCCACGCCGGCCATCTGCACAGCAGCCGCGCGGCGCGGCGCGGCCTGGGGCTCGATCAGGTGTGGTGGCTGGTCAGCCCGCAGAACCCGCTCAAGCCCGCCGCCGGCATGGCGCCGATAGCCGAGCGGCTGACCCGTGCCCGCAAGCTGGCGCGCGATCCTGAGATCCGCGTCACTGATCTCGAGGCGCGGCTGGGGTCGACGCGCACCGCCGCGGTGGTCGCCGCGTTGAAACGCCGTTATCCGCGCATGACATTCGTGTGGCTGATGGGCGCCGACAACCTGGCGCAAATCCCGCGCTGGTGGCGCTGGATACGCCTCTTCCGCGCCGTGCGCGTTGCGGTGACCGACCGCAGCCCGTATTCTTATGCCGCGCTGTTCGGCCAAGCGGCGACGCGGCTGCGCCGCCGCCGGGTCGCGCCGCGCCGGCTGTTGGACCACGATCCGCCGGCGTGGAGCTTTCTGGCCGTGCGCCGCCATCCGGCCTCGGCCACGGCCCTGCGGCGGCCGGGCGGCAGCGCGCCGTAACGATGGATCAGAAGGAGACTCACATCCCCACCACGGCCACTTCGGGCGACCCGTCCGGCGATACCCTGGACGACACCGTCGCCACCATCCTCGCCTCGATCGACAACGACAAGGGCCAGGATATCCTGTCCATCGACCTGACCGGCAAGACCGCCATGGCCGATCGCATGATCATCGCCACCGGCACCTCGGCCCGCCAGGTCAGCGCCATGGCCGAGCACATCGTCAAGAAAATGAAGGCCGCCGGCCGCAAGGTGCGCAGCGAAGGCGAGAAAGCCGGCGACTGGGCGCTGATCGACGTCGGCGACGTGATCGTGCATCTGTTCCGCCCCGAGGTGCGCGCCTTCTACGCCATCGAGCGCATCTGGGCCGACGCCAAACCCGCGGCGAAACCGGCGGCGAAACCGGCGCCGAAGCCGGCGGCGAAGGCGCCGAAAAAGAAGTCCAGGCGCGGCTGACGTCCACCGCCGGGCCCGCGCATGCGCATCGTCATCGCCGCCGTCGGCAAGGCCAAGTCGGGGCCCGAGCGCAAGCTGTTTGACGACTATGTGGCCCGCATCCCCTGGCGCGTCGAGACGGCCGAGGTGGACGCCCGGTCCGAACGCGATGCCGCCACCCGCAAGGACCGCGAGGCGGAACTGCTGCTGGCCAAGGTGCCGGCCGGCGCGCGGGTCGTGGCGCTGGACGAGCGCGGCACCGCACTCGCCAGCGCGGCGTTCGCCAAGCGCCTGGCCGCCTGGCGCGACGGCGGCGTGAAGGCGGCGGCCTTCCTTATCGGCGGCGCCGACGGCCATGGCGAAGCGGTGCGCGCGCGGGCCGACCTGTGCTTGGCGTTCGGGCCGATGACCTGGCCGCATCTGCTGGTGCGCGCGATGCTGGCCGAACAGTTGTACCGCGCGTCCGCCATCATCGGCGGCCACCCGTATCATCGGGCCTGACGGTGAGCGCGCAATCCATCACCTACAGCGGCGCGCCGCTCGATCGCGCCGCCACGCTGCGCCCCGACGCCGCCAAGGTGCAGGCGCTGTTGTCGGGCGGCGCGGCGCGCATCGTGCCGGTGTGGACCGGCCGACATCTGGTCGACGACACGCCGCGCGCGGTCACGCTGTCGTTCGCCGCCGTGGAACCGTGGCTGCACCTGGCCGCCACGCCGCCGATCTTTCTGGGCCTGAAGGACGACACCGCATGGTTCGCGCTGGGCCTGAAGGACAGCGAGCGGCCGCCCGAGCTGGGCGTGGGCGGGCAGTTCCGCGTGCTGAACGAAGTGGTGGCGCTGTTGCCCGGCGACGAGGCGGCGATCCTGGCCTATGCGCGGGCGATGGTGATCTGGCACGGCAATCATGTGTACTGCGGCCGCTGCGGCGCGCCGACCGAACCCACCGAGGGCGGCCACAGCCGGACGTGCAGCAATGCCGCCTGCGGCCAGCGCAGCTTCCCGCGCACCGACCCGGCGGTGATCACCCTGGTGGAGGACCCCGACGGCGCGCGCGCCCTGCTCGGCCGGCAGGCGAAGTGGGTCAACGGCATGTATTCGGTGATCGCCGGCTTCGTCGAGCCGGGCGAAAGCCTGGAAGAGACGGTGGCGCGCGAGACCTTCGAGGAAACCGGCGTGCGCGTCGCCGACGTGCGCTATGTCGCGAGCCAGCCGTGGCCGTTCCCGGCCTCGATCATGCTCGGCTTCCGCGCCCGCGCGCGCACCACCGCGATCGTGCTGGGCGACGACGAACTGCAGGACTGCGCCTGGTTCACCCGCGCCGAGCTGCACAGCTTCGGCCGGCCCGACGGCCCCTACCCGGACCGCCGGCTGCCCAACCCGTTTTCCATCGCGCGCTTTCTGCTGAACACCTGGCTGGCCGAGGGGTAAGCAGCCAACCGGCCACGCCGTTGTGTTGCACCGCAAAATGTGGCGAAGGCGAATTCGCGTGATTTTTCAGCGGGTTGCGAGGCCGGCCTGCATCTGCAGGGAATCTGCAGGGGAATCCGGCGAAAATCGTTGAATATCAATGAGTTATGCGGTATGTCGGCGTGTATTTACCCGTGACTTAAGGATCGACTCGTGAATTCTTGAAAATACTGTCCACTGCAAATAATAACCCGATTTGTGATGGGTGAAGCGGGTTCAGCGCAAATATCGATCCCGCGCCCCGCCTTAGCGCCCCCCAGCCTTACCGCCCCCCGCCCTACCGCCCTTTGAAGCGGAACGGGTCGGCCGGGTAGGTGCCGAGGAAAGCGATTTTCTGCGAGTAGAGCTTCAAGTCCATCAGCGCGTGTTGGAACGCGGCGTCGTCGGGATGGCCTTCGACCTCGGCGTAGAATTCCACCGTCTTGAAGAAGCCGCCGATCATGTAGCTTTCCAGCTTGGTCAGGTTGATGCCGGCGGTGGCGAAGCCGCCGAGCGCCTTGTAGAGCGCC
>JANRJB010000039.1:0-27263 GCA_033764265.1 Rhodospirillaceae bacterium | reverse complement strand
CGGACTTTGTAGTCGTCCTCGGCCAGCTTGCCGCGCACGACGCCGGTGACATCGATGACGAAAATGGCGGGTTTGGGTACGCCATGGGCTTTGCTGGTCGGCGGATACTGCGGATCGCGCAGCCCGAAGGCGTCGATCATCGCCGACTTTTCGTCCGACAACAGCGTGTAGCCGATGCCCTGCTTCTGGGCGAACGCCGCCAGAACGGCGGGGCTGTCGTAGCTCAGCACCGCCAGCCGAAAACCCCGGTCGGCCAGTGGCGCGGCCGCGGCCTTCAAGTCGATCATCTGCTTCTGGCAGTAGGGGCACCAGCTGGCCGAACGCACAAACGCCAGCACCACGCCCTTGTCGCCGACGATGTCGGCAAGGCCGACCGGCGCGCCGGTAGCATCGCGGGCCACAAAACCGTCGGGGATGTTCGTGCCGACCGCCGGGCCGATATCGATACCGGCTGTGGCTTGCGCCGACAGCACGACCGAGGCGGCGAACGCAATCAAGATGCATTTGAGGCGCATGAACGTGCTCCTGCCTTTGGATTTTGCCATCAACACAAGTTCGATGCGCAAATACAAATCACCATCGCGCGAGAGTCGATAGGCCGAGCGCTCCGCCTTAGGTTCGCCGTTCGCGCGCCGCGCGCCGGGTCATGCAGTCCCGTTCGAATTGCGTGCGCGGCTCCCGGAGGTCGAGGCCGACGCCCATCGGCTCGGCGTAAATCAGGAACAACTCGTTCGACCAGGGATCGGCCCACCTGTGCCAGGGCTTGACCCGCCCGGTGGCGTGAAAGATCCCGCGGAAATGCCGCGGCCCCGGCATCGCGGCGCGCAACGGCAGGCGGCGAAAGCGCAGCTGCTGAATGTTCCACTTCTCGGGCAGGACGCGCTTGCGGCCGGCGAGTACGATATTGATCAGGTCCTGGTCGTGATAGACGAGCGCGGTCGCACCGGTATTCATGATCCCGAGGCTGCGTCGGACAACGTCAAGCGCTGTCCATTGCGCCGGATCGATCACCAGCACGCCGGCGTTGAGATAGGGCTCATCCGGCGGCAAGCCGAGGCGTGCAGCTTCGCGGGCAGCGCCGCTGTCGATCACGCCGGCCACCGCCGCGTCTCCGATGCCGGACGACGCCAATACGGCGATATCGTCCTGAACGATCAGATCGCAATCGAGATAGACAAGTCGAGCCGCGGCGACCAATTCGCCCGCGAGCAGACGGAAATAGGTGGCGCGCGAGAAATGATTGGTCATGCGCACGGCGGCGAACGGCGTCGCGTCGATCGCATGCACCGTCACGCTCATCGCCAGCCGCTCGGCGGCCGCGCGTGCGGCGGCTTCGATCCCCGGCGGGACCGCCGCGACGGCAAAGTGCGCCGCCAGCGGCGCGGCGGTGTTGGCACGCACCGAGGCCAGCACGACCGTTGCATAGCGGGCGTATGCCTCGTCGAAAGCCATCAGCAGGTGGATGGCTGCGGGGTCGGGGGGCGGTCCGAACGATACCTGCGCCGCACGCGACATGACACTTTGCCCTGGTGAGCGGATTTCGGTTCAGACTGTGGGCGCGACGATGCTGTCCAAGAGCCCTTGCAGGATGTAGGCGGCGGCGGCCTTGTCGACCAGCTCGGCGCGGCGCTTGCGCGACAGGTCGGCCTCGTCGGTCAGCATGCGTTGCACCGCCGCGGTCGACATCCGCTCGTCCCAGAAGGCCACCGGCAGGTCGCGGCGCTTCAGCACCTCGGCGGCGAAGGCGCGCGCGGACTGGGCCCGGGGGCCTTCAGCGCCGCTCATTTCCACCGGCAGGCCGATCACCAGCGCACCGACATCACGGTCCTGGATGATCTTGTTCAATTCGGCGTAGTCCTGGCTGAACTTCTTGCGCTTCAGGGTCAACAGCGGCGAGGCGATCATCAGGCCCACGTCCGAGATCGCCACGCCGATCGTCTTGGTGCCCAGGTCGAGCCCCAAGACCGGCTGGCCGCGCGCCAGTTTTCCCTTGATTTCAGCGGGCTTGCAGATCGGCATAGCGGGTGTTACGAAACCGGCCCTTGCGGCGAAGTTGGCCAACCGCCGGGCCAGTTCGCCGGCCCCGGGCCCCTCAAGACTGAGCCTTAGTCCATGTCGCTTGATAAAGCCACCGTGCAGCGCATCGCCAACCTGGCGCGGCTCGACGTGCCCGACGCCGATCTCGCGCCGATGGCGAACGAGCTGTCGCGCATCATGGATTGGATCGAGCAGCTGAAGGAAGTGAACACGGACGCAGTGGCGCCGATGACCGGCGGCACCGACATGAAGCTCGCCTGGCGCAAGGATGCGGTGGCCGACGGCGGGCACCCGGACAAGGTGCTGGCCAACGCGCCCGACCGACACGAAGGCTTCTTCGCCGTGCCCAAGGTGGTCGAGTAACCGGCCATGACTGATCTGACCCGCTTCACCATCGCCCAGGCGCGCGATCATCTGCGCAAGAAGGACTTCACCGCGCTCGAGCTTGCCGAGGCGCACCTGGCCGCGATCGACGCCAAGCGCGGGCTGAATGCGTTCATTACCGTGGCGGCCGACGTGGCGCGCGAACGCGCCAAGGAATCCGACTACCGCCTCAAGACCGGCGCGGCCGGCGCGCTCGAAGGCATCCCGCTCGGCATCAAGGACCTGTTCTGCACCGAGGGCGTGGCCACGACCGCCGGTTCGCGCATCCTGGGCGGCTTCACCCCGGCTTACGAAAGCACCGTTACGCACAAACTGCGCGATGCCGGTGCGGTGATGCTGGGCAAGCTGAACCTGGACGAATTCGCCATGGGTTCGTCGAACCTGACCAGCGCCCACGGCCCGGTGAAGAACCCCTGGCGCGGCGCGGCAAACGCCGACCTGGTGCCGGGCGGTTCGTCCGGCGGTTCGGGCGCGGCGGTCGCGGCGCATCTGGCGATGGGTGCGACCGGCACCGACACCGGCGGCTCGATCCGCCAGCCAGCGGCGTTCTGCGGCATCGTCGGGGTCAAACCGACTTATGGGCGGTGTTCGCGGTGGGGCATCGTCGCCTTCGCCAGTTCCCTCGATCAGGCCGGGCCGATGACGCGGACCGTGCGCGATGCCGCCATCATGCTGAAGGCCATGGCCGGGCACGATCCGAAGGATTCGACCTCGGCGCCGATGTCCATGCCGGACGTGGAAGCGGCCCTGGCCAAGGGCGTCAAGGGCTTGAAGATCGGCGTGCCGAAGGAATACCGCCCCGACGGCCTCAACGCCGAGGTCGCGGGTCTGTGGGACAAAGGCGCGGCGTGGCTGAAGGCGGCCGGCGCCGAGATGGTCGAGATTTCCCTGCCGCACACCAAGTACGCGCTGCCCACTTATTATATCGTCGCGCCGGCGGAGGCGTCGTCGAACCTGGCGCGCTATGATGGGGTTCGTTTCGGCCTGCGCGTGCCCGGGACATCGCTCGACGACATGTACGCCAAGACCCGCGCCGCCGGCTTCGGCGCCGAGGTCAAACGCCGCATCCTGATTGGCACCTACGTGCTGTCGGCCGGCTACTACGATGCGTATTACCTGAAGGCCCAGAAGGTGCGCGCGCTGATCGCGCAGGATTTCGCGTCGGCGTTCGAGCGGGTCGACGCCATCCTGACGCCGACGGCGCCGACCGCGGCCTTCGGCCTGAACGAAAAGCAGGACGATCCGGTGGCGATGTACCTGAACGACGTGTTCACGGTACCGGCATCGCTGGCCGGGATTCCCGGCGCCTCGGTGCCGGCCGGGCTGAACGCGCACGGCCTGCCGCTCGGCCTGCAGGTGTTGGCCAAGCGCTGGGACGAGGAAACGCTGTTCCGCGTTTGCCAGGCGCTGGAAGACGCAGCGGCCTTCAAAGGCCTGCCGGCGGGAGCCTGAGCCATGGGTTACATCCTCAAAGGCGAAAGCGGCGATTGGGAAGTGGTCATCGGGCTCGAGGTCCACGCCCAGGTCATCTCGAACGCCAAGCTGTTCTCGGGCGCGTCCACGTCGTTCGGGGCGGAGCCCAACACCAACGTCAGTTTCATCGACGCCGGCATGCCCGGCATGTTGCCGGTGCTGAACGAACACTGCGTCGCCCAAGCGGTGCGCACCGGGCTGGGGCTGAAGGCCAAGATCAATCACCGCAGCGTGTTCGCGCGGAAAAACTATTTCTACGCCGATCTGCCGCAGGGCTACCAGATCAGCCAGTACGAACAGCCGATCGTGGGCGAGGGGACCCTGCTGCTCGACATGCCCGACGGCAGCACGCGCAGCGTCGGTATCGAACGGCTTCACCTGGAACAGGACGCCGGCAAGTCGATCCACGACATTCACCCATCGAAGTCGTTCATCGACCTGAACCGCGCCGGCGTTGCGCTGATGGAAATCGTCTCCAAGCCCGACCTGCGCAGCCCGGACGAGGCGGGGCTGTACCTGAAGAAGCTGCGCTCGATCCTGCGTTACCTCGGCACCTGCGACGGTAACATGGAAGAAGGCAATATGCGCTGCGACGCCAACGTCTCGGTGCGTCCGGTGGGGTCGAACGAGTTGCGCACGCGCTGCGAGATCAAGAACGTCAACTCGGTGCGCTTCGTCATGCAGGCGATCGAGCACGAGGCGCGCCGGCACATCGAGGTTTACGACGGCGGCGGCACCATCCGGCAGGAGACGCGGCTGTACGACCCTAACAAGGGCGAAACGCGGCCGATGCGGTCGAAGGAATTTGCCCACGACTACCGCTATTTCCCCGACCCCGACCTGCTGCCGCTGGAGTTCGACGCCGCATACGTCAACGCCATCAAGGCCTCGCTGCCCGAACTGCCCGACGACAAGAAAGAGCGCTTCATGCGCGACTACGGCCTGTCGGCCTACGACGCCGGCGTGCTGGTGGGCGAGCAGGAGAACGCCGCCTTCTTCGAGGACGTCGTCGTCAAAAGCGGCGACGCCAAGTTGGCCAACGCCTGGGTATCGAACAATCTCTTTGCCGTTCTGAACGCGCGCAACATCGAAATCGCCGCCAGCCCGGTATCGGCGGCCAACCTCGCCAAGCTCATCACCCTGATCAAGGACAACACCATCTCCGGCCGTTTGGCCAAGGACGTGTTCGAGATCATGGTCGAGACCGGCAAGGACCCGGCCGCGATCGTCGACGAGCGCGGCATGAAGCAGATCACCGATACCGGCGCGATCGAACAGGCGGTCGACGCGGTGCTGGCGGCCAATCCCGAAAAGGTGGCGCAGGTAAAAGCCGGCAAGGAAGCGCTCATCGGCTGGTTCGTCGGCCAGGTGATGAAGGCGACCCAGGGCAAGGCCAATCCGGCGCTGTGCCAGGACCTCTTGAAAAAGAAACTGGCGTCGTGAACGCCCCTGCCGCGGACGCGGCGCCCCGACCGGGCCGTCGCACCGGCCGGCTGGCCGTGATCGTGTTTGCGCTCGGCATCGCCGTCGTGCTGGCGATGTACCTGTTCACCCTGCCGGAGCCGTGGTTGCGGGCGTTCGCCGCCGAGATCGCCGCGCGCGCCGCCGCCGACCCCAATCCGCCCTTGCCGGAAGACACGCGTCAGGCCACGCCGCGCGCCGCGGTCGACAATCCGCTCATCTGTCTGGCCAATGTGATTGACCGGCCGTGGGAACGCGCCGTGATCGTCATGCACGATACGCCGCTGGCCGATGTGCCGGTCATCGCTGCGGCAGCATGGAGTGACGACGTCCGCGCCGCCGCGGCCGCGCAACTGGCGTCGGACGACCGGTATCAGCTGATCGTGTTGGTCGACGGCGGGCGCGTCGTCGATCACCAGCTGTTCTATACCTTCTGGGGCGATCTGCGCGCGCTCGCCCGCCCCGAAGGCTTCACGCCCGACACGGCGATCTTCACCGCACAAAGCCTGGGGGGAAGTTACAAGCTCTCGGTCGCCGACGGCGCGACGGCATCCGACTGCCCCCGCTGACGGCCAGCAGTCGTGAAATTTTCACGGCCGCGCAACAGGACTGACACGGGCTTGCTCTAAACCCCTGCCACACCGCGCGGCGCAACGGGCGCCGCCGGCCTGGTGTGTGAGGGTTTCATGTCAAAGGCTCGTCTTCTGGCCGGCACCGCGGTGGTGCTGGTCGCCGCCGCGTCGCAGGCGTTCGCGCAGTCCAACCAGCAGACCGCCGCCGCGGCCGAAGAGATCGTGGTGTATGGCCAGGGCCAAACGCGGCAGGTGCAGTCGGTCGGCGCGCAGGAGATCGAAAAGGTCGCGCCCGGCACCAGCCCGTTGCAGATCATCCAGAAGCTGCCCGGCGTGAACTACCAGGCCGCCGATCCGTTCGGCGCCTACGAATGGGCGGTGCGCATCTCGATCCGCGGCTTCAACCAGAACCAGTTGGGCTTCACGCTCGACGGCGTGCCGCTGGGCGACATGTCGTACGGCAACCACAACGGCCTGCACATCAGCCGCGCCGTGTCGGCCGAGAACATCGGCAACATCGAGATCGCGCAAGGCTCGGGCGCGCTCGATACCGCGTCCACCAGCAATCTGGGCGGTACGCTCAAATTCGCGACCCGCGATCCGTCCCAGGATTTCGGGGTGTTCACGCAGTTCACCGGCGGCACCGAAAACACGCTGCGCCCGTTCGTGCGCATCGAGACCGGCGAACTGGGCACCGACGGCCCGCGCGCGATGTTGAGCTACGGCTATTCCAACGTCGACAAGTGGAAAGGCGACGGCAAGCACAAGTACCACCACCTCAACGGCAAGATCGTGCAGCCGTTCGGCGAGGCCGAGTTGTCGGCCTACTTCAACTACTCCGACCGCCGCGAGCAGGATTACCAGGACCTATCGCTCGAGATGATCAACCGGCTGGGCTACGACTGGGACAACCTGTTCCCCGACTACGCCACGGCGCTCAATCTGGCGCGGCGCTTTCAGGCCGGGCAATCGCTGCCGGCACCGTTCGCGACCATCGACGACGCCTATTTCGATGCCTCGGGACTGCGCAAGGACAAGCTGGGCTACATCTCGTTCGATGGTCCGGTCTCGGACAACGTCGAAATCTCGGCCAAGGTCTACGGCCACGACAACAAGGGCCAGGGCAGCTGGATCACGCCTTACGTGCCGTCGCCCAACGGTAGCCCGGTGTCGTTCCGCACCACCGAGTACGAAATCAATCGCATCGGCGCGCTGGCGTCAGCCACCTATGCGTGGGAAAGCCACGACTTCAATGTCGGCTTCTGGTTCGAGGACAACGATTTCGACCAGGCGCGGCGCTTTTACCAAATGGGTACGGTGTCGCCCGAGCGGTCGGTGCGCAACTTCCAGTCGAACCCGTTCCGCACCCAGTTTGAATTCGAGTTCGAGACCAAGACCCGCCAATTCCACATCCAGGACACCTACACCTACGATGATTTCACGGCGTTCAACTTCGGCTTCAAGTCGCTGCGCGTGACCAACACCGCCACGCCGGTGGTCGGCACCATCGCCGGTACGATCAAGGCCAAGGATCACTTCCTGCCGCAGGTTGGCCTGACATTCCGCGCGCCGTGGGACCTTCAGGCGTTCGCCTCGTACACCGAAAACATGCGCGCGTTCATCTCGGCGGCCACCGGCGCGGCACCGTTCTCGACCACGCAGGCCGGCTTTGACGCCATTCGCAACACGCTGCAGCCCGAGCGCTCGCGCACGCTTGAGGCCGGTGTGCGTGCCAACTATGACGCGTTCAATGGCGTGCTTGCCGTGTACACCGTCGACTTCAAGAACCGCCTGCTGGTGGTATCGCAGGGCCCCGGCATCATCGGCGCGCCCAACGCGCTGTCGAATGTCGGCTCGGTGAGCTCCAAGGGTGTGGAGCTGGGCGGCACCTGGAACGTGACCGACACCTTCTCGCTGTTCGGGTCCTACGCCTACAACGACGCGCAGTACGACGACGACACCGTCGATGGCGCCGGTCGTTCGACGCCGACCGAAGGCAAGCGCGTGGTCGACGCGCCCAAGCACCTGTTGAAGGGCGAGTTGGGCTACGACGATGACACGCTGTTCGGCAAGCTGGGAGTTTCTCATACCGGCAAGCGGTTCTACACTTACCTGAACGACGCCAGCGTCGACTCCTACACCCTGGTCGACGTCACGCTCGGCTACCGCTTCGGCGCCAACGCGGGTTTCGCCGAGGGCTTGGAAATTCAGGCCAACTTCACCAACGTGCTGGATGAAGAGTACGTGTCCACCATCGGCTCCAACGGGTTCGGCAACACCGACCCCGCCGGCACCTTCCAGACGCTCCAGGCCGGCGCGCCGTTCCAGGCGTTCCTGACGGTCCGGGCGCAATTCTAAGGGCGCACCATGGTGGCGGCGCCGGTGATTCCGCGACGCGGCGCGCTCGGCGTCGGGACGACGATCGCCGCCACCGTCGTGGCGGGCGATGCCCGCGCGCAAGCGGGCGCGGCCGACCCGCACCCGGCCCAGGACCGTACGCTGACCCGCATCGCCTTCGGGTCGTGCGCCGACCAGGACAAGGAACAGCCGATCTGGGATGCGGTGCTCGCCGCCCGGCCCGACCTGTTCGTGTTCCTGGGCGACAACATCTACGGCGACACGCGCGACATGAGCGTCCTTCGCGCCAAGTACGCGCAACTGGCGGCCAAGCCCGGGTTCAAGCGGCTGCGCGACACTACGCCGATCGCCGCCATCTGGGACGATCACGACTACGGCGAGGACGATGCCGGGTCCGAGTATCCGATGGCCCAGGAGTCAAAGCGCATTTTCCTGGAGTTTTTCGGCGAACCGGAGACATCGGCGCGCTGGGCACGCGCGGGATGCCACGGATCGTACCTGTTCGGCCCGCCGGGCCGGCGCGTGCAGCTGATTCTGCCCGACCTGCGCACGCACCGCGCGCCGCTGCGCACGCTCGATCTCGGCGGCAAGGACTACGAAACCTGGGCAAAGGAACTTGACGCCGCCGGCCGGCCGGTGCCGGGACCCTATGCGCGCAATCCCGATCCGTCCGCATCTCAACTCGACGCCGCGCAATGGGCGTGGCTCGAGCAGCAATTCCTTGTGCCCGCGGACGTCCGCCTGTTCGCCTCCAGTCTCCAGGTGCTGGCCGATTTTCCGGGTTGGGAAGCCTGGATCAACTTCGCCCGTGACCATCAGCGGCTGATCGACCTGGTTCGCACCACCCGCGCCGGCGGCGTCGTGTTCCTGAGCGGCGACACCCACTACGCGGAAATCTCACGGCTCGACGACAACGTGCCCTATCCGCTGTGGGACATCACGTCGAGCGGATTGACCGAGGTCTGGCCGGTGCTGCCGCCGAACGCGCGGCGCGTCGGCCCGGCCGTGCGCGAGCCGAATTTCGGCATGATCGCAATCGACTGGGCCAACCGCACGCTTGAGCTGTCCATCCGCGATACCAAGGGGTCGGTCAGGTTGCGCCAGACTCTGGCGCTTGCCGACCTCGCGCCGGGATAAGGCGCGACGCTCCAAGCCACGCCCAACGCGTTGAAATTCTTCCATTTCGGCGCAGGTTGGAAAAACGTTTCCTGCCCGACCGTTTTCCGAACTAAATTATCCCCACCACGACCAAGGGGAGGGCGCAATGGGCCATTTCGTCAATCGGGCATTGGCGGCGGCTTTTCTCGTCGTTGTCGGCAGTCTGACGGCGCTCGCCCAGGCGCCCGCGCCCGTCAAGCTCGACCCGGGCGCAGAAACGATGATGCAGGAGTTCGTGATCGGCGTGTCGGATCTGGCGCAGGCCCGGCGCGCCTACACCGATGTGCTGAGGTGGAAGGTCAAGCACGAGGGCGCGCTCGATCAGTCCATCGCGGTGATGTGGGGGCTCGCGCCCAAGACCGTGGGCCGCGAACTCGTGGTTGGCAATGCGGCTTCGGCGTATGGCTTCGTGCGCCTGGTCCAGGTCGATGGCGTCGAGCGCGTGCTGGCCCGTCCGCACGCCAGTTGGTTCGACATCGGCGGCATGCTGAACTTCAACGTGTTGGTGAAAGACCTCGACGGCACGATGAGAGGCTTGCGCGCGCTGGGCTGGCACCAATTCGCCGACCCCGAATCCTACGTCTATCCGACCGGGGCCAAGGGCAAGAGCGTGATGATGTTCGGCGACGACGACGTGGTGCTGTCGTTCCAGGAGCGCCAATCCCCGCCGCTGCAGGGCTGGCCGCTGTTCGAGGGCGCCACGCACATCGAAACCGGCTACCAGATCGTCACCGATATCGAGGCCTGGACCGCGTTCTGGACAAAGACGGTGGGGTTGACCGCCCGCGAGATCCGCACGCGCGTCGCCGACAAGCCGATCGGCCCCAATGACTACCGGCTGCCGCACAATTCCAAGGGCCTGGACGACAGCAAGCAGGGCGGCGCCTATCCGCGCAAGGGCGGCGAGCAGCTTCTGGGCGTGCGCCAGTTCATCAATGCCACCGGCGCCGATTACAGCAGCCGCGCCCGGCCGCCCAACCTCGGCATCGTCGGCGTGCGCCTGCCGATGGCCGACGTGGATGCGCTGTATCAGAAGGTCAAGGCCTCGGGCGTGGCGATGCCGGCGCCGATGCAGGTGTATACGCTCGCGCCCTATGGGCTGGTGAAGGGCTTCGCGGTCGCCGCTCCGGGCGGCTCGGGCCTGTGGACCGAGTTCTTCGAACAGGGCGCGACGCCGCTGACCAAGGCCGAAATGGAATCGCTGCTATCGTCGGGCGCGAAAAACAAGTGGACCGGCTTCGGCGGCAAGCCGTGCGACAAGTGCACCTCGGCCTTCAACAAGGACGGCAGCGCCAAAGTGACCTGGAGTTCGGGCGAGGCGGTCGGCACCTGGACGCTGAAAGGCAACGCGATCTGCACGTCTTGGACCACCTTGCGCGACGGCCGGGAAAGCTGCGCCGTGTACTACAAGGTCGACGACAAGACGTACGCGTCGTACACGGTGGCCGGCCAGCCCGAAGGCATGAACTACTTCGAGTAGGGCCGGCTCACCAGTTCCGTTTCGCCATGAAGAACTTCGCCGCGTCGGTGCTGTCGGTCGGCAGATAGTCGAGCTGCAGGCCCGGGTCGTACATCGGCCGATACTTCTGGTAGACCGGCATGACCAGCGCCATCGGGATGTCGGGCAGGCGATGGGCGCGGCGGAACTCGGCGATCGGGATCGTGGCTGGAATCAGTTCCTCGTTGGCCGAGCGCGCCATCGCCACTTCGCGCCCGCCGGGGCCGTAGATGCTGGTGCCGCCGGCGCCCGAGAAATCCGGGCCCGGCCCGCCGGGCGAGATCGCCTGGTTGACGGTGATCGTCCAGTTGCGATTGAACAGCGACGACGACGCGGAATCGACCGGGTTGAACCCTCCGGATGAAAACCGCACCGCGATCTCCATGCCCTTGACCGATACGGCGCGGTGGATGTCGGGGTCGTAGGGCGATGTCAGCAGCGAGAGATTACCGATATCGGTGCGCGCCACCGGCAGCACCGCGTCGGCGCCGTACATCTCGATATATCGCGGCAACACGTCGAACGCCGTCGTCGTGTACATTGTCCAGTCGGGGCGCAGGCGCACATTGTGCTGCTTCCAGTGCTGCGCCACCACGCGACCGTCGGGGCCGATCAGAATGCCGTTGAGCAGCAGGTGCCCGGGCCAGTCCGTGTCGCGCACATAGCTGCCGAAGGCGATGTAACAGCCGTACTGCTTGGCCTTCTTGCCGAGCGCTTCGGTTTCCTTGCCCGGGACCTCGATGCACACCTTGAGCGCGTCCTCGCGCGGCCAAGGCGCCCAGCCCATGATCGGTTGTTCGTGGAAGCAGACGAGATCCTGGGCCCCGGCGAAGCCGTTGGCGGCGTCGAGCAGGTCGAGCATGGTCTGAAGGTTGCTGTCCATCCGCGCCCGCGGATTGGCCGGGTCGGCCGGATACAGCGGCGATTGCACCGCCGTGACGCGAATAACGTCTTTCCGCAGCGCCGCGCGCTCATACTGGCCGTCGGGCGCGACGCTGATGTCGTTGTCGGGCGCCGGGCGCGCCTGGGCGTGGGCCGGCAGTGTTCCGGCCAACGGCGCGGCAGCGGCGAGGCCCAGTGTGGCGGCATGGGACAGCGCAGCCCGGCGCGATGACGCACGAGGCACACGTGGCGCGGGCGATAACGGCGGCATGGGATGCTCCCATTAAGTTGAGGTGTGAACCATCACAGTCTCGCACGCCGGATGCGACAGGCGCGGCTGCGAAGCGATCCGTGCGCCGCCGGTCAGAAGCTGTAGACCAGTGCGAACTTCGTCACCGTGTCGGTTTTCTTGATCGTCAGGCCCGGCGGGTTCGAGTTGTAGCGCAGGTTGAACGATGCGCGTCCGGCCAGGCTGCCGACCAGCGTCGCGGTCAGGGCGAGCGTGTCCTCGATCTTGGTCCGATCGCTGTCGTAGGCGACCGAAAAGTCGTTCGTCAGCTTCGCCGTGTCGGACAGCTGGGTTTCGAACAGGATCGAGCCGCGCCCGAACAGCTCCTTCTCATCGGACACGGGTGCGCGCAGCGCGCCGATGCGGTAGCCGGGCCCGACTTCCAGCGACAGACGTGTGGTCGCGCTCTGGTACACGCGATAGCCGACGCCGACGCCTGCTTCGGCCTCATAGGCATAACCTGAGAAGCGATCGTCCTCGTAGCTCAATGCGCCGAAGCCGTAGAGGTTGTCCTGGATGTCGACGTTGGACTGCGCGCCCAGCATCCAGCGCTTCGCCGTTGTGCGGCCGTTCTCGCGCGCCAGTTCGGCGGCGATCTTGTAGTGGTCCTCGACGCGTCCGGCGCGGTAGCGCGCCTGGCCGTCGACATCCACTGCGCGGCGCTTGGTGTTGCCGGTGGCGTAACTGCCGCCGAGCGCGAACTCGCCCACCAGCTGCCGATCCGGCGTATCGGACATCTGCCCCACGGCCGGCGCACACCACATCCAGACGCACGCCACGGCAGCCGGCAGCTGGGTCATCCGGCCGATCACACGTCCACGTTTCATCCAACGTCCTCCCCACACGGCATTCGGCGCGGGCCGCCTTTGGCCTGCGAACACGTTGTACGATAACATGAATTTGCGTCCGGCGCTGCGGTTGACAAGCCCGGGTCCGGCGGTCATTTTCGCACCGCGCCCGCTTGGGCGCTGCGCCGCGTCAGCAGCGAGGCCTGAGCCAGGCCTCCCGCCGAACCCGGAGGGGTGGCCGAGTGGCTGAAGGCACCGGTTTGCTAAACCGGCATACAGGCTTAAACCTGTATCGAGGGTTCGAATCCCTCTCCCTCCGCCATCTTGCGGCAGTGCGCCACTGCCGCCAGGCC
This sequence comes from Rhodospirillaceae bacterium, assembly GCA_033764265.1. GTDB lineage: Bacteria > Pseudomonadota > Alphaproteobacteria > Rhodospirillales > Rhodospirillaceae > VGEM01. Next base: position 14,010 of record JANRJB010000039.1, on the reverse strand, counting down.
GACGCCTGACGCCAACGGCGTCCGCACGTCTCGACCCTTTGTTCAGTCGCGAGCGCCGGACCTGATGATTCGTGTGTTGTTGTTGATCTGGGCGCTGGCGGCAGCCTCGGCCCCGGCGTTCGCGGACGAACTCGAACCGCCGCGGGAACGTGTGCGCTATGGACTGACCCTGTCCGGCGTCGACGGCGCCCTGCGCGACAAGGTGCAATCGGCCTCGCGACTTTACGGATTACGGGATCGTGCGCCGTATTCCGACCTCGCGTTGGCGCGTCGCGCCGACGCCGATATGACGCGGTTGGTGCAACTGTTGGAGTCCGAGGGTTACTACGACGGCCGCGCGCGCTACGCCATCGACCATTCCGGCGAACGGCCGACGATCGCGATCAGCATCGATCCCGGCCCGCTGTTCAGGATCGCGCGGATCGACCTGGTGGTCGATCCCGACGGTGGCGTGCCGGCGCCAGTGTTCGATCAGGCGCTTGCTTCGCTTGCAGTGCTTGCCGGCCAGCCGGCGCGGGCCGCCGACGTCATCGCCGCCGAGGATGCCGCCGTGCGCGCGGTGCAATCGGCCGGGTTTCCGCTTGCGCGCCGCGCCGACCGAAAGTTGACACGCGATCCAGTCGCGCCCGAAGTCGCCGTTTCGGTGCGCGTCGAAGCCGGGCCCGCGGCGCGGTTCGGGCGTATCGATTACACCGGGCTCGAGCGGACGCAGGCCGCGTTCCTCGACAGCCTCGTGCCGTGGGCCGCTGGCGCGCCGGCCGACCCGGCTCTGGTGGAGGAGTTCGCCGCCGCGCTGCGCGCGACCAATGTATTCGGGTCCGTTACGGTCGATGGCGCCGTCGACGGCACGAACTCCGGCGATGCCTATGACCTAGCCGTAACGGTGCACGAGGCCGAGCCACGCACTATCTCGGCCGGGGCCAGCTTCTCGCGCGACAAAGGACCGGGCGGCACGGTGGGCTGGTCGCACCGCAACCTGCTCGGGCGCGGCGAGCGATTGAACGCGACGCTGCAAGGCAACGAACTGGAGCAGGTCGGCGGACTGCGGTTCGCCAAGCCTGCTTTCCTGCGTCGCGACCAGACCCTCGACGCCACGCTGGAACTGCGCAACACCAACGCCGACGCATTCGAGGAGAAGGCCGCGTCGACCGAACTCTCCTTAAGCCGCAAATTCCCGCGATCCTGGATCGGCAGCGTCGGTGTCGGCGCGGAAATCGCCCGGCTTGAGGACGCCACCGGCCGGGCGACCTCTTACCTCGTCAGCCTGCCGCTCAGGGCGTCGCGCGACCTGACCGACGACCTTTTGGACCCGACGTCGGGTCACAAATTCGCCGCCGAAGCCGTGCCGTACCTCGGCTCGTTCGCCGGCACCGCCAGTTTCGTGCGCGGCGAAGCCAGCGCCAGCGCCTATCGCGCGCTCGACGCCGACCGCGCGTGGGTCGTCGCGGCCCGCACCCGCGTTGGCAGCGTCGTCGGGCAAAGCCTGGCGGTGATCCCGCAGAACCAGCGCCTGTACGCCGGTGGCGGCGGCTCGGTTCGCGGTTTTGATTTCCAGTTTGTCGGTCCGCTCAATGTCGCCAACGACCCGACCGGCGGCCGTTCGGTGGTCGAGGTGGGGATCGAACTGCGCGCGAAAATCTCGCCGACCTTCGGCGTCGTGCCATTCGTCGACGCCGGCGCGGTGTCGGCTTCGTCGCTGCCGCTGAAGGATGCCACCGTGCGTTACGGCGCCGGCGTTGGCTTGCGTTACTTCACCGATGTCGGGCCCTTGCGGCTCGATCTTGCCGTGCCGCTCAACCGCCGGCGCGGCATCGATCCCGGGTTTCAATTCTACATCTCGTTCGGGCAGGCGTTCTGATGTCCGACTCACCGGCACCCCGCACCCGATCATTCCGGCTGGCGGCGATGGTGATCGCCGCCACCGTCGCCCTCATCGCCGTGTTCGCCGCCGCCGCGGTTTCCGTTCCGGCGTTGCGCGAGGCGGTGTTGGTCCGCGTGCTGCAGGCGCGGCTTCAAGGCGCGGATGTCCGCATCGAAGGCCTCGCCAATCCCGATCTGTCGACCGTCAACGTGGCCCGCGTGAGCTTCGGGCCGGTCGCGCGGCCCGAGGTGGTGGTCGAGCGGCTGCGGGCGACATTCAATCCAATAACTCTGCTGCGCGGGCGGCTGGCCTTCGTCGAACTGTCGGCCGAGGCGGTGACAGTCGACGCGACACCGCCTGAGTCCGCCGCGCCCCGCCGGCGTCCGCCCTATCAGACCCTGGGTTTCGTGCTGCGCGACATGCGGGTGGAGCGGCTGGCGATCGGTCGGCTCGAGATTCGCGAGGCGGGTGACGTTGCGCGCGTGCTGGCAGTGGCCGGCGCTTTGACCGAAGCCGAGGGCCGGCCGGTGTTGAACCTGTCGGTGCGCGGCGATGGCGCCGATCGCGCCGACGTGCGCACAACCGTGTCCGACGGCGTTTTTCGGGTGGATGCCGAGGCGGCCATCGCCGGCATCGGGCTCGATGGCGATCTGTCGATCCGCAGCGACAACGACCAGATCAACGGCTCGATCTCGGCGACGTTGCCGCCAGGTCTGCTTGACAACGACGATGTGCAGCTTGGCCGGATCGACTTCGCCAGCGCGGTGTCGGGCACGCTTGCCGTGCCGCTGATCGCCGGCGATGTGCGCCTGGACAACGCCACGCTCGGCGGACGTTCACTGGCCGCGCTCACTGGCACGGTCGATCTGCGCGCCGCCGGGCTCGATATCGAAGGTCTCGCGTTCGAAGGGCGGGGCACGTTCGACGGCCTGGCCGCGGCCGTGCCGGAACTGGGCGCGTTGGTTCGGGACCGCGCCGACTGGTCCATACGCGGACAGCTGACAGACAGCACCTCGCTGTCGATCGACCTGTTGTCGCTCGCCAGCGGCGAGGTCCGCATCGAGACGAACGCCCGCATCGGCCTCGACGGCGGCGGGTTCGCCGGCGCGGGCACGTTGGCGGCGACCGGCGTCGGGCGGCTGGCGGGCGCGGACGATCCGGCGTCGACCTTGCGCGCCGCCTTTTCAACATCCGACTCCGGCGTCACCTTTGCGCTGGACAGCATCAACTTCGACGGCTTCGGCGTCGGCTTCGCCGGCCGCGGCGAAATGCGCCTGTCGGACGACCGCGGCGATGTGTCCGCTGCACGCCTCACCGGCGACGCCACGGTCGATGGCGTCGCGTTGGGGCTTGCGGCCGAACTCGCCGGGCCATGGGCTACTGCCCAGATCACGGCGCGGGTGGACGCGGCAAAGTTGATGACCGGCGCTGTCGCCGTGACGCAGGGCAGCGTCGACATTATCGCCCGGCGTTCTGCGAGGTCGCTGACAGGCGAGTGGCGCGCACGGGCAACCCTGGACGACGCGCCGATGACGGCCTCAGGCGCGCTGAACTTGAATCAAGATGGAAGGCTTGATATGGGCATCGCGTCCATCGAAGGCCGCACGCTGGCGGGCCGGGGCACGATCGCCGTTTCACCCGCACCGAGGCGCCTGGCGGGTCGTATCGAGGCGCGCATCGCCGATCTGGGGCAGTGGACCGCGCTGGCCGGCGTTGCCGGCGAAGGTACGGCGACTTTGACGGTCGATCTCACCGGTACGGCGCAGCGTCAGGAGTTCGTCGCCGCACTCGCTGCGGCGACATTCGCGGCCGGTCCCGTGTCGGCGCAGTCCGCGACCGTGGCCGCGACGTTCAGGCGCGGCGAGGGCGACCCCGCGCTGTCGGCCGAAGCGGTTCTGGCGCGCGGCGACGTGGCGGCGCAACCGTTCGAGCGGCTGACGTTGTCGGCCAACGGTCCCTTGAGCGACCTCGACGTGTCCTTGGCGGCCGACGGCGGCGCCGACGCGTCCGCCGAAGGCCGCGGCACACTGGGGTTTCTCGCCGCCGAGACCCGTCTGGTCCTCGCATCGTTCGCTGCCCGCACGCCGGCTCTGTCGCTGCGGCTGACCTCTCCGATGTTGCTGACGGTCGCCGCCGACGGCATCACGCTGCCGGCGGCATCATTCGAGCTGAATGGCGGCAATGTCGACATCGGCTTCACGCGGTCGGCGGCGCAGGTGGCCGCGACGGTCCGGGCCCGTAACGTCGGCGCGCGCATGTTCACCGACCTCACCGACGCCCCGGCGGATGCCCGTATCGACGCGGCCGTGACTCTGGCCGGGCCGGCGGCCGCGGCTGAGGGCGAGCTGACGGCTTCGGTAACCGGCCTGTCAGACGCCTCGCCGAAGCTGGAACTTTCGGCCGGCGCCGGGCAAGGCCAACTGCGGCTCACCGCCGACCTTCAGGACGGCGAAGCCGGCGCGGCCCGGCTGGAGGCGACGCTTCCCGGCCGGCTCGACGTGCAAGACTTCACGCTGGCCGTGTCCGAAGACTCCGCCGTGTCGGCAGCCCTGACCGGACGCGGCGATCTGGCCCGGCTCGCGCGCTGGCTTCCATTGGGCGATCTCGACGTGTCGGGAACGGTCGCCGGCGAGGCGTCGGTGTCGGGTACGCTGGCCGCGCCGATCTTCGCGGGCCTGCTCAAGCTGACCGATGGTGCGTTCGACAATGCTGGCCTGGGGCTCGCGCTGCGCCAGATCGAGGCAACAGCCACCGCCCGCGAAGCCGGCGACGTCGAACTTGCCGTGTCGGGCGCCGATGCCGGCAGGGGCACGTTTACCGGCACCGGCCGCATCGACTGGTCCGATGGGTTTGACGCCGCACGCGCCACGTTGCGCACGACCTTGTCCGATCTGCGCGTGCTGGATCGCGACACCATTTCGGCGCGCGTGTCGGGGCAGCTGGACTACGAAGGCGGGTTACGAGCCGGCCGCATCACCGGGGAGCTGTCCACCAGCGACACCGAGGTATTCCTGGCCGGCGCCGCCGATCCCGACATTCCCCTGTTGCGCGCCGATCTCGGCCCATCCGCGCAGCCCGCTGCCGCCGACTTATTCATGGGCGGAACCACGCTTGACATCGCCATCGCGGCACGTCGCCCGGTCCAGGTCTCGGGACAAGGGATCGACTCGTCGTGGCAGGGCAGCGTCACGGTGGGCGGATCGATGGCCGCGCCGCAGGTGAACGGCACGCTGACCCTCCAGGCCGGCAACGCCGCGTTCCTGGGGCAATCTTTCGACCTGACCGCCGGTACCATCAGCCTGTTTGGCGCCGGGGCCATCGATCCGGCGCTCGACATCACCGCCCAGCGCACCCGCGAGGAGATCACGGCCATCGTGAGGGTGACAGGCCGGGCGTCGGCGCCGAAGGTGGATATCAGTTCCAGCCCGGTCTATCCGCGCGATGAAATCCTGTCTCGCATTCTGTTCGGCAAGGACATGCGCCGGCTCGGCCCTTTGGAAGCCGCACAGATCGCAGCGGCCTCGACCAACGTGATGGGCGAGGGGCCCGGGCTGACGCGAGTGTTGCGGCGCGGCCTGGCGGTGGACTACTTCGGACTGGGCGGCCGGTCGGGCGAAGCCATCGAGGTGCGCAAGAATTTCGGCCAGCGCCTGTCGATCGGCGTGGAGCAGGAGGTGTCGGGCCAGGAGCGGCTGTTCACCGTCGAATGGCGACTGACGCCGCGAATCTCGGTGCGCTCGACCTCGGACGGCCAGGCCGGCGGCGACATTGGCGTGACCTGGAGCCGGGATTACTGATCGCATTCCGGACGGGATCGCATCGAACGGTCAAGTTCATGATCGGCATGATCTTTTCAGGGTTGGCAGACGGCCCCCCGGGCGGCATTCTGGCGCCCGGACGAAAGACCTTTGGACGAGCGGGGTAGAGCGATGGACGACATGATCCGGCGCGATCCGGTGACACGGCGCCGCCTCATTAAAGGTGTGATCGCCTCGGGCGCGGTGGCTGCCGGCGCGGGCGCGATGCTGCAGGGTTGTTCCGAAAGCGGTGGTCCGGCCGCCGGCGCGGTCGAGCGGTTGGTGACGCTCAAGGTCAACGGCCAGGACCGGCCGGTGGATGTCCTGCCCAATGAAACCCTGGCGATGACGCTGCGCTACAAGCTGGGGCTGACCGGCACCAAGCTGGGTTGCGACCGCGGCGAGTGCGGCGCCTGCACGGTGCTGATCGACAACGTCGCCTATAACTCGTGCTCGATGCTGACGCACGGTGTGCGCGGCCGCGTCATTACCACGGTCGAAGGCCTGGAAGGTCCGAACGGCGAGTTGCACCCGGTGCAGCAGGCGATGATCGACGAACTGGGCCCGCAATGCGGCTTCTGTACGCCGGGCCAGGTGATGTCGGCGGTCGGGCTGCTCAAGGCCAACCCCGCGCCGACCCGCGAGCAGGCGCGCCAGGCGATGGCCGGCAACCTGTGCCGCTGCGGCGCCTACGATCATTATCTCAACGCCGTGATGCGCGCGGCGAAGGTGGCCTGACATGGCATACAATCTCGTCGGCAAGGACTTCACCCCGCCGGATGTGCGCGCCAAGGTCACCGGCAAGGCCAAGTACGCCGAGGACTTCCGCGCCGACGGCATGGTGTTCGTGAAGCTATTGCTCAGCACGATCCCCCACGCGCGTGTGCGCAACCTCGACACCGCCGCGGCGCTCAAGGCGCCGGGCGTGGTGGGCATTCTGTTGCCCGAGGACGTGCCCTCGTTCCCCGCGCCGCGCGATCCGATCCTGACCATGGAACCCAAGTACGTCGGCCAGCCGATCCTGGCGATCGCGGCCGAGACCGAGGCCGCGGCGTCCGACGCGCTGGAGCTGATCAAGATCGAGTTCGAGCCGCTGCCGTTCACGGTCGATCCGCTGCAGAGCCTGTATCCCGGCGGTCCGGACGTTTACCCAGAGGCCAACGCCGGCGTGCGCGGCATGCCGGAAATGAAGAAGATCAAGTGGACCGCGCGCGATTTCGCCGAGGCCGGAGACGACAAGCTGCCGATGGGCCAGCCCTTGGCCGAATGGACCGTGGGCGACATCGAAAAGGGTTTCGCAGCTGCCGACCTGGTGTTCGATGAAAGTTTCGTCACTGCGGCCAATTCGCACCACAGCATGGAACCGCGCAGCTGCATGGCCTATTGGCAGGGCGGGAAGTGTTATCTCCACGTCTCGACCCAAAGCCAGTCCTATCCGGTGCCGCAGTACGCCGAGATGCTGGGCATCGACGCCAAAGACGTGGTGATGATCGCCGAATACTGCGGCGGGGGGTTCGGCTCGAAGGGCAGCGGCTACGTGGTCGCGACCATCCCCGCGCACATGTCCAAGAAGATCAACCGACCGTGCATGATGCGCATCAGCCGCGCCGAGGAATACTTCCTGGGGTCGCGCCGCACCGGCCTGCAGGGTCGGGTCAGGCTCGGCTTCCGCAAGGACGGCCGGCTGCTGGCTGCCGACGTTTACGTGGTGCAGCAGAACGGCGCGACCGAAGGTTTCCCCGATTACCGCAATTTCGGCGGCGCGCTATCGATGATGTACCAGCCCGAGGCGATGCGCTGGCGCGGCATCTCGGTGTTCACCAACCTGCCGCTGTCCACCGCACAGCGCGGGCCCGGCCAGAACCAGCTGGCCTGCATCATGGAACCGTTGATGGACAAGGCGGCGCGCCAGCTCGACATCGACCGGCTGGCGATCCGCGCGGTCAACGCGCCCAAGGCCGGCTCGAAGTTCGAGGAACGCCAGATGGCGGTGTCGAGCGCCTACGTCGCCGAAGCGATGGCGCAAAGCGCCGCGCGCTTCAACTGGGAGGAAAAGAAGAAACTCAGCGGCCAGCGCAACGGCGCGAAGGTCAAAGGCATCGGCGTCGGCCAAGCCTACCACCCGGCCGGCAGCGCGGCCTTTGATGGCCTGGTGGTGATCCGGCCCGACGGCAAGCTGCACCTTCACACCGGCATCGGCAACCTCGGCACATATTCCTATGTCGACACCACGCGCGTGGCGGCCGAAGTGCTGGGCTACGATTGGGCCAATGTGGTGATCGAACGCGGCCGCACCGACGCGCATCTGCCCTGGAATAACGGCCAATTCGGCAGCAACACCTCGTTCACCATGACGCGCACCAATTATGTCGCCGCCATGGACGCCAAGACGAAGCTGCTCGAAATCGCCGCGAAGGACCTGGGCGGCGCGCCAGAGGACTACGACCTTGCCGGCGAGAAGGTGGTCGCCAAGGCCGATCCGTCCAAGTCCATCACCTTCGCCCAGGCCGCGCAGCGCGCGATTGAGTTGGGCGGCAAGTTCAGCGGGCAGGAGATTCCCGAGAACTTGAACGACTTGACCAAGCGGTCGGTGGCCGCGCTTGCCGGTTCGGGGCTGGTCGGCGTGGCCAAGGATACGCTGGAGATGAAGAACCACGTGCCGGCGATGGCCGCGGCCTTCATGGAAATCGAACTCGATCTCGAGACCGGCAAGTGGACGATCCAGGACTACGTCGCCACCGCCGACTGCGGCACTGTGCTTCATCCGCAAAGCCTCGCCAATCAGATCCGCGGCGGCGGCGTGATGGGCATCGGCATGGCGGGGCTGGAACGCGTGGTCTACGACCCGCAGAACGGCCTGCCCGCCAACGTCGGCCTCTATCAGGCCAAGCCGCCGTCGTACCTCGACCTGCCGCTCGAGATGAACGTCGGCTGGGTCGACCAGCCCGACCCGCAGAACCCGATGGGCATCAAGGGCATCGGCGAGCCGCTGATGGGGTGCGCCGCGGCGGCATTGCTGTCGGCGATTTCCGATGCCCTGGGCGGGCACGTCTTCAACCGCACGCCGGTGCTGCCCGACATGATCCTGAACGCGGCGGCCAAGCGGCCGCAGTCGCACAAGATCCTGGCCGTGAACACGCAGTGAAGGAACGCCGGCCATGAAAGACATGATGCCCAACTTCGATCTGTTCCAGCCGGCCGACGTGGCGGGCGCGCTGGCCTTGCTTGACAAGCATGGCGCCAAGGCTTGGCGCATGGCGGGCGGGCAGGACAGCCTCGACTGGTTCAAGGACCGCGCCAAGCGGCCGCAGGCGGTGATCGACCTGGCCGGCATCGCGGAGCTGAAAGGCATCCACGAAACCGCGGCCGGCATTGAGATCGGCGCCATGACCACGCTGGTCGAGGTGGCCAGCAGCCCGGTCATCCGCGACAAGTACGCAGCGCTTGCCGACGCGGCCGGTCGCGTCGCCAGCCCGCAAATCCGCAACGTCGGCACCATCGGCGGCAACCTCTGCCAGGATGCGCGCTGCTGGTATTACCGCTACGGCCTCGATTGCTACCGCGCCGGCGGCAACACCTGCTACGCCGGCACGCCGCAGGGCATGAACCGCGAACATTGCCTGTTCGGCGCCAGCCGCTGCGTCGCCGTCACGCCGTCGGACACCGCGCCGGTGATGGTCGCGCTGGAAGCCGAGATGGTCGTGCGCTCGTCCAAGGGCGAACGCGTCGTACCGGCCGAGCAGTTCTTCATCGGCCCCGCCGTCGACATCATGCGCATGGTGGCCCTGGAGCCGAACGAGTTGTTGGTCGCCATTCGATTGCCGGCGAAATGGGCCGGCGCGCGCTTCTATTTCGAGAAGGTCGCCGACCGCAACACCTGGGACTTTGCCCTGGTCAATGTCGCCGCGGCCATGAAGCTCTCGACCGAAAACGTGATCGAGGACATCCGCATCGTCTGCGGCGGGGTTGAGTGTGTGCCGCGCCGGATGACGGCGGTCGAGGACATCGTCAAAGGCAGCGCCAAGAACGAGGAAACCGCCAACCTGGCCGCCTCGTCGGCCGCGCGCGGGGCGGTGCCGCTCAACTTCAATCACTTCAAGATCCCGTTGATGGAGAGCCTGGTGCGGCGCGCGATCCGCGACGCCTGACCCCGGTCCGCCGCCGATGGAGATTTTCCGCTACAGCCGCAACGCCTGGGGCCAGACCACGCTGGAAGGCATGTCCTTCGAGCTGTTCTGGGTGTTTCTGGGCGCTGCCGTCGCCGCGGTGGCGATCCACGCCGTCGTCATGGCCTTCAAGGGCGGCGGCAAACGCAGCGGATAGCCCCGCCGCGCGTCATTGTTATCATCGTTGCACATCATGTCCGCCGACCGCATCACGCGCCACGCCGCCATCGACCGCGCCTTTCACTGGCTGATGGCGCTTTGTATGTTCGCCCTGCTCGTCACCGGGCTTGCGCCCAAGCTCGGGGTGGAGTTCGAGTGGGTGACCATTCATTGGATCGCCGGCCTGTTGCTGACCGTAATCGTGGTCGGACACGCGGTGCGTGCCTTGTTTTGGCAAAGCGTGCGGTCGATGTGGTTCGGCGCGTGCGACCTGGACGAACTGCGCGCCTCGATCGGACGGGCAGGGGCCGGCGGCACTGGCGCCAAACCCGGCAAGTATTCGCTGGCCCAGCGGCTGATGCACCATGCCGTCACCGTGTTCTGCCTGGCCGCGCTCGGCACCGGGATCGTCATGCTGCCGCGGATCGACGGCCCGTTGTGGACGCGCGATCCCTATCTGTTTGGCGCCGAGACCTGGGGCGTGATCTATGTGATCCACGGCCTCGCGGCGCTGGTGTTCGTCTCGCTGATCGTGCTGCACGTCTATTTCGCGATCCGGCCCGAGAAGCTGTTCTATCTGCGCGCGATGGTGTTCGGCTGGATCACGCGCGGCGAACTCGAGGCCAACCACGATCCCAAGCAGTGGCGCGGGGACGCGTGATGGCGGACCTCGACGCTTGCATCGACCTGATCGAATCGTCGTACGAATACATGCTGGCGTACGCCGCCCAGGGTCGCGACAACGAAGCGGGGGGCACGGGCCCATCGATCCGCGCGACGTTGGAAAATCTGAGCGCGGCGCTGGGCGACATCACCTCGTACTTCGATCTGGACGACTACTCCGAGGCCATGCGGCCGTTCTTTGCCTTTGCAGGACAGGACGTGGTGCGCGCCCGCGCCGCGGTGAACTTCGCGCTGGCGGCGCCGAACATCAGCTCGCAGCTGGTGGACAATCTCAACGCCTCGATGCACCTGCGCACCCTGCTGACCGACCTGTTTCTGATCGACGAAGCGCTGAAGGCCGTGAAGCGCGGCGGCTGACCCTTTAGCCGCCAGCCATCGCGATGCCGCCGTTGGGGCTGATGATCTGGCCGGTGATCGTGTCGGTCTCGCGGCCGGCCAGCCAGGCGACCGCGAAGGCGATCTCGTCCATCGTCGGCAATCGGCCGACGGGATAACCGGCGCCGCGGCGGGCAAGTTCAGCATCGCCGACGCTGGCCCGCGTCATCGGCGTGTCCACCAGCCCAGGCGCCACCGCGTTCACGGTGATCCCGAAGGGCGCGAACTCCAAAGCCCAGGCCTTGGTGAAGCCGTGCAACGCCGCTTTGGCGCCGACGTAATGGCTGGCGCTGGCGCTGCCGATCAGCGCGAAATGCGAGGAGATATTGACGATGCGGCCGAACCGCCGGGCTTTCATGCCGGGCGCGACGGCTTGCGCGCACACGAACGCGCCTTTGACGTGCGTGGCGAACATGTCGTCGAAGGCGTTGTCGTCGATGGCGTCCAGCGGCAGGCTGCGGCCGCTGATGCCGGCGTTGTTGACCAGGATGTCGATGCGCCCAATGGCCGCCTCGGCCTGTGTGACGGCGGCGCGAACCTGATCGGGGCGGCGGATGTCGGCGATCACGCCAGCCATGCCGCTCGGCGCAGTCACGCGGTCCAGGATCGCCACCCGCGCGCCGCGCTCAGCCAGCACCGCCGCGCAGCTCCGCCCGATCCCCGAGGCGCCGCCGCTGACCAGCGCGCCGAGTCCGGTAAGGTCGCCGGCCACGGTCGGGATCAGAACTCTTCCAGCAATCGGCCGAAGCCGGGCAGTTTGTCCTGGATGCCGTTGGCGCGCAGCGCGTGCCAGTAGGTCGCGGTGTTGATGGCGATGACCGGCTTGCCCAGCCATTTCTCGGCGAAGGCGGCCAGCCGGATCATGCTGTGATTGGTGCCGACCTGGAGAATGGCATCGACGTCGGGTCCGTCGAGCCGCTTCAGCGTATCGATGCACATCTGCTCGGTCGTTTCGGCGATCGCCGTCCAGCTCGGGCGCTGCAGCGGCACGTCGCGCACGGTGGTGAAGCCGTTGTCGGCGAAGTAGCCCTGCACCTCGGCGTTGGCGGCCGGATAGTAGGGTGACAGGAAGGCGATGCGCTTGACGCCGCCGTAGGCCTTGAGCGCGGCGGTGCAGGCGTGCGAACCGACCGACACGCCGACCTTGGCCTCGTCCTCGATCTTTTTCTGGAACGCGTCGGCGCCCTTGTTGCCGCCGTAAAACGTGATCGCCGACATGCCCATCACCAGATAATCGGGGCTGCAGGTCATCACGCTGCGCACCGCGTCGATCACATTGCCGGCGATCGTCTGGGTGGCGGCCATGAACGTCTCGTTGCTGATGGCCTGAGCGTTGGGCGTGTAGATGCGGCTGTAGTGGTTGGTCACACCCGGCACGCGCAAGTCGTCGAAGTCGGGCTGGACGATGGTGTTGGTCGACGGTCCGAGGACGCCGAACTTTTTGCGCCATCCCAGTGCATCGGTCATGGAAACTGTCCTTGTTCAGGGCGCGACGGAGCGGCGATCGGATGGTCGCCGGGCGTTACGGCGTGGGTTTGCGCCAGTTTCTAGCGGAATAGTTGCGACACCAAACCGACTGCCAAAGGTACATTGCGCAAGGGCAAAATAGTTTTCAACAGGGCAATTATTGGTTTCACCGCGTTGCCGATCGGACTAGACTTTTATCCTATTAGTTGTAGCGGCCACACTCAGCGCAGCGCTGTGCGCCCAAGGGGACCATGACGACGAACTTCACTTCCACCGGCTTTGCGCCGGGCGATGTCGGCGCGTCATCTGTTGTGGTGCACGTGATCGAGGTGGTCGATGGCCGGGCGGTGATCGGCGAGTTGTCGGCACTGTTGCGGGGCGAGTTCGAGCGGGTCGGCAGCGATCTGGTGATCCGCGCGCCGGACGGCGAAGTGTTTATCGTCAAAGGTTTCTTCCTCTTGGATCCTGCGCCCGAGTTGACCGATGGGGCGGGCGTGGTGGTCTCGGGCGAGCTGGCGACGCGGCTGACGGGCCCGCTGGCGCCGGGGCAGATGGCGCAGGCCGGTGACGGCGAGCAACTGGCGCAGGATGCGGCGCAGCCGATCGGCCGGGTGGAGACGCTGGAAGGCACCGTTACGGCGGTGCGGGCCGACGGCACGACGGTGACGCTGGCGGTTGGCGATCCGGTGTTTCAGGACGACATCATCGAGACCGGCGCCGACGGCAAGATCGGCATCGTGTTTGTCGACGAGACGACGGTGGCGCTGGGCGAGGACGGCGAACTGGTCCTGGACGAACTGATCTACGATCCGGCCGCGGAGACCGGCCGGGCGAGCTTCAACCTGGTGTCGGGCGCGACGTCGTTTATTTCGGGCAAGATCGCCAAGTCCGGCAACGACAACATGTCGCTGAACACGCCGGTGGCGACCATCGGCATCCGCGGCACGCAGGTGTTCGTGTCGTTCGACCCGCAGGGCGGCGGCATCACGATTCTGAACCGGCCGGAGAACCTGGGCGGCGGCCAGACGGCGGTCGGCGAAATCGTCCTGTCGCTGCCCAACGGCACGGTGGTGGGCACCATCAACGGCGCCAACTCGGGCTGGCAGTGGAACCCGGCGCAGGGCCAGGCGCCGACCCAGGTGCAGTTCACGCCGGAACAGGTGGCGGCGATCGCGTCGACGGTCGAGGCGGTGGTGACGCAGGCCCGGCAGCAGTTCCAGCAACAACAGCAGCAGCAACAGCAACAACAGCAGAACCAGGACAACCAGGGCGGCCAGCAAGGCGGCCAGCAGGGCGGGCAAGACGGCGCCGACGGCGGTGGCGACGGTGCTGACGGCGCCGATGGCGCTGATGGAGGCGATGACGGCGCCGATGACGGCGCCGATGGTGGCGACGACGGTGAAGGCGGTGGCGACACGGCCGGCGGCCAGCAGCCCGCCGGCCAGCAAGGCGCCTCGCCGCCGCCGCCCGCGGCTCCACCGCCGCCGCCCGCGGCTCCACC
>JANRJB010000013.1:0-7663 GCA_033764265.1 Rhodospirillaceae bacterium | reverse complement strand
AACACGATTCTCCGCGGCATCATCAAGGACAAAGGCGCGTCGACGCCGCAAGTTCCGTAGCCTCGCGCGCCGGTATCACGCAACATTCACCGAACCTCAACGGGACCGTCGCCGCCCCGCCCGTAGACCACGCTCCTGAATTCTTAGGAGCGTTGCACTGTGAAGAATGTTTCGTTCAAGGCGTGGCTGGTGGCCATGTCGGTCCTGACGGCTGCGCCGGTGATGGCGCAAACCGGACAATCGGCGCAGACCCTGCCGCGCCAGGAGACGGCCGATCGAGAGCTGATCGAGGAACTGGTGGTGGTCGCCCGGCCGATCCGCGACAGCCTTGAAGCCTCGTTGGCCGCCCAGAAAGACGCCGACAACGTCGTCAACGTGATCGCGTCCGACACCATCGGCCGCTTCCCAGATTTGACCGCGGCGGCCGCGCTGGCACGTCTGCCGGCGGTGGCGGTGCAGCGCGACCAGGGCCAGGAGCGCTTCATCCAGGTGCGCGGCGCGCCGGCGCGCTGGACCGCGGTGGCGTTCGACGGCATCAACGTGCTGGGCGCTCAGGATCGCGTGTTCCGTTTCGATTCCGTGCCGGCGGCGCTGATCGACCGCGTGGTCGTCAACAAGACGCTGATGCCCGACATGCCGGCCGAGGCGCTGGCGGGCCGCGTCGACATCGAGACGTTCTCGCCCCTGCGCACCCCCGACTGGTCGGCGCAGGTGCAGGCAGGCTACGGCACGATAGACTTGGGCGGCGGACCGCAACAGCAACTGGCCGGCCGCGTGTCGTGGGCCAACGAGACCATTGGCGTGGTCCTGGCCGGATCGCACTTCGAGTTCGAGCAGCAGACCGACAACACCGAGCCGCGCTACGCACCCGTGGCGGCCGGCAGCGCGTTGCTCAATCTGCGCACCGCCAAGTACATCATCGTGCGCGAAACCAACTCGCTGTCGGGCAAGGTGGAGTTCGCGCCTGCCGACGGCCACGTCGTCAGCTTCAACAGCCTCTATACCGAGTTCAAGGACGACGAAGAGCGCAACCAGTACACCTTCTCCTACTCCGGCGCGCGCTCGGGCACGCGCACGGCGACCACGGCCGATCTGGTGGCGGTGCCGGTGCAGGGGGCGTTCGAGAAGGGCGACTACTTCAACTCCACCTTCTACAACGCGCTCAAAGGCCGGCACGAATGGTCCGACTGGTCGGCGTCGTGGACGGCGGCCTACACCGAGACCGAGGACGACACCGACCTGCCGCTGGTTTTCCAGTCGGCCAACAACGCCGCCCTGCGTCCGTCGATGACGGTGGACGCGCGCGACGGCCGCTACCCGGTCATCAGCCTGTTCGACACCGTGTCCACCGGCGGCGTGCTGTCGCGCGGTGCGCCGCGCACCAGCCTGAACCAGCAGGCGTTCGACTTCGAATCGCTGTTCTATTTCGGGCTGGGCACCAAGACCAAGGCCTACACCGCCAAAGGAGACGTGGAACGCGCCTGGGCGATGTTCGGCGCCGACGCCACCTTCAAGCTGGGCGGACAGGTCGATCTGCGCAAGTCGACCGATCCCGGCAACGTCTCGTCGCTGCGGCCCAACGGTACGGCCGGCACGCTGGTGTTGCGCACCGCGGCGGCCGAACTCGGCGTGCCGTGGACGCCGCTCGCCTTCGTGACTTCCGAGCCGATCGACGAAGACGTCGACCGCGGCTACAGCTGGACCTACATCGACAACGTCGGCATGCGCAAGCAGCTCGACGTGCTGCTCGATGCTGCGCGCGCGGCCAACGCCGCCGGGCGCGGCACCTATCCGCTGCCGGTGCGCGACCCCTCGCTTGCCAACATGGTGGACGAGGACATTTACGCCGGCTACGCGATGAACACCTGGACCTGGGATCGCCAGACCCTGATCGCGGGCGTGCGCGTCGAGCATGTCGGCATCACCTCGACCGGCGTGGCTGTCACCGCTGGAGCCGGCGGCGTGCCGGTGCGCAACCCGGTATCGATCGACGCCGACAGCACGCTCGTGTTCCCCAGCATCCACTGGACCTACGATTTCGACGACGAGCTGAAATTCCGCGTGTCCGGCGTGTCGGGCGCGGCGCGACCCAGCTTCAACGAGCTGCGCGCCACCCAAACCATCAACGATATCGCCGCGCTGGAAACCGTCACCGGCGGCAACCCCAACCTGAAGCCCGAAAAAGCCATCGGCATCGACAGCTCGCTCGAATGGTACTTCGACGACGCGGCGCTGTTGGCCGTCAACGGCTTTTACCGCGACGTGAAGGACGTGCTGTTCGACAGCACCACCCGCGTCGGCGATACGCGCTTCAATTTCGGCGGCATCGACCGGTCGAATTACCGCTTCACCACCACGCTCAACGGCGACGACGGCAAGCTGTACGGCGTGGAGTTCACCTACAACCATCCCTGGACCTTCCTGCCCGCGCCGTGGGACGGCTTCGGCATCCAGGCCAACGTCGCCTTGATCGACGGCGATTTCCGCACGCCGCAGGGTCGCACCGTGCGCTTTCCCGGCACCTCCAAGCGCGTCACCAACTTGGCGGTGTTCTACGAGAACTTCGGACTGTCGACGCGGCTCAGCTACCAGCATCGCACCGGCTGGGTCGACGACGTGGCGCAGATCGAGGGCGGCGACCTGTTGTGGGGCGCGGCCGAGCGGCTCGATTTCTCGGCGCGCTACCAGATCAACGACTACGTCGGCGTCTACTTCGACGCCAACAACCTCACCGACGACATCGGCTTCCGCTACGAAGGCACCAAGGACCGCCCCTACGAAATCGAAGGTTTCGGCCGGCGGTACTTGGCCGGCGTGCGCGTGAATTACTGATCACCACAAACACCGCGGAGACACCATGCGCGCGATTCATTTTGCACTCGTTTCGGTCGCCGTCGCCGTCGCCGTCGACCACGCGACGGCAGCGGTGAACGAGGCGGGTGTCACCCGCACGGGCGACCGCCTGGAGGTGCGTTGGACGGCGACCGGCCCGGTCGACGTGTCGTTGGCCGCGCGCCCCGACGCGCCGGCCGCGGAACGCCGCCTGGTGTCGGACGACGACGCGGACGGCGTGCACGTGCTGCCGGCCGGCGAGGGGCGCGCGTTCGTTCACCTGGCCACCGCCGATGGCGCGGGGCTGTGGGTGGCCGAGCGCGTCGTGCCCCTGCAAGGCGCCAAGAACTTCCGCGACCTCGGCGGCTATCGCACCGCCGACGGCAAGCGCGTCAAGTGGGGCAAGATCTACCGCGCCGACCAGTTGTCGCGCCTCACCGACGCCGATTACGCGGTGATCGACGATCTCGGCATCTCGGTGGTGTGCGACCTGCGCCTGCCCGACGAACGCCGCCGCGACGCCACCGCCTGGCGCGCCGGCGACCCCGACATGATCTGGTTCGATCCGACCGACGGCGTCACCGATCCGATGCAGGCGTTCGCCGACGTCGAGCGCACCGCCGACGGAATGCGCGCCGCCCTGATCGCCAGCTACGGCGAGATGGCCGAACGCCAGGCCCCGCACTATCAGGCGATGTTCGAGCGCTTGGCCGCCGGCGAGCGCGGTCTCCTGTTCCACTGCACCGCCGGCAAGGATCGCACCGGACTCGGCGCGGCGCTTCTGCTGACCGCGCTTGGCGTGCCCTACGACACGGTCCGCCAGGATTACCAACTGACGGAAGTGTTGGTCGATCCGGCCAAGCAGGCCGCGATGTACGCCCAGGCGGCCGCGCAGGGCGGGGGTGGTCAGGGCAGCGCGGCGGCGGCCAACATGCTGGCCGGCATTCCGGCCGAGGGGTTGGCCGTGCTGTTGCGCGCCGACCCCGCCTATCTCGACGCCGCCTTCGCCGCCATCAAAGCCGACTACGGCTCGATCGAAGGCTACCTCGATCGCCGCCTCGGCATCGACGCCGCCGAAATCGCGCAAATGAAATCCCACCTGTTGGAATAACCGGGTGCATCCGCGCCCCGTGGAGGACGTCATGATCCGCGTCGCCGTCGCCGTCGCCGTCGCATGCTGTGCCGCCCCGGCGCTGGCCGAGATCACCGCGGCTGAAGCCCGACGTGAAGGCCGCGAGATCGAGCTGCGTTGGCGCGCGCCCGTCCCCGTGGACGTGTTCGTCGCCGACCGCGCCAGCGCGCCGGCTTCAGAACGCACGCTGGTGTCCGACGACGATACCGACGGGGTGCATCGCCTGGCCGCGGTGCCCGGCCTCCGGAGTTATTATTTTCTGGACGCCGGCGACGATGGCGCATGGGTGGCCGAACGGTTGCTGCCGCTCGACGGCGGCTCCAATTTCCGTGACCTGGGCGGGTATCCGGCTGCCGGCGGGAAGACCACCAAGTGGGGCCTGCTGTACCGCTCCGGGGCCATGGGCCAGTTGACCGACGCGGATTACGACTACCTCGCCGGGCTCGGTATCCGCGTGCTGTGCGACCTGCGCAGCCACGAGGAACGCGAGCTGACCCCCACCGACTGGCGCGCGACGCCCGCCCCGCGCAGGATCGAGGCCGATTACTCGGCCGAGCCCCTGTTCGCACCGCTGATGGCCAACCCCGCCAACCCGATGGCAGCGATGACCGATGCCAGTCGCGGCCAGACGGCTTACGAGCAGTTTCCGACCATGCTGCGTGATACGTACCGCGCCATGTTCGCGGCCTTGCTCGCCGGCGAGGCGCCGCTCTCGGTCAACTGCTCGGCCGGGCAGGACCGCACCGGCGTGGCCGCGGCCCTGATCCTTACCGCGCTCGGCGTGCCGCGGGAAACCATCATCGCCGATTACCACCTGTCCACCACCCTGCGCACGCCGGCCAATGAATGGAACGCGCCCGCCGATCCGGCGCTGGCCGAACGCAACATCGTCGCGCGCTTCCAGGCGATGCGGATCGCCGCCGCCGCCGAGACCGGAAAAGACCCGTTCGCGCCGCGGCCCCTGGTCAACGCCAAGGGCGAGGCGCTGGTGACCGAAACGCTCTTGCTGTTCGAGCGCGATTACGGGTCGGTCGAAGGGTTCCTCGCGCGCGAACTGGGCGTCGATGCCGCCGGCCTGACGCGGCTGCGGCAGTTGTATCTGGAGTAACGGCGCGCAACGATGCCATGTTCGGCCGTGAACATCGCGGCCAGCGCCCTTGTTCCGGCGACGGTAAAGCCCTATACACGCGCCTTGAGAACACGTACTCCACCCCTCGACATCACACCATCGGACCCAGCCCATGCCATTGGCGCCTGATCGCCTGCGTCCCGGAGCGCCCGCGCCAGGCGCGCCCGTGAACGGTGCGGAACCGGTCGGATTTGTCGCCCGCATCGTGGTTGCCGGCCAGTTCTCCGACATCGAGCACTGGCTGAAACGGCATGCCAAGGGGCGGTGGACCCTGCGGCTGGAAAACGAGCGTGTCGGTCACGCGCGGGCGGCCTATCTGCTGACCTTCGACGAAAAGTCCGACTGCGTTGCGTTTCGCGCGCGCTTCCCGAACGATCCGCCGCGCTAGGCGCGCCGGCTGCCGGACCGTCCGCTGACGGCCACGGCCGGCTACCGCGCCGCGGGCGGCGCGGCGAACCACTTGGGGTCGGGCACGAACGCGTCCGACACGATCACGTCCAGCTTGCCGTTGCCGGCGCGCAGCGGGATCGCGGCCTGATACTCCGCCGAGTAATAGAAATCGCGCGCGCTTTGCAGGCTGGGAAACTCGAACACCCGCACCGAGCCTGGGAACGGCCCGCCCTCCAGCACCTCGGTGCGGCCTTCATCGGTGGCGAACAACAACCGGCCCCGGTACTTCAGCAAGAGCGGCACGGCCGCGGCGGCATAGGCGCCCATCCTCGACGGGTCGACGCCGACGCCGATCACCACCATGTAGCCGGGCTTGGGCGAGACCTGCGGGGAAGCCGCACCCGTTTCGCTCTCGGCCCGCGCCGCGCCGCCGGCGACGAGCGTCAAGCTCAGCATCAACGTTGCAATGCGATGGAGTGCCATGACCAATTCCTGAACCGGGCGCGGGCGCGCAGCTTAAGGCGATTCCGACCTGTTCAACAGCCGCGGCGTCGCCTTCAACACCGCCGTCTTCGTCGGCTTGCCGGAAACGCGGCGCTACGGCGTGCGGGCCAGGCTGGCGATCAGCGCCGCGCCGGCGGCCAGCACCGGGATCGCCACCAGAAGGGCAGCGACGTAGTCGCCGTTCAGGTCGTACATCCAGCCCACGAACAACGGCCCGGCGCCGACTCCGGCGTAGAACAGCACGAACACCGAGCCGTAGATCTTGCCGTAGGCTTTCAGGCCGAAGTAGCGCGGTCAGGTACGGAACCAGGTCGACCTCGGACCCGGCGGCCAGTCCGAAGGCCGCGGCCACCATCACCAGCGCGAGCGAGCCAGGCCCAGGCCCGCCTTCAGCGCCACCGCCGGCGCGGCGATCGTGGAGGCCGGGGCGAGACCAGAAGACGTGGACATAGGAGCCATTCGCGGATTCTAGACCGTCAGCTTAGCGGTTTCCGCCGAGGAGGTGTTGACATTGCGATTGAAAAGCACGCGGGCCGCGACGATCACCGACAAGCTGCTCGCGTTGGCAAGGTTAGCCCCGGCCAAGTTCAGGCGCTGAGGACGTGTTCGATCGCGCGCGCCAACACCTTCGACGACACTGGCTTCTGCAATAGCGGCGCATCGCCGATGGACCTGATCTGGTCGCGCAGTTCGGCGCCGGCATACCCCGACATCAGCACGACCTTAATCCCGGGATAATGTTCGGTGACCTCGCGCAACAGGTCGGCGCCGCTCAGGCCACCCGGCATGACCATGTCGGACAGCACCAGGTCCAAGCCGGCATCCTGGCGCAGGATGTCGAGGGCCGCCGCTGCGGTCGGCGCGCCGGTGACGGTGTAACCTAGCCGCTCCAATTGGAAGGTCACCGTCTGTCTAACGAAGTCGTTGTCTTCCACCACCAGAATCCGACCGCCCCGGGGCGCGGCCGCTTCTGCCTCGCTGGTGTCGGCTTCGAACTTGTCACGCGTCGAGGCAAAGGGCAGGTAGAGCCTGACCGTCGTGCCGCGCCCGACCGCGCTCTTGATCTCGGCGTGACCGCCCGACTGCTTGGCGAAACCGAACACCATGCTGAGGCCGAGTCCCGATCCCTTACCCTGTGGCTTCGTTGTGAAGAACGGCTCGAACGCGCGACGAACGACATCTTCCGACATGCCGATTCCGGTGTCGCTCACCGCGACGGTGGCATAGTGGCCCGGCATCACGCCCGGTTCTTGAGATGCAGTATTTTCGTCGAATGCAGCGCGGCCCGTTTCAATGGTGATTTTGCCCCCTTGAGTCATCGCGTGACGGGCATTGACCACGAGATTAAGCAGGGCGGTGTCGAGCTCACCGGGGTCGGCCCGCACCGGCTCCAGGCCATCCGACAGCGATACGCCGATCTCGATGTTCTCCTCGACGGTGCGGCTCACCAGCTTGACGAACTCCCGCACGCGCCCGTTCAGGTCGAAGGATCGTGGCGAGAGTTGTTGCTGGCGGGCGAACGACAGCAGCCGCTGTGTCAGGTCCGCCCCCTTTTGGCCGGCCAGTAGTATCAAGTCGAGGTGCTCGCGCGCCTGCCGATTCAATGCCATTTCGGCGCGGCAAGCCTCGGCGTTGCCGAGAATCACGGTCAACAAATTGTTGAAGTCGTGCGCCAC
>JANRJB010000409.1:0-2411 GCA_033764265.1 Rhodospirillaceae bacterium | reverse complement strand
CTGCGCCTGCGCGGGCGCGATGCCGCCCGGCACGAAATAGCTGGCGTCGACGATGCGCAGATGCGGATTGTCGAGACGGCCGGCCAGCCAGCCGGTGGAGACCACGGCATCGGTGAAGGCATAGTGCGCTAACTGCATCGTCGGCTCCCGCATCAGACGCCGCCCCAGGCGGCGCGAACCTTGTCGCGATTGAGAAACAGCCACTGGACCGCCAGCAGCGTCGAGGCATTGCCGATCTCGCCCGCGTCCAGCATGCGCCGAAGCTCGATCTCGGGCACGGCCTCGACGCGGATGTGTTCGCCTTCATCCGCCAGTCCGAACACGCCACCCGCGCCGGCCGCCGAGACGCGGCCCAGGTACAAGTACACGCTTTCGCTGGCCCCGCCCGGGCTGACGGCGTAACGGCAGATCGGCATCAGGTCGGTGACGGTCAGGCCCGCTTCCTCGCGGGCTTCGCGGCGGGCCACAGCTTCGGGCGTCTCGCCGTCGTCGATGATCCCGGCCACCAGTTCCACCTGCCACGGCGGCAGTCCGCCGGCCAGCGCGCCGACGCGGAATTGCTGGCACAGCACCGCTTCGCCGCGCTCGGGGTCGAATGGTAGCACGGCGCTGGCGTGGCCGCGCTCGAACACCTCGCGCGTCATCGGCGCCGTCCAGCCGCCGTCGAACAGGCCGTGGCGCAGCACGTAGCGGTCGATGCGGAAGTAGCCCTTGAACACGGTGGCGCGCTCGATCACGTCCAGGCCGGTCGGCGGGGGCGGCAGCGCCACAGGTCGATCTCCACTGGCGAAAAGTCAGGGAGCAATCTAGAGCTAGGGCGACGTTTCGGGAAGAATTAAGGACGCGCACATGACATCGCAGCCATTGCCCGACGGCATCGTCGAGGTGGTCGAAACCCTGGCGGGCGCCTATCAGCAGGACGTGCGCGCCGGCCGCCACGTGCTAACCGCGGACGAACCCGCCAACGTCGGCGGCGACGATGCGGGGCCGGGCCCCTACGACTACTTGCTGGCCGCGCTGGGCGCCTGCACCTCGATGACCGTGCGCATGTACGCCAACCGCAAGGGCATCAAGCTGAGGCGCGTGGCGGTGCGATTGTCGCATCGCAAGGTCCATGCCCAGGACTGCGCCGACTGCGAAACCAAGGCCGGCGACATCGAGGAAATCTCGCGCGTGATCCGCTTCGAGGGCGACCTGGACGAAACCACCCGCGCCAAGTTGCTCGAGATCGCCAACAAGTGCCCGGTGCATCGCACGTTGACCGGCGAGATCAAGGTGCGCACCACGCTTGATCCTGTTGGGGCGGCGGCGTGAGCGGCGTCAATCGCCAGTGGACGATGGCCGAACGCCCGGTCGACCGGACGGTGCGGCGATCCGACTTTCGCATGATCGAGCGCCCCATCCCCGACCCGCAGGACGGCGAGTTCGTCATTCGCGTGATCTACTCGTCGCTGGCCCCGGTGATGCGTTTCTACATGCTCGACGGTGCGGGCATCGAGAAACCGCTCGAGATCGGCGACGTGATGCGCGGGCGCGGGGTCGGGCAGATCGTCGCCTCGCGTCATCCGTCGTTTCGCGAAGGCGAGATCGTCCAGGGCAAGATGGGCTGGCAGGAGTATGCGGTCAGCGACGGCAGCCCCTATTGGATGATGTACAAGGTACATCAGCGCATCGTGCCGGTATCCACCGCATTGGGCGTGCTTGGCATGACCGGCTTCACCGCCTACTTCGGCCTGCTCGACATCGGCAAGCCCAAGCCCGGTGAAACGGTATTGGTGTCCGGCGCGGCCGGCGGCGTGGGGTCGAGCGTCGGCCAGCTGGCCAAGATCGCCGGCTGCCGCGCGGTCGGCATCGCCGGCGGGGCCGAGAAGTGCCGGTTGCTGGTGGACAGGCTCGGCTACGACGCCGCCATCGACTACAAGAACGAGGATGTGGCCGCGCGCATCGCCGCCGCGTGCCCCGGCGGCGTCGATGTGTATTTCGATAACGTCGGCGGGCCGATCCTGGACGCCGCGCTCGCCCGCATCAACAAGTACGCGCGCGTTGTGGCGTGCGGCGGCATCTCGCAATACATCGCCGGCTCGAAGGAGCCCTATCCGTTGCGCAATGCCTACCTGATCGGGCGCATGAACGCGCTGATGCAGGGTTTCCTGATCTACGACTACGAGCCGCGCTTCCCCGAGGCCGAACGCGACATGGCCCAATGGATCAAGGACGGGCGGCTGACGTACCAGGAAGACGTGCTCGACGGTTTCGAGCGGCTGCCCGAAGCGCTGATCCGCCTGTACGACGGCAACAATCGCGGCAAGCAATTGGTGCGGGTGAGCAAGGATCCGTTCTGACGATGCCGAACGTGCGCCGAGACGGAAAAGACATTGTCATCATCGGCGGACCGAACGGCGCCGGAAAGA
>JANRJB010000464.1:0-4824 GCA_033764265.1 Rhodospirillaceae bacterium | reverse complement strand
ACGACGGAATCGAGCGCGAGGTCGCGCGCGATCGCCCAGGCCACATTGTGTGCGACGGTGGAGGCGCCGACGCCGCCCTTGGCGCCGACCACGGCGACGATGCGTCCGACGGCCACGGCCTCGGAGGCCGCGTAGAGGCCGCATATCGCGCGCACGACGTCGATCGGTTCGACCGGTCCGGTCACGTAGTCGCTGATGCCGCGCCGTACCAGTTCACGGTAGGGCGTTCCGTCATTGGCGTTGCCGATCACGACCACACGGGTTCCGGCGTCGCAGACGGACGCAAGTTCGTCGAGCCCTTCGAGGATGTCGCGACCGGCTTCGGCTTCCAGCAGGATCACGTTCGGCGTCGGCGCGGTGTGATAGGCGTCGATGGCCGCGGCGATGCCGCCCATGCGGACCGTCAGGTGAGCCTTGCCGAGGCGGCGGTCCTCGCTCGCCGCACGCACCGCGGTCGCAACCGCGACGCTGGCGCAATAGGCCTGGACCGATACCCGCGGCGCCGGCGAGATGTATTCCTCCGGCTGCACCGGCGGTTCGTCGAGTTGTTCTTCTGAGTTCTGAAACACGCGGCTGATCATTTGCCTGTATCGCTGAGTTTGGCTCTGTCGGATTCGGGATAGCTGGTCGCCGTCGAAACGCCCTTGCGGTATTTCTCGAAGGCGATATCGCGCCGAGGCGTATAGGCCGGGCTTTCGGGCCGCGGCTGTTCGAGATCGGCGGGATTGTCGACCATCGCAGCCAGGTTGCGCTGGGTGGCACAGCCGAAATTGTGGTAGGGTTGATTTTCGCTGTAGGCGACATTGTCGATATTCGGCCCGAGGTCTTGTGGCCACAGGCCGCAAGGTCCGGCCACCGCCGTGATCTTCGGATAGCTGAGCCGGATCGTCGGCAGCGTACGGGGATCGTCGGGTGTGTAGTGACGCAGCGTGATCGCCCGCGAGGGAACGCCGCCCGCCGTCAGCACCGACTGGATTTCCCGGAACGATGCCGCCGCGGCACGCGCATTCGGCGTGTCGGTCGGGACCTCGGCGATGATCGCGCCGGTGCCTTCACGCAGCCAGCTATTGGCCAGTCCCGCGACGTCGGTGCGCTGCGACCCGGACAGGCCGCCGCGACTCTGGCCGACGAACACCACGATCGAGCGGTCGGCTTCGGTCACGGCGATCGGATGACGGTGGCGATAATCGATGCTGGAGGTCGTGACTTCCGTTGTATGCGGTATGCAGGCGCCAAGCGCGGCCGAAAGGCCGAGCAGGGCGCCAAGCGTGCCCATCATCTTGATGCGATGGAGCGGAATTCTCGTTGTCATCGTTCTGTCCTCGTCCCCACTCGGTGAACAGCTCTGCGTCTCAATCGATGATGAAGCCGAAATTGCCCTGCGTCCCGCTGATGGGATCGACACGGGCGGCAACGCCGTAGATGCGGTTGATGCGCCCGAGCAACGCGGACTGCGAGTCGGATGCCGGCGCAAAGCCGTCATCGGGCCGCGACAGTTCCTTCTGCGCGACCGCGCGAACGACGTAGGGCGTCACGATGACCATCAGTTCGGTCTGGTGGTTGATGAAGTCCTGGCTTCTGAACAACTGCCCGAAAATCGGGATCTGGTCCGCGCCGGGCAATCCGTTGATGGCCTGCTTGGTCTGTTCCTGGATCAGACCCGCCATCGCGATCGAGCCGCCGGAGGGAATTTCCAGCGTGGTTTCGGCGCGCCGGGTCTTGATCGATGGAATCGTGGTTCCGCCTGCGCCGCCCTGCAAGGCGTTCTCGGTCGAGACTTCCGACACTTCGGTCATCACCCTGAGGCTGATCCGCCCTTCGGTCAGCACGACCGGCGTGAAGTTGAGCGAGATGCCGAATTTCTTGAAACTGACGGTCTGAACGCACTGGCCGATCGCGCCCTGTGTCGTCGTCTGGCAGGTTACGCCGGTCGGAATCGGAAATTCGCCGCCTGAGATGAAGGTCGCGGACTCGCCGGAGATCGCCGTCAGGTTCGGCTCTGCCAGCGTCTTCACCACGCCCGCGCTTTCCATCGCGCGCAAGGTGGCGGTGACCGTCGGCAGGCCGGCCTTGTTCAAGGCTGCGCCCGCCAGACCGTTGCCGGAAACCAGCGGAGCGCTGTTGGCAGTGAACGGATTGCTGTTGTTGAACACGACCTGCGCGGTGCCGTAATTCATGTTGGCACTGAGATCGATACCCAATTGCTTGACGATGTCGCGCCGCACTTCGGCGACGGTGACCTTGAGCATCACCTGGTCGCGGCCGCGGACCACGATCGAGTTGACGACCTTGTCGGCGCCGCCGACCAGCCGCGCCGCGATCTCGCCGGCCTGCTGGGCCTCGACCGGGGAGGATACCGAACCGGTGAGGACGACGCTGTCGCCGACGCCTTCGATCTGGATGCCGGGCAGGGTCTGCTTCAGTGCGGCGCGCACGCCGTTGAGGTCACGCTTGACCGCGATGTCGTAGGAGGCGACCTGCTGGCCGTCGGCATCGAAGAACACGACGTTGGTCTGGCCGACCGCGCCGCCGATGATGTAGGCGCGTTGCGCGGAGCGAACGACGGCGTTGGCGATCTTCGGGTCGGCGACCAGCACATCCTTGACGTCGCGCGGCAGGTCGACCACCACGGACTTGCCGATGCCGAGTGACAGGAAGCGCATCTTGGTTGAGCCGATCGCGGAGGTCGTGACCGGATCCTTGTCGTGTTCAGCTTCGGCGGCTGCGACGGGTAGCAGCGGAGCCAGCGTCAGCGCGGCGGCGGCCGATAACAACAAGGTGCGCGCCGCCACGGCTCGTATCGCTGACTTATTTTCCCCAAACTTCATCTCGGACGTCCTTTCGGTCACTTCTGTGCCGTCGTTTGATTGGCGACCCCGTAGCGAACCACGTTGACGCTCTCGCTTCGCTTTTTGACTTGTTCCTCGGACGGGCCTTCGGCCGTCACATTGCTGTCGGCGATGCTGCGCAACGCGAGCGCGAGCGTGCCGGTCTGACGTGCACGCACCAGCGTCTCGGCCTGCTCGGGCTTCAGTTCGAGCGTGGCGGTGCGGCCGACGAGGGTGTTGGTGCCCTCTTTTTCTTTCGGCGCCTGATCGATCGCCAGCACGCGCACATTGGAGAGAACGATTTCGGTCTGTATGGCGTCGCCGCCGCTGCGTTCCGGATTCTTGTCGCGCTTGGACAGGATGACGTCGACGCGGTCATTGGGCAGGATGAAGCCGCCGGCGCCGTTCTCCGGCGAGATCTCGGTCGAGATCGCGCGCATGCCGCTTGTAAGGATCGCCGCCATGAAGCCGGAACCGTTGGCCTTGACCAGCTTCTGCTCGCGGATCGGCTCGCCTGCGTAGACAGGCGTGCGCGCGATCGAACCGGCGATTTCCTGGATGGCCTCCGCGCGGCTGGCGCGGTTGATCAGATTATTGCCGCCCGAAGCTGGCCAGGGCTGCCATTGCAGATCCTCCGCCTTGACCGGCTGGCCGAGCCCGATGTCGGACTTCGCGACCAGAATTTCTACCGACGGTACTTGCGCCACCGGCTCGGCCGCGGGGCGGGGCTTTTCGTCGGTACCACGGGCGAGATAGGCGGCCACACCGCCGGCACTCAAGGCGATGAGAAGAACGACGACACGGGCGATGTTCATACGCTTTTACTACTCTTACGCAGGGACGTACCAACTTCACGGCAACCACAGCCACCCCCTCAGGCATGACTAGGCATGAATGGTATAGGGGACCTTGAGAGGTGTATTTTTTGGTTGCTCGGATGGCTGGATTCAACGTCATGGTGAACGGGTGGTTAGCGTTGAGAGCCGCCCGCGACACGGCCGCAAAAGGCTCCCAGGGGCCGCTCGGCCGGGGACCTCAGGCGACCTCCAGCGCCGCAATCGGGATCGGCCTCGAGATCGTCGAGGGGCCGCGGCGCCGGCCCGCCGTTAGAAGGGGCGAAGACGTTATGCCGCAGCCACAACTTGTTCGCGAAAATGCCGCCGAACCGAGGAGGTGGGAGCTGGCAAGTCGGCAACAGGTCACAGAAGAGAGCAGTCAACCCCTTGACCCGGCACGCCAGTCGTTCTGAGATGCGCGCCAACTAACAGTCGCTGCAAGTTGAGGGGCCTGCCGCGATACCAGATCCAGGATCGACCGGACGGCAGGTCAAACTGCGCGGCCGGAAGGACGCTTTTCAGCGAGGGATCAGCCGGTTGGCCCCACTACTTCAGGCGTTGCCTAGTAAACGATCTTCGCAAGACCCCTTGAAAGGCCCAGTCCCATGAAACGCGTATCTCTGGTTGTCACCCTTGCTTTGGCCGCCGGCTTCACTGCCCAGGCTGCCTCGGCGCAAACCCTCAAGACGGTCAAGGACCGAGGCCAGCTTTCCTGCGGTGTGAGCCAGGGCCTGCCGGGTTTCTCGACCCCGGACGACAAGGGCAACTGGACCGGGCTCGATGTCGACATCTGCCGGGCGATCGCGGCGGCCGTCTTCAACGACGCGAGCAAGATCAAGTTCGTGCCGCTGTCGGCCAAGGACCGCTTCACCGCGCTGCAGTCGGGCGAAATCGACGTGCTGTCGCGCAACACCACCTGGACGCTGTCGCGCGATACCTCGCTCGGCGCCAACTTCACCGGCGTCACCTATTACGACGGGCAGGGCTTCCTGGTGAAGAAGTCGCTGAAGGTGAATTCTGCGCTGGAACTCAACAGCGCCTCGGTCTGCGTGCAGACCGGCACCACGACCGAGCAGAACCTCGCCGACTACTTCAAGGGCAACAATATGAAGTACGAGGTGATCGCGTTCGCGTCCGCCGATGAAACCGTCAAGGCGTAT
>JANRJB010000462.1:0-7344 GCA_033764265.1 Rhodospirillaceae bacterium | reverse complement strand
GTCGCCTCGGCCAGCTCGGTCACCGACATGCGCATCACCGTCGATGGCTGCGCGAGGATGAAATCGGCGATGGCGATGGCGCTGGGCCCCAGCCCGCGGTGCTGGGCGCGGATCCGCGACAGCACGTTGCCCGCCGGCGACGAGGCAGCATCCGCACCGACCGCCGCGCGGCGGGCCTTCGACGGGCGCGCGCCCGAGACGCGTGCGGGTTTGCGAGAGGCTGACTTGGTCATGGTCGGGGCCACCGTTGAATTGACCTGCACCCGCAGTCTGGCCCAGCCCGGCCGAGGTTGCCAACCGGATGCGTCATAGGGCACTGCGTCGCAACCGCGCCGATAGCTGGTCGAGCAGCAAGACGAGCAACAGGATCGCCAACAGGATGGTGCCGACATGGGCGTAGTTGAACATGTCGAAGCGCCCCTTGAGTTCCTGACCGATCCCGCCCGCGCCGACGATGCCAATCACTGTCGCCATGCGGACGTTGCGATCAAGTACATAGAACGTATAGGCGATGTATTGCGGCCAGACCTCGGGCAGCACGGCGAAGCGTAGCACCTTCATCCGCCCGGCGCCGATGGCGGTCAGGGCTTCCTGCGCCTTGGGGTCGGCGTTTTCGATGTCCTCGGCGTAGAACTTGCCCAGAAATCCGGCGGAGTGCAGCGCCAGCGCCAGCACGCCGGCGATCGGGCCGAAGCCGTAGGCCAGCACCAGGAACAGCGCGCTTACCATTTCGGGCACCGACCGCAGAGCGCCCACGACCGTCCGCGCAAGCACGTAGATCGCCCCATGCGGCGCGTACGGTCGCGCTGAAGCCACCGCCAGCGGCAGGCTGAGGATCACGGCGATGACCGTGCCCCACAGCGCGATCTCCACCGTTTCGACCAGTTTCGCCAGCACATGGAGCGCGTAGCCGAACGGCCGCACCAGAACTTGAGTCGTGGTCGTGACGGTGCGGACCTCAAGCGTCTGCGGATCAACGCGGGTTTCGCTGACCTGTTCGGTTTCGATCCGCGCGCGCCACGGCAGGTTTGACGAGAACGCGGCCGGATCGAAGCCCGGGATGGCGCGCACGTCGGTGCGGTCCTCGAGTTGGATCGGAAACATCGAGCCGATGATTACGCCTAGGCCGCGCCCGACCTGGGAGTCCGCCCGGAGTCCCACAGCGGCCTGGACCGCCTCACCGCTCAGGGCCAGCATGCGGCCGATCTCGACACGGCCGGCCGACTGCGCGAGCACGAACGCGAACAGCAACCACGCGGCCATGGCCCCGAGCCCGATCGGCGGCGGAAACCGCCAGCGCTGACCCGTCGGCAAGGCTGAAACATTCATGAACCGGACATCCTGAGCGCGGGGTAGGCCGGTTCTAGGTCGCTCGCCGCGGTGGCGCCGGATCCGTAAATGCGCTCGACGGCGGCACGGTCGAAACGCGCTGGCGGACCGTCGAACGCCACCCGGCCAAGCTGCAACGCGACGATGCGATCGGCGAACTCGCGGGCCAGCTCCACCTGGTGCAAGGTGCACAGCACCGTCACGCCGCGGGTGGCCGCCTCGCGCCGGATCAGGCGCAGGATGTCGCGCGCCACGCCGGGGTCCAGGCTTGCGGCCGGTTCGTCGGCCAGGATCAGCGTCGGGTCCTGCATCAGCGCGCGGGCGATGCCGACGCGCTGCTGCTGGCCGCCCGACAGCGCACCGACGCGACGGACCAGGTGCTCGGGCTGCAGCCCGACCGCCGCCAGCAGCCGGCACGCCTTGTCGGTCAGCGCGCGCGGATACACGCCCATCAGCGCCCGCCAGAACGGCAATGTCGCGACCGCGCCGGCGATCACGTTGTGCGCGACCGAAGCGCGTGCGACCAGTCCGAAGTGCTGGTGGATCATGCCGATGGCCGGCCGCAGGCGCCGCACGCTGGCGCGGTCCACGGGTGTTCCGCCAATCGTGACGCGACCATCGGTGGGGGCCGACAATCCATTGACGGTGCGCAGCAGTGTCGATTTGCCGCTGCCGGACGGCCCCAGCACCACGCAAAATTGCCCACCCGGAACGTCAAACGTCACTTCGCTCAAGGCCGCGGTGCCGTCCGGATAGACCAGGCCGACGTTCTCGAAGCGCAGGTAAGTCGCGTGTGCCGCCGTCACCGCTGCGACGCCTTGGCCAGCAGCGCGGTCTTCACGCGGTCGTCGACCCGCAGCATCGCCCTGGCGGCGACGTCGAACTGGGAATCGGAAAACGTCGTGTCGTAGGCATCGACGCGTTTGCCGCCATAGCCGCGCACCATGTCCGCGGTCACGCCGGGCGCTTGATGAACCGTTGCGAACGCGGCTTTCAACTGCGCCTTCAACCCGGCCGGCAGGTGCGTGCCGATGCCCAGGGGCGGATTGGGGATCGGCGGACTGCGGCCCAGAATGCGCACGCTCTCGGCGCGGATCGCGCCCTGATCGACCGCCTTGGCGAACGATTCGAACGACAGACAGGCCGCGTCGACCTGGCCTTGCGCCAGCGCGGCCAGCCCCGCGGCATGGCCGCCGGTCAGCCGGACGGCGGCAAGATCGCCCGCCGGGTCGAGGCCCGCGTCGAGCAGCATCGCCACCGGGAACACGAACGACGACGCCGAATTTACGTCGCCGAACGCGACGCTGCGCCCGCGCAGATCCTGGAGGTCCTTCAATGGCGAATCCGCGCGGGCGAAGATGCCCGCAAAATAGGTTGACGCCCCGTTCTCGACCGCGACCGCCAGCAGCTCGGCACAGCCGCGGCCGCGGGCCTGCAGATACGACACCGGCCCGAAGAACGCGATGTCGGCCGAGCGATTGCACATCGCCTCGACCACCGCGTTGTAGGACTGCCCGGTGTACAGTTCGAACGTCAGGCCGGTGGACCGCGCCACCGCGTCGAACACCGGCGCGAAGTCGGCCTTGGTTCCGCTTTCGGTTCCGCCGTCGGCGGGGATCAAC
Source organism: Rhodospirillaceae bacterium (assembly GCA_033764265.1). Lineage (GTDB taxonomy): Bacteria > Pseudomonadota > Alphaproteobacteria > Rhodospirillales > Rhodospirillaceae > VGEM01. The sequence goes on along the minus strand of JANRJB010000462.1, from coordinate 4,393 downwards.
ACCACCGTCAGCGGCGGCGCGGCCTGAGCACCCGCTATCGGCCCAACGGCCGCAGCGGCGATCGCCGCGACGACCGCACCGGCCACGGCGGCCCGACGCGACAGCTGCGAATGTTTCATTTTAGCGACAGCAATGAATTGAATTTCATTCAACACGGACTATGCGCAGGGCGGATGCAACTGCCCGTGATTTTTTTGTTTCAGTTGCGGCGTCGCGCTCGCACGGCCGGCATTGACCGGTCATGATCGCCGACGCGTCGTTATTCGCTTTCGGAGAGTTGCCATGCGAACACTGATCGCCACTGTTCTGGCATCCGCCACCCTGGCCGTACCTGCCTTCGCGGCTACCGAACCGGACGGGCGTGGCCGCGTCACGGTGTCTTTCGTCGCCGCCGAGTCGTTCACGGACGCTGCTCTGGACGACTCGCAGCGCGAGTCGTCGCGGACGACAGTGCTGGACGCTCTGCGCGACACGCTGGTCGCCGCCGCCGAGGCCTCACTGCCCGCCGGGCAACGCCTGTCGATCACGGTGACCGATATCGATCTGGTCGGCCGCATCCGCCCGGTGCCGTCGCTGCAGAACGAACGCATCCGCCTGCTTGACGAGGTATCGTGGCCCCGGGTGACGCTGTCCTACGCGGTGACCGGCGAGGATGGCGGGGCCGTCGCCGCGGCCAACGACGTGGTGGTCGAAAACCGGAGTTACCTGGTCGCGCCCTCGCCGGGGCTGACCGACGATCCGCTGCGCCACGAGAAAGCGATGCTGCGCCGCTGGGTGCAAGCCACGTTCGCGGCCCGCTAAGGCGCCTTTTTCATCGAGCCTTCATCTCATCGACATGACGGCGACCCGAGTTGACCTGTAGGAGCCCGCGGCAGTTGGCGCGGGTTGGTGCGGGGCAGGCAATCGTGGTCGGGTTCGCAATAGTTTGGTTAGCGGTGTTCACCGCGATAGCCAGCGCCGACGATCGCGACATCGCCGCAACCGGTGGCGCGTCGCATGTTGAAGCGCGAGCGCTCTGCGCAACCGGCGCGGTGCGCGTGAACGTGGCAGGCTTCAAGGATCGGCGCGGCAACTTGCGGATCGAGGTGTATTCCGACCGGCCCGAAGACTTTCTGGCGTCGCGGCGGGTGCTGCAGGCGGCTGGACGATTTTTCGAACGCGTCGATTTCACGCTGCCCCCGGACGGCGACGTCTCGGCCTGCGTCGCGCTGCCTGCCGCCGGACGCTACAGTATGGCCGTGCTCCACGACCGCAACGCCGATGGCAAACTCGACGTGGTCGGTGACGGCTACGGGTTTCCCAACAATCCTCGGCTTGGCTTGAAGAAACCCGCCGTCGAAACCGCCGCGTTCGAGCTGACCGATGCGCCGCTCACGCTCGACATCGTCCTGAATTACTGGAGTGGCCTTGGCGCCGGGCCCTTGAACAAACCGACACAACGGGCCGCGCGGCCACAATAGGTCGTATCGAGCGCGCCGCGTTACTCAAAATGTAGTGTGAACTTCATGCACCGGCTCGCCGCAGCGGCGTATGACAGCACCACGTGCAGGAAGCCACCGGGGGAGCGTGCATGAACGCGATCAATCCAATCCTGGACGTCGGCCGACCGGAACGCAGCCGCATGGCCGCCCCGCTGCGGGTGGCGTTGTTTTCCGGCAACTACAATTATCACATGGATGGGCCGGTGCGGGCGCTGAACCGTCTCGTCGCCCACCTCGGACACCGCGGCGCCGCGGTCATGGTGTTCGCGCCGACCACGGACACTCCAGCGTGCGAAGCCGCCGGCACGCTGGTGCCGATTCCGTCGATCCCCGCTCCGGGCCGGCCGGAGTATCGGCTGGGCCTGGGGCTTCCGGCGCCGGTGCGCGCGGCTCTGACCGCCTTCGCGCCGAACGTAATTCACCTGTCCGCGCCCGACCTGTCGGGATATGCGGCGCTGCGCTACGCGCGCCGGCGCGGCCTGCCGGCGGTGGCGTCGTTCCACACCCGGTTCGATACCTACCTTGACTACTACGGGGCCGGCTGGCTGCAGCCCGCCGTCACCGCATATCTCCGCCACTTCTATCGGCAGTGCCGCCAGCTGTATGCACCTTCGGCATCGATGGCCGCCGAGCTGTCGCGCGCGGGGATGTGCGCCGACATCCGCATCTGGGGCCGCGGCATCGACCGCGCCGTGTTCAATCCGGCGCATCGCGACCTCACCTGGCGCCGGTCGCTCGGGATCGCCGACGGCGAACCCGTTATCGCATTCGTCGGCCGCGTGGTGATGGAAAAAGGCCTTGGCGCCTTCGCCGACGCCATCGATGGGTTAACGGCACGCGGCATCGCCCATCGTGTCCTCATCGTCGGTGACGGGCCGGCACGCCCGTGGCTGGCCGCGCGGCTGCCGCAGGCGGTGTTCGTCGGCTTTCAGCGCGACCAGGGTCTCAGCCGGGCCTATGCATCGGCTGACATCTTCTTCAATCCCAGTTGCACCGAGACCTTCGGCAACGTCACCGCCGAGGCGATGGCGTCGGGCCTGCCGTCCGTGTGCGCCGACGCCACCGGCAGCCGCTCGCTGGTGATCCACGGCGAAACCGGATTCCTGGTACCACCCAATCGTCCTGCCGGTTACGTCGAGGCGCTTTCGATGCTGGCCACATCGACCGACTTGCGCGGCGCATTCGGCACCGCCGCCCTGGAGCGGTCGGCGGCCTACGATTGGGACCGTGTGCTCGATCACGTGACCGGCCATTACCTCGAGGTGCTCGCGGCCGGCGATGGGGATCGCGTGGCGCGGCCCGCGCGCCTGCGCCCGCACGAGCCCGCGCTGGGCGAGACAGCGGCGTAACGCGGTGCAGCCGGGCCGTATGCCGCCGACCACGGGGCGCGCGTTATGGCGAAGTTTCTAGACATCGCCGAGTTCTACAGCAGCCATGGCGGTGGCGTGCGCACTTATGTCCATCAAAAGTTGGCGGCGGCGGCGGCCGCGGGCCACACCTGCGTTGTGATCGCGCCCGGCGACGCCGACCGCGTGGAACAGCGCCGCGGCGGACGCATCGTCTGGGTGCGCAGCCGCCCGCATCCGATGGATCACCGCTATTACACCTTGCGCAACCGGGCCGCGGTGCACGAGGTACTGGACCAGGAACAGCCCGATGTTGTCGAAGGCTCCTCGCCGTGGTCCGGCGGTCGGTTCGCCGCCGGCTGGCGCGGGCCGGCGATCAAATCGCTGTTCATTCACCAGGATCCGGTGGCGGCCTACGGCCACACCTTGTTTGGCCGATGGCTCGACGCCGGTACCATCGACCGGTTGTCGGCGGCCTTCTGGCATTATCTGCGCCGCCTAAGCCGCCAGTTCGACACCGCCATCGTCGCCGGAGAATGGATGGCCCGCCGGTTGGCCAGCTTCGGCGTCGAGCGCTTGACGGCGATACCGTTCGGTGCCGACCGTGCGGCCTTCTCGCCCGGTGCGCGCGACCCCGCGCTGCGGGTCGAGATGCTGCGCCTGTGCGGCATCGAGGCCCCCGACGCCAGACTGCTGATCGCCATCGGACGCCACCACCCCGAGAAGCGCTGGGAAACCATGATCAGCGGCGTGCGGCTGGCGCGCCGCAGCGCCAACATCGGCCTGTTCGGCGTCGGCGATGGTCCGTGGCGCGCGTGGGTGGCGCGATGCGCACGCCGCGCCGGACACGTCCACCTGGCCGGCGCCACGGCGGACCGCGCGCTGCTGGCACGGTGGCTGGCCAGCGCCGACGGGTTCTTGCACGGCAGTGCGGCCGAGACCTACGGCATCGTCGTCGCTGAAGCGCTGGCGTCGGGATTGCCTCTGGTGGTGCCCAATGTCGGTGGGGCAGCCGAACTTGCCCGGCCCGGCTATGCCGAAACCTACCCGCCCGGCGACGTGCGCGCCTGCGCCGAAGCCATCCTGCGCCTGCTGGCGCGGGAGCGAACTTCGACCTCGGCCGCAGCGTCCGCGGCCGCGCAGCGCCTCGGCGACCCGGCCGATCACTTCAAGCACTTGTTCGCGCATTACCAGGGTCTCATTGACCGGCGGCGACTTGCCTGTTCCGCGCCAGCCGCAGTCGCGGCCAGCTGAGCATGCCTGGACGGTCAGCTCCAGTTTCGCGCGCGCAAACGGGTATCGGCCATGCCGCGCGCCGCGAAGCGCGGGCCGAGAAACCGGTAGAAGAACCAGTCTTTCGCAGCGAACGGGCTGACGTGGTACAGCAGCCGCTCGGCCAAGCTCCAGCGCACCGCGCGCCGGTCGTTGCGCCGCGGCGAGGGAATGCACCACAAGTCCCAGTCGTAGCGCACGCGACCCCGCTTCAGCACGCGGTGAATCAATTCGTGATCCTTCAGTACGAAGGGCCAATGGTGCGCGCCATAACCGCCGGCATCGCGCAGCGCC
>JANRJB010000460.1:0-4005 GCA_033764265.1 Rhodospirillaceae bacterium | reverse complement strand
GTTCGTGCTGCTCGACCCGATGATGCCGAGCCGGCTGAAGGGCGCGTTCCCCGCCGACGCGCCGTTCGAGCGCCTGGGCCTGAAGGACGCGGTCGAGGCGGTGAAGGGCTTTCTGGCCCGGTAGCCGCGAATACTTGGCGGACGTGCGCCGACCGACGCAACCCCGCCCCTGTAAATGCAGGTCAGTCTGCAGGGGAACAGGGCACAAAATCCATTGGAATCAATGCCTTGCAAAATGGGCTTCGCGCCGGCGCGAGAACTTGAATTCGCGGCGGTGATTAGTTGATGTCTTCAAATAACGTGATGTACCTTGAAGTTGTTTTTTCATATCTCCCTGAACGAATGATGATAAATTTAAGTAAAAAGGAGCAGGGGCGCCTTGCAACATATTGATTTCAAACGCGCATTTCGCCTGTTCCGACAGCATTTGCTGCACCGCAGCAACAAGTAAAAACGCTCTGGATGCTGGCGACAAGCGCCAGCATGACAGCTGAGAACCACTGCCGTCGCCCTGGGGTTCAGCCCCAGGGCCCATGGAGAATGAAGCGGCCGCGTTGCGATTACTTCTTCAGCCACCGGCTGATGCTGTCGAGGTAGGTCTTCATGTCGGCGTCGGATTTCGGCAGCCGGTCGGCCGGGATGTCGAGGTGGTTGAGCGGGATTTCCTGGACGTACTGGTCGAACACCGGCTTGACCACTTCCAACGGATAGCGCGGGATGCGCCGGCCCTCGCGGAACTTGGCGATCGGGATTTCGGCCTCGATCACGCTGTCGTTGTTGCTGGGGTCCTCGGCCAAAACCTTTCCACGATTGTCGACGATCAGCGACTGGCCGCCGAAGCTGGCCGGAACCCCTGAATCCGGCGGGAAGGTGATGTTTGACATGGCCGAGTACATGTTGTTGTAGAAGGCGATCGCCTGCACGTCGGTCTTGGAGAACAGGGTCGCGGTGCGCATCATGATCTCGACGCCGCGCATGGCGTAGGCCGCGAACACGAACGGGTCGATCTGAACGGTCGAGACCGCGATGTTGCCGTACTCGGTCATCAGCACCGGGAATTCCTCCTCGATGCCGTACTTGGCGCGGAACTTGTCGCGCACGTTCTCGAGCGTGGTGGTGGGAATTTCCGTGTCGTTCAGCCGGATGACGTTGCGGCTTTTCCAGTAGACCTTCTTCACCGTGCCGTCGCGGCCGATGACGGGATTGAGGCTGAGGATGTGGCCGGGCCAGTCGGGGTCGACCGCGTAGGAGCCGAAGATGACGTAGGTGTCGCAGGCCTTGGCCAGCTCGCCCACGCGCTTCACCTCGGGCCCGTCCATGCGGATGGTGAACTTCAGCTTTTCCTCGCGGCTGCCGGAGGAATAGCCGGTCAGCGGGAATTCGTTGAACAGGATGAAGTCCGGCTTCTTGCCGGTGGTGCAGGCGGTGTTGATCCACTTGGCCATGCGCTCGACGTTGGTGGCCAGCCCTTCCTGGATCGACGGCGCTTTCTGCAGGTTCAAGGGCGCGTTCTGCACCACCTTCACCACCACCACGTCCTTGGCCAGCGGCACGGTGGGATAGGTGCCGTCGGGGCGCACCAGCTGTGGGGTTTGCGCAAACGCGGCGGCGGCAACGAACGACAGGCCGGCGACGCCCGCGGCCAACTGTGCGACGTGGCGGGCGATGAAACGTGCGTGTGTCATGGAGGGTCCCTTCCCGAATGACGAGTGGCCAGAGATTAGCCGCCGGCCGAGCCCAGCGCCACCACCGCCGGCGAGGTTCCGACCGGCGCGGCGCGGCGCGTCACGGCCAGGCGATGGCCGTCGCGCGGCGCGCACGCCCCTTTCGCGCCTGCCGGCAGCGCAAGATCGGCCAGTTCGGCGCGCGGAATGCGTACCGGCACCACCGGCCGCGCCGTGCCCCAGCTGACCTCGCGTTCGGCGTCGATGAACAAGAGCGTCCAGTAATCGGCCAGCGGCAGCCAGTGCAGCTCGCCGTAGTGCTGGTAATCGAAGCCGGTGACGCCGGCGAGGTCGGACCGCGTGAGCCGGGCATCGAGCACGCACACCGTCACCCACGGCCACGGCGTCAGCGGGGCAAGATCGACCGCATCGGTGCCGGCCATCAGCGCGTAGCGCAGGTTTTTCTGGAACGTCATCTCGTTCTTGGACTCCGGCCCGCCGGTGCGGGTGTAAAGGAAGTAGATCGTGGCCGGGCCGATGGCGAGCACGGCCATCAGCGCCACGACTTTCAGGAACGACGGCGACGGTTTCAGGGACATGAAGAACTCGTGCGGGGCTGCGGGGTGCGCGCGTGCGGATCGCGGCAAGTTTGTCATTGCCCGGCGCGTTCGGGCAATCCATGGTTCCACTAGCCGGTGAGGGCGCCATGGTCGACCCCGTTTCGCAAGCACGCGCTGGGCCGGGCGCGAATCCGGAGACTGCGCCGATTCCCGGCTCGGTCAGCCATTACCGCAAGGAAGGGCCGTGGCACGTCATCGACGTGCGCGCCGGGCTGACGGCACAGCTGTTCAGCTCGCTCGATCCCGCGCCGTTCCGCCGCAAGGACCTCGACCCCGAGGTCGAGGGCTACATCGTCGCCGCCGTGCGCGAGATCGGCGGGCCGCACCAGGCCAAGCTGGTGTTCCATCTGCCGGCCGAGGAAGCCGCCTCCGCCGCCGGCCGCGGCCTGGCCGAGGCGGTGCACAACTATTTCGAATACCGCGCCTGGGCGATGACCCAGGACCTGCGCCGGCTGATGCGCAACGGCGCGGTCTCGCTGGCCATCGGGCTCGTGTTCCTGTTCGCCTGCCTGGTGGCGCGCGAGTTCGTGGGGCGGATCGAGGGCGCGACCGCGTCCATCATCGCCGAGGGGCTGTTGATCATCGGCTGGGTGGCGATGTGGCGGCCGCTGGAAATCCTGCTGTACGACTGGTGGCCGATCTGGCGGCAGCGGCGACTGTACCGTGCCTTGCAGGGCATGCCGATCGCGTGCGCCGCGGCGGGGTGAGGGTCGGTTGGTTCGCGACGCGGCGGTCGGTCGCAGCCGCGCGAACCCACCTCACCCTGCCCTCTCCTCACGGAGAGGGAAAACCAAGCAACACACTCCGTCGACTCCCTCTCCCTTGGGAGAGGGCCGGGGTGAGGGGTGGTTGGTTCGCGGCGTCAAAAAAAACGCCGCGGGGGGTGCCCGCGGCGTTCTTTTCTCGATGCGTGAGAGGACGGCTTAGAAGTCCATCCCGCCGCCGCCCGGGGGCGCCATCGGCGGCTCGTCCTTCTTGGGCAGCTCGGCCACCATCGCTTCGGTGGTGATGAGCAGGCCCGCGACCGACGAGGCATCCTGCAGCGCGACCCGCACGACCTTGGTCGGGTCGACGATGCCGGCCCGGATCATGTCGACGTACTTGTGGGTCTGGGCGTCGAAGCCCTGGTTGGTCTCCTTCGATTCGGCGACCTTGCCGGCTACCACCGCGCCGTCTTCGCCGGAGTTCTCGGCGATCTGGCGCAGCGGCATGGCGAGCGCGCGACGCACGATGTCGACACCGACGCGCTGATCGTCGTTCTCGGTCTCGACCTTGGACAGGCGCGCGGCCGCGCGCACCAGGGCGACGCCGCCGCCCGGCACGATGCCTTCTTCCACCGCGGCGCGGGTGGCGTGCAGGGCATCGTCAACCCGGTCCTTCTTTTCCTTCACTTCCACTTCGGTCGCGCCGCCGACGCGGATCACGGCCACGCCGCCGGCCAGCTTGGCCAGCCGTTCTTGCAGTTTCTCGCGGTCGTAGTCCGAGGTGGTTTCGTCGATCTGCTTGCGGATCTGCTCGCAGCGGGCGTTGATGTCGGCCTTCTTGCCGGCGCCGTCGACGATGGTGGTGTTGTCCTTGTCGATCGAGATTTGCTTGGCGGTGCCGAGCATGTCGAGCGTGACGTTCTCGAGCTTGATGCCGAGATCCTCGCTGATGACCTGGCCGTTGGTCAGGGTCGCGATGTCTTCCAGCATCGCCTTGCGGCGATCGCCGAAGCCCGG
>JANRJB010000446.1:0-13214 GCA_033764265.1 Rhodospirillaceae bacterium | reverse complement strand
GCGGTGGCGTCCTGCCAGCTCACGCACACGACGGGGTGATCCTCGCGCTGCGGATAGCCGGGGTCGTCCCAGGTGTAGCCCTCGGTCTGGCCCAGGATGCGGTTGAAGCCCCAGGTGTTGCACGAGGTGGTCGGGCTGACATAGCCGGTGGCTTTGACGAACGCGCGGTACTGGGCGCGTGTCACCTCGGTGCGCGCCACCGCCAGGCGATAGTCGATCGTCGCGGTGCGCGTCGCGGCCCAGCTGGCTTTCATATCCTGGTCCCAGGGTTCGCCGCCCAGCACCGCGGACCCGCGCGGCAGCTCGATCATCTCCGGGCAGCCGGCGCAGTCGGAAAATGACGCGGGAGCGGCTTGCGACAGGGCGGGTGCCGGGGCGTGCGCAACCAGGATGCCGATCAATGTCAACAAACGGACAACGACGCCCATGATCTTCGCTCCGCCCGAAAACATCTCCCAAACTTCAGCTTAGCGCGCGCGCACGGCTTGCCAAGTGCAGCGCCTTGTCGGCTAATCTCGGCCATCACCCCAGCCCGATCAGGGTTCAGCATTCAACGTTGGAGGACTTCATGCGGACGAACATTCACTCGGCTCTGCCGGCGACGGCGGCCGCCATCGCACTGGCCGCGGCTCTGGCCGGCTGCGCCGCGAATACGAACACCGGCGCTGCCGACCCCTTGGCCGGCATGACGCTGGACCAGCGCGCCGCGGCGATGGCGCCGATCACCACCGGCGCCGAGTTGCCGGTGCGCATGATCCCCAACGTGCCCGAGGCGGCCGAGGCGTATTACGGCAAAGACTCGGTCACGCTGATCGCCCAGACGCGAGACCCCGACGCCAAGAAGACCTCGATGGGCACCAACGGCGCGCTCACCTACCTGTTCACCGATGACGGCGCCAAGGTCTGGCGCGTCAACGACCGCGGCCAGGATGCCTGTTCGTACATCTTCCCCGACGGCAAGCGCGTGGTGTTCACCTCGACGCGCGATCACCTGGATCTACCGGTCGGCAACTGGTCGGACCAGAACGAGTACCCGCAAGGGGCCGAGCTCTATATCGCCGACATCGACGGCAAGAACGTCAAGCGGCTGACCAACAACACCAACTACGAGGCCGAGGTGTCGGTGTCGCACGACGGCAAGCGCATCGTGTTCGGCCGCATGATCGGCGGTAAGATGGATCTGTGGATCATGAACGCCGACGGCACCGGCGAACGCCGGCTCACTGACACCGACGACTGGCAGGAAGGCGCGCCGTTCTTCATGCCGGGCGACGACCGCATCATGTTTCGCGCCTGGCGGCGCAGCGAATACGGCAAGATCCGCCCGACGCCGATGACGGTGTTCACCATCAAGACCGACGGCACCGACTGGCGCCGCTACACCTATGACGGCGACATGAACTGGGCGCCGTTCCCCGCGCCCGACGGCCGCCACTACATCTTCGTGCGCGTCACCGACAAGACCAAGAACGACTGGGACGTCTACCTGGGCGATCTGGCCGGCACGCCGCCTCGGCGGCTGACGTTCAACGAGGGCTTCGACGGCCTGCCGTCGATCTCGCCCGACGGCACCAAGATCGCCTTCGCCCGCTCCACCGGCCGCGGCTTCATGCAGGGCCTGAAAACCTTCGTGATGGACGCCCGCGCGCTTGGCATCGGCACCCGGAACCTGTTCGATCCGCGCTGGGGCCTGCCGATGCAGGACGATCCCAAGCCGCGGGCCGAGGCGCGCTGACGCCGCGGATATTGTCATATCGCGGGCGATATCATACTCTGCCCGCGTGCGGCTGGTGCTCGATACCGACGTGATCGTCGCGGCCCTGCGCAGCGACACCGGCGCCTCGCGGCTGTTGGTCGAAGCGGCGCTGCGCGGCGAGTTCGATCTGTTGTTGTCCGTGCCTTTGGCCCTCGAGTACGAGGCGGTGGTGATGCGGCCGCAGCATTGTCTCGCCGCCGGTCTCAGCCCGATGGAGGCGCTGTTCTTTGTCGATAAGCTGATTTCGGTCGCTCGACCCGTCGATGTCGCATTCAGCTGGCGTCCGCAGTTGGCAGACCCGGACGATGAATTCATCTTGGACCTGGCAGTCAACGGCCGCGCGGAAGCAGTGGTGACGTTCAACACGGCCGACTTCGCCGGGCGGCTTGATCGATTCGGCATCGCGGCGATGAAGCCGAAAAACGCGTGGCGAATACTGGGAAATCAAAAATGAGAAACAGCAATTTCGCCCTGCGTTTGCAGGGGTCCCTGCTTGATGAGGCCCGCAAAGTGGCCGCGCAGGAGGGCGTTGCACTCAATCAATTCATCAACGTCGCCGTCGCAGAAAAACTCTCGGCGATCAGAACGGCTGCATTTTTCGCCGAACGCCGCGCGCGCGCTCGGCCAATGTCTGAAATTTGGGCGATCCTCGACAAGGCCGGCCGCGGCAATCCGCCCATGCCCGGCGACGAAATGCCGCCGGGTTGGACGGCGCCGAAGTCAAGCGGTCTTGAAGAGCCGGTCGCCCGTTACGACGCGCCGGCCCGCCCGCGCAACAAAGCCCGGACGAGACCGCGCCGCGCGAAATCCAAAGATTAGTTCGTGACCGCCGAGGTCTTGGCCGCGGTTGCCGGCGGCGTGTAGTTCTTCAGCTTCACCGTGATCATGCCGTCGGCCTGCCACGGGCTGATGTCGAGTTCCACGCCCAGGATCTGCGCGTAGGCCTGAAAGCGCGGCATCGTCCAGTTCTCGTGGATCCACTTTTCGTCGATGTCGTGCTGGCCCAGCGGCGTCGACACTGCCAGCACGTGCCCGAACGGGCTGCGGTAGCGGCGCATCCCCGGGGCCATCTCGGTGTCCAGCACCAGCTGCCAGTGGCAGGTGGTCTGGTCGAAGATTGCCTTCAGCGCCAGTTCCTTGTCGCCGGACTTCTCGATCATCTTGGCGACGCGCTTGAGCATCGGCGTTTCGGTCTCGACTTCGTGCGCGACCGCTTCCTTCACCAGGTTCTGGTCCTTGGCGAATTGCATGGCGGTCAGGTGATGTTTGACCAGTGCGTCGTTGATCTCGTGCTGGTAGCCCTCGTTGTCCTCCAGCGTCTTGTAGACCATGTTCAGGATCAGGCCGAGTTCGCGCTCGCGGCCTTCCCAGCCCGAATAGCGCCCCAACGTACGCTCGCGGCCTTCTTTGCCGGCCGCGGCGGGCTTTCCCGCGGCACCCTGCTCGGCGGCGGCCGCCGGAAGCGACAACGCAGCGGTCAAAGCGATCGCGGCAGCGGATAAAGCGAATTTCATGGCAAGCCTCCCCAGGCAGCTGATGTGGTCCGGACTATACGCGAGCCGCCGTGCTCCCGGAACCGGCGCAAGGACCGGCCCGCGCGCGGACGCAGGCCTTGTCCTCTGCGCGGGCGGGCCCGCTCGGGCCGGGCGGTGACCCGGCAAACCTTTGATTTGGCGCTTCAAGTCGGCGCCGCGCCGCCTATGATGGCGCCCGCTTCGGGGCGCGGGTGGCGCGTGCCCAATGGGGAAGGGCACGCGGTCGCATGCTGGGGATATCATGACGGAGACCTCCAGCGGGGCGGGGGCGGGCGCTGCGACATCCGGGATCGGCCGCCAGCAGGCGGTGGCGCTTGGCCTTCTGTTCCTGGTGTCGCTGTTCAACTACGGCGACCGTTTTCTCATCTCCATTCTGATCCCGCCGATCAAAGCGGAATTCGGCCTCAGCGACACCCAGGTCGGCGTGTTGACCGGCATCGGCTTCACCCTGTTCTACGCGTTGATGGGCATCCCGATCGCCTCGCTCGCCGACCGCACCTCGCGCCGCGCGGTGATCGGCTGGTCGCTCGCGGCCTGGAGCACGCTGTGCGCGGCCTGCGGCCTGGTGCAGAACTTCGCGCAATTGTTGATCGCGCGCGTGCTGCTCGGCGTCGGCGAGGCCGGCGCCAGCCCGCCGTCGCACGCCTTGCTGGCGGAGATTTTCCCGCCGCACCGGCGCGCCACCGCGCTCGGCATCTACACCCTGGGCGCGCCGGCCGGGCTGGTCGTCGGCTTTTCGCTCGGCGGTATTCTCGCCGACGCTTACGGCTGGCGGGTGGTGCTGTTCGTGTTCGGCGTACCGGGTTTGATACTGGCCGCGGCCATCTTCCGCTGGTTGCCGGAACCGCCGCGCGCCGCATCCGTCGACCCCTTGGCACGGCCGCTCCTGGGCCCGACGCTGCGGGCGCTCGCGCGCATTCCCACGCTCTGGCACGTGATCCTGGCCAGCTCCACCTTCTCGTTCGCCTGGGTCTCGGTGCTTACCTGGGCGCCGGCGTATTTCACCCGCACCTTCCAGATGCCGCTTGGCCAGGTCGGCCCGCAGTTGGCGCTGGTGATGGGCGGCTCGCAATTCCTGGCGCTGTTGATCGCCGGACTGCTGGTCGACCGGCTCAGCCGCATCGATCGCCGCTGGTACATGTGGTTCGGCGGCGGCGTGGTGGTGCTGGCCGCGCCGTTCTATGCGCTTCTGTTCCTGGCCGTCACGCCGGGCCAGGCGCAAGGCTGGCTGTTCGCCGCCTTCCTGCTGGCCAACATGCACACCGCCTGCGCGCTGACGGTGGTGCAGTTCGTCGCCGGGCCCAACCGCCGCGCCGTGGCGTCGGCCTGCTACCTGTTCCTGGTCAACATCCTCTCGAGCCTCGGGCCGCTAGTGGCCGGCGCGCTGTCCGATGCCTGGGCGGCGGAGCTGGGTACCGCCGCGCTGGGTCGCGCGCTGTTGTGGGTGTCGGTGATCTTCAGCGTGTGGTGCGGGCTGCACGGCTGGCTCGGCGGGCGTTCGCTGCCGCGGGACTTCGCCGCGGCGGACCGCGCCCAGTGACCGCTTCGGCGCTGGTCATTACCGACCGGCAGCGGCGCATGGCGCTGGTGCTGTTGTTCCTGGTGTCGCTGTTCAACTACGGCGACCGCAACATGATCGGCGTGCTGGTGCCCAGCATCAAAGCCGACCTGAACCTGTCCGACACCCAGATCGGCTTCATCACCGGCATCGCCTTCTCGCTGTTCTACGCGCTGATGGGCATTCCGATCGCGCGCCTGGCCGACACGCTGTCGCGCCGGTCGGTGGTGGCCACGGCGCTCGCGGTGTGGAGCGCCATGACCGCGGCCTGCGGGCTCGCGCAGAACTTCGCGCAGCTGGCCCTGGCGCGGGTGATGGTCGGCGTGGGCGAGGCCGGCGCCACGCCGCCGTCGCACGCCATCATCGCCGATCTGTTCCCCAAGGCGCGCCGGGCCATGGCGATCTCGGTCTATTCCTTCGGCTCGCCGGCGGGCGTGATCGTCGCCTACCTGATCGGAGCCTGGATCACCGAGAACTGGGGCTGGCGCGTCTGCCTGTTCGCGTTCGGATTGCCCGGGCTGGTGGTGGCGGTGGTCCTGTGGCGCTTCCTGCCCGACCCGCCGCGCGGCTATTCCGAGAGCCCGGACGCGGCCGTGACCGCGGCCAAGCTGGGCGAGGCGCTGCGCCACCTGATGGGCCGGCCGGCGTTCGTGCACAATTCCATCGCCAGCGGCTTGTTCGCTTTCCTGTGGTTCGGCCTGTTGTCGTGGTCGCCGTCGTTTTTCACCCGCAGTCACGGCATGTCGATCGGCGAAGTGGGTGCGTGGCTGGCGCTGGCGCTGGGCGTCGCCCAACTGGTCGGCGCCTGGGCCGGCGGCTTTTTCGGCGACCGGCTGGGTCGGCGCGATATCCGCTGGTATCCGTGGCTGTGCGCCATCGTCATGCTGGCGTCCACGCCCTTCTACCTGGTGGTGTTCCTGACCGACAACGCCATGCTGGCGATCCTGATGCTTTCTCTGCCGGTAATGCTGTCGGTGATGCAGGGCGGGCCGCAGCACTGGATCACCCAGGCCGTCGCCGGACCGCGCATGCGCGCCACCGCGACCGCGCTCTATCTGCTGATCGTCAACCTGATCTCGGGATTGGGCGCGCAGACCATCGGCATCCTGTCCGACGCGCTGGCGCCGACCTACGGCGTCGATTCGCTCGGCCGCGCGCTCCTGATCGTCTGCCTGATCGGCAGCGTCTGGCCGGCACTGCATTTCTGGCTGATCGCGCGCACGCTTGAGAACGATATCGCGCGATCAGGTTGAGGCTAGCCCGCCGCGCGGCGGCCGGCGCCGGGTTTCGGCGGCCCCGGGTTGACAACGCCATCGGCGTTGTCGTTGGCCAGTCCCCCCGGCACGACCGTCAGCCGCGGCCGGTTGGCCTCCAGGGCCTCGACGCGCTCTTTCAGGGCGGCGTTCATGGCCGTGAGGCCGGCCCGGTACATGGCGAAGTAGTCGTCGTTCAGGGTGCCCGACATCAGGCCGGAAATGCGCAAGACATGATGAAACGTCAGCCCGCCCTTGCCGGGGGCGATGCGCCACCAGTGCTCGAAGTCGAGCAGGCCCGGCAGCCAGCTGCCGTGCTCCCAGCGCAGTTCGTGCTCGGGCTCCACCTTGGTCAAGCGCGCGGTAATCGCCTGATCGACCTGGCGCTGGCCGTCGGCGGCGGCCAGGTGCATCACCAGCTCGACCTTGGCGCCGACCGCGAGGCCGGCGTCTTCGTCCGGCGTGAAGGCCGTCACGAACGGATTCCACTTCCGGTAATGCCGGAACGCCGCCAGCTCGCGCCAGACCCGGTCGGGCTTGACGGCGATGAACAGCGATGCGGCGATCTCTTTCATGGGCGTCCTAAACCTGAAGCCGCGTCGACTCGCGCGCGGCGCCGATCAAGGCTTGCGTGCGCGACCACGCTGTTCAAGCGAAATCGGCGGCATGTCCGTCCTGTTCGTCCGCGCTGTTGCCGCCGCGCCACGCCGCTGTCGCGCCAACTTCGCTTGACCTACCGCTTGCGCCGCCACTTGCCCGGGCGCACCAGCCGTGCGTAGGGTGCCGTCAGCCCGCCGCGCAACGGAATTCATCACCCTGCAATGACGACGCCTTCGTCCGCCTGGGCCGCGATCCGCGGCGTGCCGCTCACCGTGTTCCTGGTCTCGCTCGGCAGCTGGACGCTGACCAACGTCGACCAGTCGCTGTTCGGCTACGCGATTCCCGGCGTGCGCGCCGATTTCGGGGTCGACCTCAACACCATCGGCTGGATCCTGTCGGTGTCGTTCGCCGTCGCCGTGTTCGCGGCCATCGCCATCGGCATGCTGGCCGATCGCTATGGCCGCAAGATCATGCTGATCATCTCGCTTGGCAGCTCGGCGGTGCTGGTCGGCCTGCAGGGCTTCGCCCCCGACGTCTGGACCCTGGCGGCCTTGCGCCTGCTCTCGTTCGGTATGAGCAACGGCGTGGCCACCATCGTCATCACCTACACCGCCGAAGCCGCGCCCGCGCGCTATCGCGGGCTGATGACCGGGTTCCTGGCGATTGGTTATCCTGTCGGCTGGTTCGCGGCCTCGCTGGCCGCGGCGCCGGTGATGGCCGCCTACGGCTGGCGGGCGATGTTCCTGCTCGCGTTCCTGGTCGTGCCGTTCGTGTTCGTGCTGGTGCGCTGGCTGCCCGAAAGCCGCCGTTTCGAGACCGCGCGCGCCGCCGGTCCGCCGCAGCGGCCCTGGCAAGAGCAACTCAAGCTTCTGTTCAGCCCCGCGCTGCGCCGCCGCACGCTGTTCTGCCTGGCGTCCACCTTCACCTTCGGCGGCGCTTACTCGTCCACGGCGTTCTACTTTCCCACCTTCTACACCGAGGTGCGCGGCTACAGCCAAGCCGACGCCACAACCATCGTCGGGCTGTCCTACGGCATCGGCTTGATCGGCTACATCGGCAGCGCCATCGTCAGCGAATACGTCCTGACCCGCCGCAACACGTTGATCGTCTGGTACTGGATCGGCAGCCTGGGGATGCTGGGCCTGATCTGGCTGCCGCGAAGTTACGGGCAGGACATCTTCTGGTTCGGCGCCATGGCGACGTTTTTCTACGGCAGCCAGGCGGTGCTGGGCACCTGGCTGTCGGAACTGTTCCCGACCGAGGTGCGCGCCACCGGCGGGGCGTTCTCGGGCACCGGCGGGCTCTATCTCGGCTTCTCGGTGTTTCCGGTGATCACCTCGTATCTGGTCGGCGCGGTCGGCTGGCAGTGGGCGTTCACGATCATCGCCGTGCCGCTCGGCCTTCTGGCGGGGCTTGCGCTGTTCGGCACCGACAACCAGAAATCCGGGCTCGACCTGCAGGACCAGGTCGCGCCGCAATCAACGCCATAAGGTGCCGCGATGACCACCTTGTTTCCCTCCGGTTCGCCGTTGTCCGCCGCGGTGCTAGGCGTGTCGTCGATCGACACCGCGCGCGCGTTCTACCAGGGGGTCATCGGCCTCGACGCCACGCCGGTCGCGGTCTGGCGCGGACCGGCGTTCGAGCGTCATTTCAATCTGCCGGCAGGCGCGTCGGCGCGGGCGGTGATGTTCGCCTTCGCTGCCGCGCCGCACCTGCCGGGCAACGCGCCGGGCGCCAAGGTCGGCCGCGTGCTGGCACTGGAATTCGACGCGCCGGCGCGGACGCAAATCCCTCAGCCGGGCGACCGCACCTACCGCGGCCTGTGGAACCTCAACTTCTATGTCGACGACATCCGCGCCACCACCCGCGACCTGAAGGCCCAGGGCTTCAATTTCTGGAGCGAGCCGGTGGGCTATGAAGTCAGCGCGAAAGCCGGTGCGCCGGTGGAAGTGCTGTTCGACGGTCCGGATGGGCTTGCCATCAACCTGGTGGAGCTGACCGGCGGGCCCGACACCACCATCGGCAAGCTGAAGCAGGAGGTCGACGCGCTCGGCAAGACCGCGAAAGGCTATACGCAAGTCTCGACCACCTCGCACAGCATCGTCGACCATGCCAAGGCGCTGGCCTTCTACACCCGCGTGCTCGGCATGCAGGTGCGCATCGACGACATCCTGAACAAGCCCGAGACCAATCACTTCCTGAACCGGCCGCGCGATGCTCAAACGCGGGCAACCTTCGTCGCCGGCGCGCACCAGTTCGGCAAGGTGGCGCTGTCGTACCCGCTCAACTATGCGGTCCCCGACAAGGTGCCGCTCGCCGTGCCGCCCAACATCGGCTACTTGGCGCAAAGCTTCCTGGTGCCGTCGCTCGACGCTGGCCTGGCCGCCTGCGCCGAGATCGGCGCGGAAACTTTCTCGGCTCCGGTGGCGCTCGACATCCCCGGGATCGGACCGGCCCGTGCCGCGATGGTGCGCAACCCGGGATCGGGCGCGCTGATGCAGCTGGTGGAAGAAGGTTAGTCCTGAGGCCGTGCCGCATTCAATGGGGTCAGAGTAAATTGAAAAACCAATTTACTCCGACCCCAATGATCCCCTGATGCAACTGGTGGAAGAACTGCCGTAGGTCGCTTGCCATGCTCCCCCACACCATGCGCGCGATGCAGATCGATGTGCCCGGCCCGCCGACGGGGCTGGCCCTACGGCGCGTGCCGGTGCCCAGGCCGGGCGCGGGCCAGGTGCTGCTGCAGGTCGCCTATGTCGGCATGAACCCGCTCGACGCCATGGCGCGCGCCGGGCTGGTGGATTTCCTGCCGATCTCCTGGCCGTTCGTGCCGGGCCTGGAGAAAACCGGCGTGGTGGCCGCGGTCGGCGAGGGCGTGGATGCGCTCCTGGTCGGCAAGCGCGTCATCGCCCGGCTCGGCTTCGGCGGCTATGCCGACTACTGCCTGTCGAACGCCAAGCTGCTCTTGGAACTGGACCCGCGCATCGACCTGAAAACCGGCTGCGTCTATCGCGGCTGCACCTTCACCGCCTGGCATGCGCTGCACAAGGTCGGCCGCCTGCAAGCCGGCGAGACGGTGCTGATCCATTCCGCCGCCGGCGCCATCGGCATCATGGCCACCCAGATCGCCAAGACCGCCGGTTGCCGCGTGATCGGCCTCTGCGGCGGGCCGGCCAAGATTGCCTATGCGAAGGCGTTCGGCGCCGATGTGCTGATCGACTATACCCGCCCCGGCTGGGACGCCGACGTGAAAGCCGCGACCGGCGGGCGCGGCTGCGACGTGATCCTGGACGGCAACGGCGGCCCCAACGCCGAGAGGAACGTCGACCTCGCCGCGCCCCTGGGCCGCATCGTCTACATCGGCGCGACCGCGGGCAGCTATCCGACCACGCCCAGCGTGCCGACGCTGATCTTCAAGAACATCGCGGTCGCCGGCATGAACGTCGCACCGATCGAGGACCCGCCCGGCAGCGCCACCGATCGCGCCATCATCGACGCCGTGGCGACCGGGGCGTGGCAGGCGCCGATCTCCGAAACCGTGGAGCTGGAGCAGGTGGCCGACCTGCACGCCCGGCTGGAAGCGCGCGCCGTCCTGGGCCGCGCGGTGGTGAAGGTGGGCGGCGATCTCGCGTGATCGTCGCGGGTTTGACAAAAATCAAACGCCACCCGCGGCTTGATGCACGGTGTGAATCCCCCTAGGGTCGACGCCGTCAAGGGGATGCGGGGATGGCGGTGGAGTCCGAACTTCTGGTGCTGGCGGCAACCGCCGCGTCGATCGGTTTCGTGCACACCCTGCTGGGGCCCGACCACTATTTGCCGTTCATCGTGCTGGGCCGGGCGCGCGCCTGGAGCCGGACCCGGATCGCCGCCGTGACCACGCTGTGCGGCCTGGGGCATGTCGCCGGTTCGGTGGCCCTCGGCGCGGTCGGGATCGGCATTGGTTTGGCGGTCGGCCAGATGGAGTTGATCGAAAGCGTGCGCGGCGAGCTGGCGGCCTGGGCGCTGATGGGCTTCGGGCTGGCCTACGCGGCGTGGGGCTGGCGGCGGTCGCAAACCGGCCGGGCCCATAGCCACGCCCACGTCCACGCCGACGGCACCGCCCACGCTCACGGCCACGACCATCGCGGCGGGCATGTCCACGTCCACGACTCGCCGCGGTCGGTCAATCTGACGCCGTGGGTGCTGTTCACCGTGTTTGTTTTGGGCCCGTGCGAACCGCTGATCCCGCTGTTGATGGTGCCGGCCTCGGCCCACAGCTGGGCGGGCGTGGCGTTCGTGGCCGGGGTGTTCGGCTTGGCCACCATCGCCACCATGCTGGCGGTGGTGTTCGCCGGTCTGGCCGGCCTCAGCGTGGTGTCGTTCGCGGCGGTTGAGCGCCACGCCCATACCCTGGCCGGCACCGCGGTCGCCGCGTGCGGCGCAGCAATGGTGTTTCTGGGCTTGTAAAGACCGGAGAAGGCTTTTCCGGCATCGCCGGTCGGCCTATAAAAAGTGACGGACGACGAACGTTTCAGAGGGAGGGACACGTGACGCTCGGCAGTACCACCATCCGCGGCAACCTGCGCCCGAAGATGACCAAGGAAGAAGCCGCCTGGGTCAAGCAGGAATTGGCCGAACAGGTCGACCGCTACAAGAAGATCGTGCAGGAAATGGAGGCGCTCACCCCGCAGCGCGAGAAGTGGGTGGCGGACTTCCTGCAGCGCATCCAGACCCGCGGCTTCCACGTTCACGCCGGCATCCGCCGCGCGATTCCGAAGAACGAGGTGCGCCCGCGCGACGGCCGCCCGCTCCAGGTCGTGTTCTAACCGCCGTCCGCAGAGTCATCAGGGAAACGCACCGCCATGCCCCGTCCGCATATCGAGCCGTTCGTCGACCGCGACGTCGGATTCAAGAAACTCGCGCTGCCCGGCTTCCGCAAGGGCATCCAGTACAAGATGCTGTCGATCGACAAGGAGAACGGCGCCTGCACCATGACCGTGCAGTACGACGCCGGCTTCAAGCAGCCGCCGGGCTTCAGCTATTCCGAGATGGAGCTGTTCATTCAGGATGGCCATCTCATGATCGGCGGCAAGAAGTACGTGAAAGGCACCTACATCTTCGCGCCGTCGGGCACGCACCTGCCGGCGATGTCCACCGACGAAGGCGCGCTGTGCCTGGCGTTCTACAACTTCGGTCCGCCCAGCTTCCAGGAAGCCGACGCCGACCACGACAAGGCCGACAAGTCGCAGCAGCTCAAGATCATCCAGTCCTACGAAGGCCTCGACTGGCAGGTGCCGACCCTGTTCCCGCAGACCGCGCCCGGGTGCCTGCTGAAAATCCTGCACCTCGACCCCAAGACCTTCGGCATGACGTTCCTCTACTGCATGACGCCGGGGTTCTGGCAGGACAACATCAGCTATCACGACGTGGCGGAAGAGGCCTACCACATCTGGGGCACCTCCTGGATGATGCAGTTTGGCGATCTGCCGACCGGCGGCTACTTCTACCGTCCGGCCTACATCAACCACGGCTGCTTCAAGTCCGACCTCGGCATCCTGGCGATCGGTCGTACGGACGGCGACCTGCACAACTACTTCCACCACGACCCGTTCTCGTCGCCCGAGGAAAACCACAGCCGCGCCGCCGCCAAGCTCGCGCGCATGAAGCCCGCGCTCTACAAGTGGATCCTGACGCACGAACACAACCATCTGCCGCACGACTTCGAATATCCGGACGACACCTACCAGCCGACCGACTACGACAGCGGCATCCACATGCACGAGGACGGCACCAGCCACAGCCATCCCGCCGGCGGCGCCCACAGCCACCTGAAGCCGGGCAAGAAAAAGAACCGCTGAGCCGCCAACACCCGTCAACGCAACGCCCCGAACCCCTGGTCCGGGGCGTTTTCGTCTTTGCGCGGGCAGCAATCGAATCTCAGGACTTGGCAGGCAGCCGCTCGTTCCAATATCCCGGCGCGCGATGCAGGTGGGCGACCGCCAAGACGACGATCTCGCCGTTCTCAACCGCGTAGATCACGCCGTAAGGAAAGCGCGCCAGCCGACATCGCCGGACCGCGGCCGTCAGCGGATGCCAGGCGCGCGGATGTTGTTCGATCAGCCTGAATGTCTTCAGTATTTCGGACAGGAAAGCATCGCCCAGCCCGGGCCCTTGGGCGTTGTACCAGGAGATCGCGCTGTCCAACTCATCGCGTGCAGCGGCCAGCAGCCGCATCGTCATGAGCGGTTGTGCTTAGCCAGCGCGACGGCGAGAGGCATGGCAGCAAGTTCGCCGCGTCGAAAAGCCGCCAGGCGGTCTTCGGCTTCTTTGGCCCACAGCCGGTCGATGGCGGCGTCGGGCACGTCCAGACTATCGAGCAGCTGCTCCACCAATTCCACGCGATCACCGGGAAGCAGGTTCATGGCTGCGGCGGAGAGTTGCTTGGCGGCGTCGGTCATAGGCCTGAAGAGGTGTCGGTCGGATACCAAGATTAGAGTATCACGGAACTTTCCAGTCTGTCATGTCCGGGCCCG
>JANRJB010000401.1:0-8437 GCA_033764265.1 Rhodospirillaceae bacterium | reverse complement strand
GTGCGCTCGCTTTTCGTGGCCGCGCGCCACTGGCCCAGCAGGTCGTCGCCGTCGAACACGGCGAAAACGACGTTGGTGTTGCCGCAGTCGATGGCGAGCAGCATTGCAGCGTCCTACCGGCGCGGCGGCGGCAATAGGTCGCCGGCCAGCACGCGCCGCCGCGCGCCGTCAGTGCCGTCAAGCACCAGCGCGCCGTCGGTGTCGAGATCGGCGAAACGCCCGGTCACCGGCCCGCCCGGCAGGTCGACGGTGACCAGCTGGCCCAGCCCGGCCGCCCGCCGCAGCCATTCGGCCCGCACCGGGGCGAAGCCGTCGCGCCGCCAATGGGCCAACCGCGCGGCGAAGGCGTGAACCACGGCCTCCAGCAGGCGCGGCGCGTTGACGCGGATCTCGCGCTCGGCCAGCGAGGTGACGGGATAAAGCGCCTTGGGTACGTCGACCGGATGGGCGTTGATGCCGATGCCGACCACCACCAGGGCTTCGCCGCTGGGCGCGGTCAGGCTCTCCAACAGAATGCCGGCGACTTTCGCGCCGTCGAACAGCACGTCGTTGGGCCACTTGCAGGCAAGCAGGTTATCCGGGGCGCGGGCCGGCGCCAGCGTCTGGATCGCCTCGACCACCGCCAGCCCGGCGATGAAACCCAGTTCGGCGGCGCGGGCCGCGGGCGCGCTGTCGATCATGGGCGCGGCCACCAGCAGCGACATGTAAAGATTGCCCGGCGCGCCGACCCAGTCGCGGCCGGCGCGGCCACGGCCGGCGGTCTGCCATTCGGCCCACACCACCAGGCCCTCATGGGCCTCCGCGCCGGTTTCGACCAGCCGGCGCAGGACCGCGTTGGTGCTGTCGGCCTCGGCCAGGCGCATCAGCCGCCAGCCGCGCGGCAGGTGGACGGCGAGCGGGTCGGCGCTGACGGTGATGCGGGCGTGGGACACGGCCGTGCGGGCGCCCGACGCCCTAGCCCAGCGACAAGGCGCGGGCGGCGGTCTCCGCCCCGCCGACCAGGCCGGCCGGCAGCACGAAGTAGACCAGCATGACGATGCTGCAGGCGGCGATGATCAGCCGGGTCGACAGGTCGGGCTTGTCGAGCGCGTCGCCGGCGGCATCGAAGTACATCACCTTGATGATGCGTAGGTAGTAGTAGGCGGCGATGGCCGAGGCGATCAGGCCGAACACCGCGAGCGGGATCAGGCCGGCGTTCACCGCCGCCATGAAAACGTAGAACTTGGCCAGGAACCCGGCCATCGGCGGAATGCCGGCCATGGAGAACATCAGAACCCCCAGCGCCAATGCGATGCCGGGGTTGGTGCGGGCGATGCCCGACAGGTCCGACACCGCCTCGACCGCCCGGCCCTTGACGCGCATGGCCAAGATGCAGGCGAAGGTGCCGAGGTTCATGAACAGGTAGATGAACAGGTAGAACAGCACGCCGCGTGCGCCCTCGGTGGTGCCGACCGCCAGGCCGATCAGGGCGTAGCCGACGTGGCCGATGGAGCTGTAGGCCATCAGCCGCTTGATGTTGTTCTGGTTGATGGCGGCGATCGCGCCCCAGGCCATCGACAGGGCCGAGATCAGGATCACCACCTGCTGCCACTGTTCGATCAGCGGCGCGAACGGCCCGGCCAGCACGCGCAGGAACAGGGCGAGCGCGGCGATCTTGGGCGCGACCGAGAAGAACGCCGTGACCGGCGTCGGCGCGCCTTCGTACACGTCGGGCGTCCACATGTGGAACGGCACCGCCGAGACCTTGAACGCCAGCCCGGAGATGACGAACACGATGCCGATGATGACGCCGACCGACTCCTGGTTCGCCGACGCCATGGCCGCGGCCAGGCCGTCGAACGCCGTGGTGCCGGCGAAGCCGTAGACCAGCGACGCGCCGTACAGCAGCAGGCCCGAGGCCAGCGCGCCCAGCACGAAGTATTTCACGCCGGCCTCGGTGGCGCGCAGGTTGGCGCGGTGGA
The DNA here is from genome assembly GCA_033764265.1 of Rhodospirillaceae bacterium. GTDB lineage: Bacteria > Pseudomonadota > Alphaproteobacteria > Rhodospirillales > Rhodospirillaceae > VGEM01. The sequence continues at coordinate 6,476 of JANRJB010000401.1, read as the reverse complement.
ACGCGGCCAGCACGTACAGCGACAGGCTTTGCAGCTCGAGGCCGACGTACAGCGCGATGAAATCGTTGGCCGAGATCATCATCAGCATGCCGAGCGTGGCGAACACCACCACCACCGGAATTTCGAACCGGGCGACGCCCTCGGTGCGCGACCAGCTGTTGATCATGACCAGGGCGATGGCCGCGCCCAGCAGCGTCAGCAGCTTGGCGAAAGTGGTATAGGCGCTGACCACGAACTGGCCGTTGAAGGCGACGGCGGCCGCGGGTGGGTCGACCAGCAGCAGGGCGCCGCAGACCGCGAAAAGGGCGACGGCCCCGCCGGTCAGCAGCCCGGCCGAATCCCGGCCGCGGAACACGCCGACCATGAGCAGGACCATGGCGCCGACCGCCAGGATCAGTTCCGGCAGGGCGATCATGGTGTTGGCCAGCATCGCGTCGGCCATCTGGGTGGCGGCAGTTTCGGTCATGGTCTGGTTCATGGCCCCGCCCCTACTTCAGCCACGCCAGCAGCGGGCCGAGGCCGGCATCGGCGGCCGGCAACACCGCGGCGGGGGCGTACTGTTCGAGCAGGTTGTCGACCGAGACATTCATCACGTCCAGCACCGGCGCGGGGTAGATGCCCATCCACATCACCACCACGATGATCGGCGCCAGGATCGCCACTTCGCGCGCGTCCAGGTCGGTCATGGCGCGCACGTCGTCGCGCGTCAGCTCGCCGTAGACCACGCGGCGGTACAGGAACAGCATGTAGGTCGCGCCCAGGATCACGCCGGTGGCCGTCAGCAGCGACACCCAGGTGTCGACCTTGAAGGCGCCGGTCAGCACCAGTAACTCGCCGACGAAGCCCGAAGTGCCGGGCAGGCCGACCGAGGCCAGCATGAACACCATGAAGGCGAAGGCGTACTTGGGCATGTTGTTGGCCAGCCCGCCGTAGCGGCCGATCTCGCGGGTGTGCAGGCGGTCGTAGACCACGCCGACGCACAGGAACAAGGCGCCCGAGACCACGCCGTGGGACAGCATCTGGAAGATGGCGCCCTCGATGCCCTGCTTGGTGCCGGTGAAGATGCCGACGGTGACGAAGCCCATGTGCGCGACGGAGGAATAGGCGATCAGCTTCTTCATGTCCTCCTGCACCAGCGCGACCAATGACGTGTAGATCACCGCCACGATCGACAGGGCGAACACCAGGGGCGTGAAGTAGGCGCTGGCCTCGGGCAGCATCGGCAGCGACATCCGCAGAAAGCCGTAGCCGCCCATCTTCAACAGCACGCCGGCCAGGATGACCGAGCCCGCGGTCGGCGCGTCGACGTGGGCGTCGGGCAGCCAGGTGTGCACCGGCCACATCGGCACCTTGACCGCGAACGAGGCGAACATGCCGAGCCACAGCCAGTACTGCATGGCGACCGGGAAGTCGGCCTGCATCATGGTCGGGATGTCGGTGGTGCCGACCTGGAAATACATCGCCAGCATGGCGACAAGCAGCAGGACCGAGCCGGTCAGCGTGTAGAGGAAGAACTTGAAGGCCGAGTAGACGCGCCGGCCGCCGCCCCAGACGCCGATGATCAGGAACATCGGGATCAGCACGCCTTCGAAGAACACGTAGAACAGCACCATGTCGAGCGCGCAGAACATGCCGACCATCATGGTCTCGAGCACCAGGAAGGCGATCATGTACTCGCGCACCATCTTCTCGATGGCGTGCCAGCTGGCCAGCACGCAGATCGGCATCAGGAAGGTCGACAGCAGCACGAACGGCATCGAGATGCCGTCCACGCCCATGCGGTAGGCGATCTTGTACTCGGGAAGCCAATCGAACCGTTCCTCGAACTGAAAGGCCGCGGTCGAGGTGTCGAAGCCGAACCACAGGTTCAGCGAGAGCAGGAACGTGGTGACGGTGACGAGCAGCGCCACCTGGCGCGACTGCTGCGCGACCACCGCCTCCTCGCCGCGGATCGACAGGATGATCGCCACGCCGACCAGGGGCAGGAACGTGACCACCGACAGGATCGGCAGGTCGTTCAGAAAGTTGGCCATGCCCGTCATCGTTCAGTGCTCATCGCTTAAAGCGCCCCGCCGCGCAGGACGTACCACGACACCAGCAGGACCAGCCCGAGGATCATGGCGAAGGCGTAGTGGTAGAGGTAGCCGGTCTGCACCGCGCCCAGCCGCTTGGCCGCGCGCGTCACGGTGGCGGCGATGCCGTCGGGGCCGAAGCCGTCGATAACGAAGGTGTCGCCGCCCTTCCAGAACCAGCGGCCCAGGCGGAAGGCGTTGCGGGTGAAAATGAAATCGTACAGTTCGTCGAAGTACCACTTGTTCAGCAGGAACTGGTAGACGCCGGGGAAGGCGCGACGCAGCGTTTCGGGCGCGGTCGGCCGGGCCATGTACATGTAGTAGGCCAGCGCGAAGCCGGCGGCGCTGACGAACAGCGGCAGATACTTGATGTACAGCGGCGGATGCTCGGCCAGCACCTTGCCGATCGAATCCTGCGCCTCGAACACGCGGATCGACGCGCCCCAGAACTCGGCCCGGCCCTCGCCCACTAACAGGTCGTAGCCGATGAAGCCGGCGAACACCGCGCCGACCGCCAGCAGGGCGAGCGGAATGGTCATCACCGGCGGGCTTTCGTGGACGTGCTCGAGCGTGTGGTGGTCGGCGCGCGACGTGCCGAAGAAGGTCATGAACGTCAGCCGCCAGGAATAGAACGAGGTCAGGAACGCCGCCGTGATGCCGAGCGTGAAGGCCAGGCTGCCGGCCGGCGTGCCGGCGGCGTGGGCGGCCTCGAGGATCATGTCCTTGGAATAGTAGCCAGCGAAGAACGGAATGCCGGTGAGCGCCAGGTTGCCGATCACCATCACCGCGAAGGTGAACGGGATCAGCCGCCACAACCCGCCCATGCGACGCATGTCCTGCTCGTCGGACATGGCGTGGATCACCGAGCCCGCGCCCAGGAACAACAGCGCCTTGAACCAGGCGTGGGTGACGAGGTGGAAGATGCCGGCCTGGTAGGCCGAGACGCCGCTGGCGAAGAACATGTAGCCCAATTGCGAGCAGGTCGAATAGGCGATCACCCGCTTGATGTCGTTCTGCACGCAGCCGACGGTGGCGGCGAAGAACGCGGTCGCGGCGCCGATCAGGGTGACGACCGTGAGCGCGTCGGGCGCGTACTCGAACAGCGGCGACATGCGCGCCACCAGGAACACGCCGGCGGTGACCATGGTGGCGGCGTGGATCAGGGCCGAGACCGGCGTCGGGCCCTCCATCGCGTCGGGCAGCCAGGTGTGCAGGAACAGCTGGGCCGACTTGCCCATCGCGCCGACGAACAAGAGCAGCGAGATGATGGTCAGCGCGTGCCAGTCGGTGGAGAAGAAGTTGACGGTCGCGTCGGCTTTCGACGGTGCGGCCTGGAAGATCACGTCGAACGTCACCGCGTCGAACAGCACGTAGACGCCGAAAATGCCCAGAAGGAATCCGAAGTCGCCCACGCGATTGACGACGAACGCCTTGATGGCGGCGGCGTTGGCCGACGGTTTCTTGAACCAGAAGCCGATCAGGAGGTACGAGACTAGGCCGACCCCTTCCCAGCCGAAGAACAGCTGCACCAGGTTGTCGGCGGTCACCAGCATCAGCATGGCGAAGGTGAACAGCGACAGGTAGGCCATGAACCGGGGCTTGGAGTCGTCGTGCGACATGTAGCCGACGGCGTAGACGTGGATCAGGAACGACACGCACGTCACGGTCATCACCATGGCCGCCGAGAGCGTGTCGAAGCGCAGCGCCCAGGCCGCCTCGAAAGTGCCCGAGGTGATGAAGCTGAACACCGGCAAGGTGCGGACGTTGCCGCCCAGCGCCACGTCGAAGAAGGTCGGCACCGCGCAGGCCGCGGCCAGGCCCAGCCCGGCGCAGGTGACGATCTGCGACGCGCGGTCGCCGATCAGGCGGCCGAAGAAGCCGGCGATGGCCGCGCCCAAGAGCGGCAGGAAGACGGCGGCGTAATCCACGGCGCGCTAGCCTCGCATCTGGTTGATGTCCTCGACCGCGATCGAGCGCCGATTGCGGTAGAAGACGACGACGATGGCGAGCCCGATGGCGGCTTCCGCCGCGGCCACCGTCAACACGAACATGGTGAAGATCTGCCCGGCGAGGTCGTTCAGGAACGACGAGAACGCCACCAGGTTGACGTTGACCGCCAGAAGCAAAAGCTCGATCGACATCAGGATCACGATCAGGTTGCGGCGGTTGAGGAAGATGCCGAACACGCCGATGGTGAACAGGATCGCGCCGACGGTGAGATAGTGCGCCAGGCCGATCTGGAGGACGCCGCCGTCGATCATGCCAGCCCCTTGCCGACCGGCACTTTGACCACTTCCAGCGTGTCCTCGCGGCGGCGCTTGACCTGGACGTCGATGTCCTGTTTGCGCACGCCCGGACGGCGGCGCAGGGTCAGCACGATGGCGCCGATCATCGCCACCAGCAGCACCAGGCCCGAGGCCTGGAACAGGTAGAAATACTGGGTGTAGAGAATGTTGCCGATCGCCTCGGTGTTGCTGACGCCGTCGGGCGCCGGAGCCAGGCGCAACGCCTCGGACTGCGGCGCCATCGCCCAGCCGGCGAACACCACCGCCAGCTCCACCAGCAAGATCAGGCCGATCACCGCGCCGATCGGCAGGTATTTCAGGAACCCTTCGCGCATCATGGCCGTGTTGATATCGAGCATCATGACCACGAACAGGAACAGCACGGCCACCGCGCCGACGTAGACCACCACCAGGATCATGGCGACGAATTCGGCGCCCAACAGCACGAACAGCCCGGCGGCGTTGAAGAACGTCAGGATCAGCCACAGCACGCAGTGAACCGGATTACGCTGGAACACGACGTTGAGCGCGCCGATCACCGCCATTGCGGCGAATAGGTAGAAGGCGAGCGAGGCGACGATCATCGGATCACCGGTACGGCGCGTTGAGTTCGAGCCGCTTGGCGAGTTCCTTCTCCCAGCGGTCGCCGTTGGCGAGCAGCTTGTCCTTGTTGTAGAGCAGTTCCTCGCGCGTCTCGGTGGCGAACTCGAAGTTCGGGCCTTCGACGATCGCGTCGACCGGGCAGGCTTCCTCGCAGAAGCCGCAGTAGATGCACTTGGTCATGTCGATGTCGTAACGCGTGGTGCGGCGCGATCCGTCGGCGCGCGGCTCGGCCTCGATGGTGATGGCCTGGGCCGGGCAGATCGCCTCGCACAGCTTGCAGGCGATGCAGCGTTCCTCGCCGTTGGGGTAGCGGCGCAGCGCGTGCTCGCCGCGGAAGCGGGGCGACAGCGGGCCCTTCTCGTACGGGTAGTTCACGGTGACCTTGGGCGCGAACATGTACTTCAGGGTCAGCCACATGCCCTGGGCCAGTTCCCACAACAGGAACGTGCGCGCGGTGCGATCGATGAACGCCATGTCGCAGTCCCCTCCCCGTCAGGCCGGCACGCGGCCGGTATAGACCAGCACGCCCGCCGTCAACACCAGCCAGGCGAGCGACAGCGGCAGGAACACCTTCCAGCCCAGCCGCATCAGCTGGTCGTAGCGGTAGCGCGGAAACGTCGCGCGCACCCAGATGAACACAAACAGGCAGAACGACACCTTGAGCGCGAACCACACTACGCCGGGAATCCACGTGAACGGCGCCATGTCGAGCGGCGGCAGCCAGCCGCCCAGGAACAGGATGGTCACCATGCCCGACATCATGATCATGTTGGCGTACTCGCCCAGGAAGAACAGCGCGAACGCCATCGACGAGTATTCGGTCATGAAGCCGGCCACCAGTTCGGACTCCGCCTCGGGCAGGTCGAACGGGTGGCGGTTGGTCTCGGCCAGCACCGAGACGAAGAACAGCACGAACATCGGGAAGTGGGGAATGAAGAACCACATGCCCTGCTGCGCGGTGACGATGCCCGACAGGTTGAGCGTGCCGGCCGTGAGCAGCACCGAGATCATCACGAAGCCGATCGAGACCTCGTAGCTGACCATCTGCGCGGCCGAGCGCATGGCGCCCAGGAAGGCATAGCGGCTGTTCGACGCCCAGCCGGCCATGACGATGCCGTAAACGCCCAGAGAGGACACCGCGAACAGGTAGAGGATGCCGACGTTGATGTCGGCGATCACCCAACCCTCATCCACCGGAATGACCGCCCAGGCCACCATCGCCAGCGAGAAGGTGATCATGGGCGCGAGCAGGAACACCACCGGGCTCGAGCCGGTCGGCAGCACGGTTTCCTTTGTCAGCAGCTTGACCGCGTCGGCGAACGGCTGCAGCAGGCCGAACGGACCCACAACGTTGGGGCCCTTGCGCAGCTGCATAGCGCCGATGATGCGGCGTTCGGCGTAAGTCAGGTAAGCCACGCCGATCAACAGCGGCACGACGAACAGCAGGATCTTGCCCAGGATCCACAGGAACGGCAGCAGATATCCGGTCCAGAACTCAGCCATGGGTGCCGGTCCT